>CAZUOY010000034.1:16697-18445 GCA_964622315.1 uncultured Oscillospiraceae bacterium | reverse complement strand
GGCACTCGCGAGAACGTATAAGGCGCGTGCGAATTGCCGAATTATTATATCACAGTGGCATATTTCTTTGCAAGTACCTATTTATATTTTCTTTTAACGGCGCTCCTTCGCTCCGCCTCGCTTTTCACGAGCACAATATCGTCCCCCAGCTTATCAATTTCAGCACGGTCGATTACTATATCCTCGTGTCTTCCGAGCAACCCAAAAAACTCGCTCTTTCCGTACAGGTAAAGCCTCTTGATTTCAAACGAGTTCTCGTCAAATTCAATGTCGTCGATAAGCCCAAGCCTCGCCCCTGTTTTGATGTTTACCACTTCCTTTTCGCAGAGTTCTGAAAAAAGCATAATCCACCCCCAATATTTTTACCTAATTCTATGCTGTACAAGCAAAAATTATTAGGAAAATAATGGCGGTATTAACACTTTGTTCTTTGACAATACTCTACCCAAAGGACGGTGTTGATTTGTATAACTGCAAGGTGGAAATCTGCGGCGTAAACACAGCGAAGCTGACGGTACTCAAGGAGAGCGAAAAGCTTGAGCTTTTGAAGAAGGTTCGCGAAGGCGATTCGGCGGCGCGTGACGCGCTGGTCTCGGGCAACCTTCGGCTTGTGCTTAGTATTATTCAGCGTTTTCTTAACCGAAATGAACTGCCTGACGACCTTTTTCAGGTGGGCTGTATCGGCTTATTAAAGGCAATAGACCACTTCGATTTAACCCTCGGCGTAAGGTTCTCAACATATGCCGTTCCTATGATAGTCGGAGAACTCAGACGATATCTGCGAGACAACAACTCCGTGCGGGTCAGTCGCTCACTGCGCGACACCGCGTATAGGGCTATGCAGGAGAAGGAGCGGCTTCAGAACAAAAACTCACGCGAGCCGACGGTATCCGAAATTGCCGAAGGCTTAGGAATATCCTCATGCGACGTGGTAGCGGCGTTAGAGTCAGTCGTGGACCCCGTATCGCTTTACGAGCCGCTTTATTCGGACAGCGGTGACTCCTCTTTTGTGTTCGACCAGATTGGCTCAGGTGTAAGCGAGAGCGACTGGGTGTGTGAGATATCCTTTCGTCAGGTAATTGAAACGCTGCCCGAGCGAGAAAAACAGATTCTGTCGCTTCGTTTCATTAACGGTCAAACTCAAATGGAGGTTGCAAGGCTTATCGGAATAAGCCAAGCTCAGGTGAGCCGCCTTGAAAAGAGCGCATTGAAAAGAATTAAACAGGCAATATAAAAGGGGCGCGAAAGCGCCCCTTACACTGTTTCTCTTTCAAGCTCGCGTTTAAGCTTTGCTATAGTTCTTTTCTCCAGTCTTGAAATGTATGACTGTGAAATACCGATAAGGTCTGCGACCTCTTTTTGGGTATGCTCACGCTGACCACAAAGACCGAAGCGAAGACAGATTATCTCCTTGTCTCTGCGCCCCAGCTCGCCAACAAGTCGCCTAATCAGCTCGCTTTCCGCTTGTGTTTCGATATCCTTTGAAACAACGTCGTTATCGGTACCGAGAATGTCGGATAACAGTAGTTCATTTCCGTCCCAATCAATATTGAGCGGCTCGTCTATTGAAAGCTCCTGTCGTTTACCAGAGCTTTTGCGAAGAAACATTAAAATTTCGTTTTCGATACATCGCGAGGCGTAGGTCGCAAGCTTAATGTTTTTAGAGGGTGTAAAGGTGTTTACCGCCTTTATTAACCCGATTGTACCGATAGAAACCAAATCTTCAATGTTTATTCCCGTGGATTCAA
>CAZUOY010000034.1:0-16687 GCA_964622315.1 uncultured Oscillospiraceae bacterium | reverse complement strand
AATCTACTATGTGGATAAAGCTAGCGCCTTCCTTTTCAAACTTTTTTGCTATATAGACTACAAGTCTAAGATTATGTGTTATCAGAATATTCTTTGCTTCGTTTGAGCCCTCCTCAAGCTCTTTAAAAACCCTTACTTCCTCCTCCTTGCTTATCGGTGCGGGAAGGGTTTCGGGTCCGTTAACATAAAAAATTCCCTCGCCGCCGCCAGCCCAGATAATAAAACGCTCGGCAAGCAAGGAAAGTCTAATCAAAAACAATTTCATTTTTTTACTCCAAAAACAAAGAATCGTAGCTTAACAGACCGTCGGCGCCGCTTATAAAATCGTCACGCGCAAAGGCGAAGACCGGACGTGTCATCTCACAAACTCCGCCGCCGACCTTTACGGTACACCTTCTGCCGTAAAACCCGAGAAGCATACCGCTTCCTGAAACGGTGGTAAAGGGGATTAGCGAAAACCTTTGCACCTTCAAAAGCGCACTTTCGCTGCAGCCGTCGCTTTCAAATTCGTCGAGCGCCAATAGCGCGTTATCATCAATCAGTTTTTTCGCAAAGCTCCTTTTCAGCACAATTACTGCGCTGCTTGTGGCGACGTCGCGAAGCTTGTTTCCGCTGTCTACTAAAGCGAGAAAATCGGCGCTGCCGCGTTCACTTACAAGCGTGGCAGTCACGGTTTTTGAAAGCTGCTTGGGCTTTTTAAACAAAAGCTCCGCAAGTGTCAAAAGAAGATAAAGCGCAAGCACCGTTACTATTAAAAACACTGGTGAAATTCCAATATATACGTTGTGGTTATTAAGCACGAGCGAGCGTGAGGAGGTTAACTTTTTTAACGAAAAGATTAGTCCTGCGAATATATATGATGAGACAAACAGATACGCGCTGTTTCTTATAAGCCGCTTTATGCCCCTTACACCAAACGCCGCGCTCGCCATAGCCGCCGCACCTATTAACTTAGTCAGTGTGCTTATGCCGTCCGGCAACTGCGGAAGCAGTAGCGAAAGCGAAAACAAAGCGCCGACAAATGAGGCTAAAACAAAACGAAGCCGCCTTTTCACCTCGCTCGTAAAAAAAGCTGTCAGCGAAATCAAAAAGTAGTTGATAATAAAATTCACAATTACAAGTATGTCTATGTATACAACAGCAACCATAACTCAACCTCTGCTTAAAGATTATACCTGCCGCGAAGGTCGAATTTTGTCGAAACTATAGCATGAAAAAGCAGTCTTTCGGGCACTATCATTTAGTTAAGTACAGGTTGCGCATATGAAACAAAGTAAACCATCATTGTGAAATTGAAGGATACAAAGCAAATCGAGAAATTCAATTAATTTGGAGTAAATGAGCAACAAAAAAGATGTGAATTGCAAACTTATAGCCATAAAAGCTACAACACAAAACACATCTCGCGGTAATAATTATATTTAGTTTATAGTTTCGATGTGGGTTACACGTGTTCTAACGGATTGTTCATTATCGCCTTTATTTCTTTTGCTTCTGATACACGCTCGTTCTTTTCAAGAAAGCTTATAAAACTGTCGCAAACACGTTTGAGTTGCTCAAAGATGCACTTTAGTCTTTTTCGCTTGTAGAGCAACGATAATTTAAAGAGTAGACCGAAGACAATGAATCTGATTTGAGTACAACGGTAAAAGGACAGAGCAAAAAGGCTCTGTCCTTATTATGTCGCTACAATGCTATATTCTTTTGATTAAGTAAATGACATTGGGCTCTTTGCTTAGCAGTTAAATAAGGTTTTTAATTCCGTCGCATATTCGCTTCGCAACCGACGGGCGGTTCATGGTATAGATATGGATTCCTTCTGCGCCTGTGGCAATAAGGTCGATTATCTGACTTAGCGCATAATATATGCCCGCGTCAAAGAGTGCTTCACTGTCGTTCTCATATCGGCTAAGTATACGCTTAAAACTATCAGGTAACGTTGCGCCGCAAAGTCCGGTCATACGTTCTATCTGCGCTTTGTTCAGCACCGGCATAATGCCCGCTGAAATAGGCAGCTTTATCCCCGCAATTCGACAATCCTCGACGAAAGAAAAGAATCTGTCGTTATCGTAGAAAAGCTGGCTTACAAGAAAATCCGTGCCAGCGTCCACCTTCATTTTGAGGTGCTCCATCTCGTCAACGCGCCCAAAGGATTCGGGATGACAGTCGGGATAACACGCGCCGCCTATACAGAAATCGGTGGTTGACTTTAAATATGCCGTAAGGTCGCTTGCGTGAAGAAAATCAGATTTCGGTGGCGCCGCGGGGTTATCGTCACCGCGAAGCGCAAGCACATTCTCTATACCGTTAGCCTGAAGCTCCTTTACAAAGCCGTCTATTTCGGCTTTAGAATAACAGCGGCAGGTAAGGTGGACAAGCGGCTCTATGCCGTTTTCCTTAATTAACCGAGCTATCTGTATCGTTTTGTTATTGTTACTCGTTCCGCCCGCACCGAAGGTAACGCTTATGTAATCGGGTTTAAGCTCGCACAGCACATCCAGCGTTTCGGTAATGTCGCTAAGTGACGTGTCGCGCTTAGGCGGAAAAATTTCAAATGAAAGCTCGGGCTTCTTTCTTTTGTAAACGTCAGCTATTCTCATCTTTCGTTTCCCTGTTCTTCTACCGTTGCGGCTATCTTATTCAGCGCGTTTACATAAGCTTTTATGCTCGCCTCTATTACGTCGGTGCTTATACCGCGGCCAGTAATAACCCGCTCGCCGAATTTCACTTTTACCACAGCGTCGCCGAGTGCGTCCTCGCCCTCGGTAACGGATTGCAACGCGAAGCTTTCGAGCGAAACGTCCAGCTTCGCAATTCTTTCTATCGCCTTAAACGCCGCGTCAACAGGTCCTGCGCCGGTTTCAACCTTTGTTATCTCTCGACCGTTCTTCTTCATTATTATTGTTGCGGAAGATGGGAACATGCTACCTGAATTAATAACAAAATTCACAAGCTCAAGGCTGTCCTTAAGTCCCGTGCCGAGCGGCTCGACAATCGCCTCAACGTCCTTATCGGAAACGCTTTTTTTCCTTGAGGTAAGCTCGACAAACTTTTCAAAGCAGTCGTCTGTCTGCGAAGGCGTAAGATTGTAGCCGAGCTCCATTACCCTCGCACTGAATTCAGCCTTTGTCGTAAACTTACCGAGAACGAGGTTGTTTCTGAAAACACCGATGGTTTCGGGCTTAATGAGAAGCTTGTCCGCCCCCTCGGAGACGTTAAAGGCGTTATCTCCAATAATCGGTCTGTTCGGAACTATCTGATAGCCCAAAACCGTTGAAACAAGCTTGCTTGTGCGGTAAACGCTGCGCATATTCACACTGGTCTTCGCCTTGTAATAATCAGGCTTCGCATAAAGCGCAGAGACCGCTTCCTCAAGCGCCGCCGCGCCCGCTCTTTCGCCTACGCCTCCCACAGCGCACTTTATCTCCGACGCACCCGCACGCACAGCCGCAAGGGTGTTTGCCACAGCCATTCCAAGGTCGTTGTTGCAAAGCACCGAAACCGGAATTGCAACAGCGGATACTACCTTCTTTACAAGCTCGTAAAACTCGTTGGGAGCGCAGCTTCCGTTTCCGTCGCATACACAAACAACGTCCGCCCCAAGACCTTCGGCTTTCTTTGCAAAGGAAGAAAGCGCCTCCGCTTTCGCTTCGCTTGCGTTCTTTATGGTCACCTCAACTGAACAGTGCTTCTTTGCCTTCTCTATCGCTGTTTTCAGCACACTTTCGTTCTCATCGTGCGACACGTTAACGCTTATTCTGCCGCTTCTTGCGGCGGACACAGCCTTTATCGCTCTATCCACCGATTTTAAATCACTGTCGCACATCACAGAAATAGTCGGTTCGCAGACCTTTTCACAGATAGTGGCTATCGCCTCCTCGTTTTGAGTGTAAGGATAGCCTACTTCAATAATGTTTACACCGAGCCGCACCAGCTGCTTCGCTATTTCGGTTTTTTCGGACGCGCTCATCGAATAGCCCGGTGTCTGCTCTCCGAGCCAGATGGTTGAATCAATAATCTTTATCTCTCTGTTCATATCCTTCAAATCCCCTTCTTTAAACCTATTTCAATTCCACAATCGTTACGCCGTCCTCGCCCTCACCGTACTTGCCCAAACGGAACGACTTGATCTGTTTCAGCGTTCTGAGGTGGCTTTGTATTCCGTTGCGAAGCGCCCCTGTTCCCTTTCCGTGGATAAGATATACCGTGTTAAGGTGTGACAGCATAGCCGAATCAATAAACCTGTCAGCCTCCATAATCGCTTCTTCGACGGTAAGCCCCAGCAGGTTAATCTCGTTTCTTCCGCTTCGTTTATCCTCCGCTCCGCCTATCTTGACCAAAGACGTCTTTCTTTCGGGCGCCTTCTTACTTCTCGGCGGCTCTCGCAGGTCTTTAATGTTCACCTTTGTTTTTATGCTTCCGACCTTAACCTCCACGTTGCCTTTACCGTCGGGCATGGAACTCACGGTCGCTTCCTTTGCAAGCGCCACTACAAAGACCGTGTCACCCACGTTCACCGCTTTGACGTTAGGATAGTCGCAGGTGTTTTCGACGGTTGGGTCAGCGAGGTCCATAAGCCTTGAAGCGTCGTTGTTCGCTATCGACTTCGCGCGTTGCCGTGCCGCCTTAAGGTCCTTTTCCTTATCACTTTCAAGGACGCGGATTTCGTCCATTAGTTTATATGCACTCGCAGAAATATCGCTTACAATCCTACGCGCCTTCAGCTTTGCCGCCTCCATCTCGCGCTTTCCTTCCGCGATAAGGCGTTCGCGTTCCTTCTTCCCTTTCTCTATCTCGTCTTTAGCCTTTTCCTTTAGCCCCTCTATCTCGTTTTGCTTAAATGTAAGCTCGCTTTTAAGCTTTTCAATCTCGTTTAAGACGTCTTCGAAGCGTCTGTCGTCGCTTGTCATATTTCGCTTCGCGCTTTCAAGAAGGGCGTTATCCAAACCCAGCCGCTCACCAATTAGCAGGGCGTTCGAACGCCCGGGTATTCCTATGTTAAGTCTATAGGTTGGGCGAAGGCTATTTACGTCAAACTCACAGCTTGCGTTTTGCACCCGCGCCGTTTCAAGAGCATAAATTTTAAGCTCTGCGTAATGGGTGGTGGCAAGCATGCGCGAGCCGTAGCCGCGCAGACGCTCAAGTATTGCCACGGCGAGCGCCGCGCCCTCGGCGGGGTCGGTTCCCGCACCAAGCTCGTCTAACAGAACAAGTGATGAATCGTTCGCTTCCTTAATTATTTCGGAGATGTTTTTTATATGAGACGAAAAGGTAGACAGGCTTTGCTCTATGCTTTGCTCGTCTCCGATATCCACAAGCACCTTTTCAAAAACGCAGATTTCGGAGCCCTCGTTCGCGGTAATCAATATGCCGCACATAGCCATTAGCGTAAGAAGTCCAACCGTCTTTAAGGTAACGGTTTTTCCGCCCGTATTTGGTCCCGTAATAATAAGCGAATCGTAATCGGTTCCGAGCGTTATGTCGATAGGCACCGCACTTTTAGAGGGTATGAGCGGGTGGCGCGCCTTTTTTAGAATTATCCTTCCTTCGGTGTTTAGGTCTGGACGCGTAGCCGAACGATTGACCGAGAACCTTGCCTTCGCAAGCGCCATATCCAACTCAACGAACGCAGCGTAGCTCTCTTTGAGCCTTTCGCCAATGCCCGCCACGGTTTCAGAAAAGACACTGAGAATTCTGTCAATTTCACGCTGTTCCTCGCCCTTTAGCTCCATAATGCGGTTGTTTGCCTCAACCACTGCCTCAGGTTCGACAAAATAGGTCGAGCCGCTTGAGGAAACGTCATGCACAAGCCCTTTTATCTCACCCTTGTGTTCAAGCTTGACGGGTACAACAAACCGCCCGCCACGCATCGTCACCACTGCGTCTTGAAGATACTTTTGTGTGGCGCTTGAGCGAATAATAGAATCAAGCTTGTCCCGAATAGAACTTTCCGCGCGGGTAATTTGCTTTCTAATATCTTTCAGCGTACCGCTCGCGTCGTCGCTCATCTCGGTTTCACTTAGTATGCTGTCGCCTATTTCACGTTCAAGTCTTGCGTCCTCGTAGAGCCCGTAAAGCAGACGGTCACACTCGCTGCAGCCGTCGGAATTGCTATACCAAGAATTTAGTATCCGTGCGTTTTTCAGCATCGTCTTTACGGTCAAAAGCTCGCCCATTGAAAGGAGACCGCCCTTTTCGGCGCGCTTGCTTATCTCATCAATTCCACCAACCGAGGAAATAGGCGGCGCTGAGCCTCGCGAGATAAGCTTGTACAGCTCGTCGGTAATGCGCAGCATTCTGTCCGCCTCGGCTATATCGACAGTGGGAAGTAACGAAATAAGCCCGCTTTTTGCTTTTTCGCAAACCGCAAGCTCACTTATCTGTGAAAGTATCTTGTCCAGCTCCAGCCTTTCGGTGCAGCTTTTACCTGTTGTATCCATAGCGTTCCTTTATGTAGTAAGAGAATTATAAAATTCGAGAGTCGGCAAGCGGTGCTCAACGTGTACTGAGACGTATGCTTCGCAGATATCCTTTAGTGCAAGAAGCGACGAATCACCGATATCAAAGGAAAAAATCCGCCCACTGTCAGCGGAGATAATGTGCCTTATTGCCGAAACAGCAGAGGCACCAATATTAACTCCTCTGCCGGTTTTTTTAGCGCAACCGCCACAGTAGAACACTCCGTTTGTTACGTCAAAAAAGCCGCCTTCCGATTTGTTAGAGCCGCACTCAGCACATTCCGTTATGTCGGGCATATAGCCCGCAAGACACATTATTCTCATTTCAAAAACGCACTTTATAAGGCTCAGCGGACGCTTCTTTTCATTAATTAGGTAAAGCGAATTCATCATCAGTGAAAGGAACTCGCCCGCGTCATCCTCGATAGGCGCGAGAAGCTTTAAAAGCTCACAGAAGTAAGCGGCAAGCGAATAGCCGCAGACGTCAGCCGAAAGCTTAATGAAGCGGTGACGAATTTGTGCGTCGTCCACCGTAAACATATTCGTGCCGGAATAAAGCTCAAAATTAGAAAAGCAGAGCATCGACGTCGGCGAGGTTAGCTTGTTCTTCGGACGAAGGGAATTCTTCGCGTAAGCGGTTATTACACCGCCCTCAGTGAGCAACGTAATTACTCTGTCGGCTTCCCCCGTCTTGCTCTCCCATATTACAAGAGCGTCCGTCGTTATTTTCACAAGGCTCCTCCTTGCCGTCAGCAAAGCTTTTGTAAATCAGATAGTCTTCTATTTTTCCCGTTTGTGTGAAGTTGCGCCAATAGAAATTTTCCATAATGCCTCTCCTTTACACTTTTAACTATTTTTCGTTCCCTGTTAAAAGTATATGAAAGGAAAAGCAAACCATTTCTTTAATAGCCCAAATTATTTATGAAGCTTTCTCGGTTGCGCCAGTCCTCGCGCACCTTTACCCACAGCTTCAGATTAACACGGCAGTCAAGGAAATCTTCAATATCAAGCCTTGCCTCGGTGCCCACTTTTTTTAGCATTAAACCGCCCTTGCCGATTATCATTCCCTTGTGAGAGCTTTTCTCGCAGAGAATCTCCGCTTCTATATCTATCAAATCTTTGCTCTCGCGTTCCTTGAAGCTTTCTACCGATACGGCACAGCCGTGCGGCAACTCCTCGCGAAGGTTTAGCAAAAGCTTCTCGCGTATTAGCTCACCCACTATTACCTTTTCGGGAATGTCGGTGAGTGTATCCTCGGGGAACATATGCGGCTCCTCTTTCGAGTGGGCTGTGAGTATCTTCAAAAGCTCGTCTATTCCGTCTCCGGTCGCGGCGCTTATAAGCGCCGTGCCGCTGAAATTGTAGAGCTTAGAAAGCGCGCACAAATCCTCCTTGCCCTTTTCTATGCTCGAAAGCGTATCAGATTTGTTTACCGCGAGAACAACCGGAGTTTTAGACTTGAAAAGCTCGTCAAGAAGCGAACACTCCAGCTCGTCGAACTCGATTTTCGGATATGTTACAAAGACCGCACAGTCGATATCCGACACAGAATCGCGCACCGACTTTATCATATGCTCACCGAGCTTTGTTTTCGGAAGATGAAAGCCCGGCGTGTCAAGGAAAACGAGCTGTAGCTCGTCTTTTGTCAGCACACCCATTATGCGGTTGCGGGTGGTTTGAGGCTTTGGAGAGATTATAGCGAGCTTTACGCCGATAAGCTTATTCAATAGGGTGGATTTGCCTACGTTCGGTTTCCCTACTATGGCGGCAAAGAGGGTTCTTTCTGGCATTATCAGTCCTCGTTCACATAGCTCATACCACGCGGAAGCCCGAGCTGTTTCAATATGAATTCCTCGCGCTCGCGCATATGAACCTCCTCAAGCCCGCCGCTTTCGTGGTCATAACCGAGAAGGTGGAGCATGGAATGAACCGTAAGAAATGCTATCTCCCTTTGAAACGAATGACCGTACATATCCGCTTGCTCAACCGCTTTTTCCACGGAGATTACGATATCTCCGAGCATAGCGGTGCCCGTAGCGGGGTCGGGGGCGTATTCGCCCTTCTCGAAAAGCGGAAAAGAAAGCACATCGGTCGGTGTATCCTTTTCCCTAAAGTCTTTATTTATCTGCTTTATCTCCTCATTATCGACAAAGCTTACGCTAATCTCAGCGGGTAGAGTAAAATCCTCGTGCTTCAGCACCGCGTTGCAGCAGCGCCGCACTAAAAGCCGTATTCCCGACGGAATCTTCACCTTGTGCTGTCTGTTGGTAATCAGTACCTTGTTTGACATTATTTCTACCTCCCCTGTTTCTTGTTTGCCGCTTTCTCGTAAGCCTTTACTATATCAGCCACGAGTCTTGCGCGCACAACATCCTTTTCGGAAAATTTAATCTGTGCTATGCCTTCTATACCTTTCAGTATCCTTATCGCTTCCACAAGCCCTGAATGCTTCGTAGCAGCGAGGTCTATCTGCGTTATATCGCCGTTAATTACCATCTTCGAGCCGCTTCCAAGCCTTGTTAAAAACATCTTCATCTGCTCGGGCGTTGTGTTTTGCGCCTCGTCCAGAATTACGAAGGAACTGTCCAGCGTGCGGCCGCGCATATACGCGAGCGGTGCCACCTCTATTACTCCGCGTTCAAGCTGTTTTTGAAAGCTTTCCGGACCGAGCGTATCAAAAATGGCGTCATATAATGGGCGGAGATAAGGGTCGATTTTCGTCTGTAGGTCTCCCGGTAAAAAGCCAAGATGCTCGCCCGCTTCAACGGCGGGTCGGGTGAGAATAATACGCTGTACATCGTGGTTTTTAAGCGCCTTTACCGCCATAACAACGGCAAGATAGGTTTTGCCGGTACCTGCGGGCCCTATGCCGAAAACAATGCTGTTCTTGTCGATGGCCTCAACATACTTCTTCTGACCGAGCGTTTTCGGTTTAATCGGCTTTCCCTTTGACGTGACAAGAATACAGTCTGAGCCAAGCTCACAAAGTAAACCGTCCTCGCCGCTTTTGACCATGTTCACACAATAACGGGCAGCTTGCTCGTCCAACGTACCGTTCTCCGAAACTATTTTCAGCATAGCATTAAGCGCTTTCCCCGCGCTCTCGACGTTTTTTTCGTCGCCCGTAACGGTTACGAAAGCTCCCCTGCCCGAAACACCGACAAGGAACTCCTTTTCAATATAGCTTATGTTCGAATCAAGATTGCCGAAGATAAGCGCCGCGTTATCCTGCGTTAAAAGGTTAATTTCGCGAGATGCCACTAACACAGTCCTTTCCATTTTCATTATCTTAGAATTATATCACATATTAATAAAATAATATACTTTTTTTATTCAATTTGAATACTTTTTCCTATATTTTCTTCGCAAAGATATTCAAGCGAAAGAGAATATACCCCGTTACTCTCCGAAAATGTGCCGCTTCGGTTTAGTATGCGCCTTCCGATAAGCTCTTTGTCCTCAAATTCATCCTGCATTTCCTCTAAAATAATTTCTGCCGCGGCGACATCGAGAACCTTAGTAACGGTCTTCACCTCGTAAAATTCACTTACCGCTTTGCCTGCGGGCAAAACAACACCGAAAAGACTGTACGGTATCTCATACCGTATTAGTTCAAAATCGAAGAAGGGGTTCTTTTTCAGCATAAGCGGAATATTTGAGTCCAACACTCTAAGACCCAGTTCTGTGTACATCCTGCCCGTTTTTTCGCGGAAGGAATATTCACGCGGAACCGACAGCTCCGCGTTATATAACGTATAAGCAATTATGTCCGCCTTAATCGTACCAGTCCATGAGCCCTCAATAAAATATGGCGCGGCGGCAACAAGCACCTGACCTTTAGTTACCACGTCTCCCGGCGCAACAAGCGCCTCTCCGCTTTCCACCTCCACGCTCTTTATCTGAGCGTCCCGCGGCGCAATTATAGCCTCGTTTTTTCTTTCTTCCTTATTCTCCGTGACGGTTTTATCCCACAGCATAATCTCCGCTTCCCCGTAGGTAAGGTTCACCGTCATCCACGATAACTCCGGTATTTCAAGAAGAACATTCTGTTTAATATAGTCTATATCCACAAGCCCGCGAAGCATACCTACTTTCAGCCCATGCTCATTAAGTGCAGACTCTATTCTGTTCTTCGACACGGTGCTGTTCCCTGTTATTTTAATTACAAACACCGTTTCTCCGAGAAAGAAAAGTGTAAAAAGCATGGCAACCAGCCCGCAGATAACGGCAGGCTTGTGCTTAATTCCCAAGAAGTAGAACGGCATTCCGCGCTTTAATAGTATCTTCGTTTTGCAGCCGCAACGCCTTGCCGTTCGCGCAATCAATTTGTAATCGCGCGCAATAGCTGAAAAAAACAGAGCGTCTTTCCTTCTCTTAACTGAGAAAACCTCGCACCCGCTTTTCAAAAGCTCAGATAAAACCTTCGTTATATCCTTTCCCGTACAGCTGACCGACACAACCCCAAAAAGGTAGCGAAAAAGATAACGTATCAGCATTCGTCTGCCGCCTTTCTGTCGAACGTTAGGGCAGATAACGCTCCGCTTACGCACAAACCGCTCTTGGAAAGGCTCTCTATTACCAATTCCTTTCCGAAAAGCCCTACTGTAAAATCGCCCATATCCAACAGTATTTTGCTTTCCTCAACCGCGACTATTCCGAGACAATTCTCAATTATCGCCTCATCTGAGCCGTATATATGCACCGCAGGCAGACTGATAAACGCGTCCGCAGGATAGTCTATACTATCGGCGAACGCGCGCACGCCCTTCTCTAATCTTTTTTTTGCACGCCTCATATATTCACTCGCATTAAAATATATATTTTTATCGGCAACAAGCCTTTTCGGAGAATTATATGTACATTTCCGCAAAAATAGCCCGTGGAAGACTGATAGTTAAGCTAACGCTGGCTCTTAGCTTTACCCTTCTCATTATTCTTTTTCCCGAAACTGCGCGCCAAGGCGTGTCTGACGGCGTTATGCTATGCTTTAATCTTCTTATTCCCGCGCTTTTCCCTTTCTTTTTTATCCTCGATTATCTCTATGCGTTACTCGTGCCGCTGCTAATAAATAAATCCCGCGGGCTGATTCTGCTCGCGACCTTTCTTTTTGCGCTTGTCGGCGGCTTTCCAACAGGCGCGAAGCTACTCGCCGGTCTTGTACGAGACGGTGTCGTCAAGAAACGCCGCGCGGCCTTCCTCCTTTGCGGTCTTGTGAACGCAGGACCCGCTTATCTTATATCGGGTGTGGGCCTCGCTTTGTTTTCCAGCGCTAAGGCGGGCGTGCTGCTTTTCGCCGCGCTTTCTCTTTCCTCAGCGGTTTTGTTTTTACTCGCGCTCTTTTTTGCTAAAGACGACGCGCCGTGTGAAGAAAAGAAGCCTGTCTGCAACACAGCTGACTTTTCTTCTTCGCTCAGTTTCGCCGTTGGTGCCACTGCGCGTCTTTGTTCGTTTGTCACCGTGTTTTCGGTAATAATCGCAAATATAAAGCTCGCTCTTGCCGCTTTCGGTATAACTGATACATTGCCGCTGTGGGGAATATGCTCGCTTCTTGAAGTTACCTCGGCTTGCACGCTTGCGGCCGGCGCGACGGGCGGACTATATCTTTGTTTAGTCTCCGTTTCGCTTTGCGGACTTTCCGTAATTTCTCAGGCAAGCTCCTTCGTCAAGCCGTGCGGAATATCAACAGTTTATCTACTCATTTCTCGCCCGATTCATCTGCTTCTGTCTTTGGGCTTTATGAAGC
Organism: uncultured Oscillospiraceae bacterium; assembly: GCA_964622315.1. Classification (GTDB taxonomy): domain Bacteria; phylum Bacillota; class Clostridia; order Oscillospirales; family Ruminococcaceae; genus JAYFNU01. Next base: position 4,486 of record CAZUOY010000034.1, on the reverse strand, counting down.
TTCTTTGTCTTTTGCTTCCTCAGATAAAGCCCGCCTTCTTTGTTTTAAACAGTAACGCTGTCTTTCTGTTCAGTGCCGCGCCCTTCGTTTCACTTTTTCTTTTTCTTACGTCGCTGATTTTTGTCGCGGGAACAAAAGAATTTTCTTTGTTTACTAATTAGCCGTTTTGTATTATAATTATTTCAATAATTTAAAGTACATAACGGAGAAGATATGAAACCACAGCTTTTCGGAGAGAATATTGTCCCCGCCTGCGAGTATTGCGAGCGCGGAACAAAAAATAAAGACGGCACGATGATTGACTGCGAGCGTGAGGGCGTAGTATCTCCCTACTTTCGCTGTAAGCGGTTTATCTATTCGCCTATTAAACGTATGCCCAAGCTTTCGCCAAAGATGAAAAACTTTACAATGAAGGATTTTTCACTATAAAAAAGCTCTCCGTTTCGGAGAGCTTTTTCGTTAAATATACAGCCGCGGAAATCCGCGGCTGTTTAATCGGCACGGAGTTTCACCGCACCGTTACATCGAAGTAAGCCGCGAATAGCGACTTAAATTTTTAAAGTTCATATTTGCGGCCTCCTTTCGGAAGTATTATAACATAGTTTTTTATCGCGGCACAATAATATCGCCTCAAAAATAACAAGCGCCCTTACTTTTGCAAGGACGCTTTAACTATATATTCTTTTCGCTGCTTTCGGGAACCGACGCCAAGCGCCAGAAGCAAATATTCATATTAATTGAATTAACTTCATGGCGCTTAACACCGATTCTGGGATGAAAAATGAAAGCAGACAGAACGACAGCTTGGGAGTGCTGCCGATTGTTCTCATTTTTTCGGCCGAAAAGACTTGTGTCTTTAAATAGCCTCGCAAAGTGCGGCGTCCGCAAAGGAAATCGACGAGAATATCTGTCCTTCCTTTTCTCTGCGTCTTATCACCTCGGCAAAAGCACATTCTGCCGCAAGTTTTATATATGCAACCGGTATGTTCGGATTTATCCGCGTATCCAGCCAAGTGGTGTCCAGAACAACGATATTCGTTTCTTTGTCCTGTGTTATCGTTTTCCACACTCTAATTATCTCACTCACGTTAAGACCCAAACGGTCTGCGCTGGATACATATAAAGTGTCTCCGGGCTTAAAACTCTCGATAAGCTTATCAAACGCGGGTCTTGCGCCGCTACCTTTTCCTGCAACCCGTTCAACGGTAATGCATTCACTTGGCAGTACGCAATTCATGGCTTTCATTGCCTCCTCGTCGCGCCCTTCTGCCGCACAACGACTGAGATAGCCATACTCTGACACGATTTGCACCTCCTTCTTTCGGTGTCTGGCGCGTATTTTCGCGCCGCTCATAGAATTCCAAATGAGAATTCTCTCTTATTGTTTCTACCCTTATCGACAGCTTTAGACTGTTTTCGTGGGGAGTAACTATATTTTACCTAAAACAACACCCGAGTTTCAATAGTTTCGCTTACCACTTTGGGTAATTTCGATTTCCTTTTTGCCTTGTTTTGGGTAATTGATTGTGATATTATGTAATTACAGTGACTGAGAGGAGATATTTATGGAGTTTTCAGAAAAACTTAATTATCTTTTTGAGCTGTCGCACGCCGAGGGAAAAGAGCTCGCGTCAGAGATGAATATCACTCCGCCACAGATAAGCAAGATGAGAAGCGGCTCCAGAGGCTTACCAAAGGACGTAAGCTACGCAAGAGTATTGGCTCGGTTTTTCGCCTGTCGCTGCAGAAACGATTACCAGCTCGACGCAATAGCGCAGGCAATGAAGATAGCGCAGGTTAGAAACGTAACCAGCGAGGAGGAGCTAACCGATATACTGCTTGACTGGCTTTCGGACGAAAACGACCCCGATGAATACGCAACCAAAAAAGCGGACGAATTTTTAAAGAAGTTCGGCACCCTTTCTCCGAAGATTAAGCATACCGTGCCCATAGACGACACGCGCAGTGTTCTTTCTCCCGCTCAGAGTAACTTTTTTGCCTACTATGGCGGTGAGGGGCGCCGTCGTGCTGTTCAAACCTTCTTCAGCTACCTCATTCAGCGCAAGCGCGCATACACTATTAATATACTTACTGATGAGAATATAGACTGGATAACCGAGGTTTCAGGCTATCCAAAGCAGCTTCAAGCGGCAATGATGCGTCTTACGGAACAAGGCTGCGTTTTCAGACGGATATCGGGTCCAATTTCTGATATCGACCAAGCTTTTGAATCGCTGAACAGATGGCTTCCGTTATATATAACTGGGAAGGCGGCTTCATACTACTATAGGCGCATGCGCGACAGCCTAAACAGAATAACCATCTGCAGTGTACCCGATGTCGCGGTTCTCTTTTCCTTTTCTGTGGGAAGGGTTTCCTCCGATGATATGGTAACCTTTTTCACTATAGACGAAAACACCGTTAACCGCCTTACGGCTGAATTTGAAAAGTATCTTTCTGTTTGTGAGCCTATAATGACCTCCTTTCGTATGGAGGAGACCGCTAATCATTTCTATAACTGCATGCTTGATTACGAAGCGAGTAAAGGAAGCTGTATACAAAAGAGCAATTCACTTTCTCTGGTTACGCTTCCGTGGGACGTCGTTACCTCACTTAACTATGGAAACGACGAAGAAAAGACGAAGGATTTTCTCAACTTTTTCGCTCGGCGCTATAAGCTTTTTCAATCGAATCTCGAATGTCACCAGGTAACCGATATTATTCACCTGGCCGATATTAACGATATCCTTGACGGCAATGTGCCTGTTTCAGCCGTCTGTCTGCCCTTCGGAAAGCCGCTTTACTACACACCCGAGGCTTACCTTCTCCACCTTCAAAGCATACTCTACATTTTAAAACACAACCGAAACTACAACGTTGTGCTGCGCGACGTTCAAAACAAAGATTCATCAATTGTCTATGTTAAGGAAGGCTTTAGAACTATCCTCGCCCGAGAGGTTTATCCCTATTCGGCTTTTGAGGTTTCCGAGCGTTTTCTCGTTGACGCCTTTGCCGAATATCTGCGACGGATGATACCGCAGGATTACAGCAGACAAAAGGTAATAAAGGAAATTGAAGCTTTTATAGAACAACTGATAATCTTGCAGACACCGGACGACGAATGAAAAAAGCCCTGTTCTTTGTGAACAGGGCTTCCTTTTTCTCTTTATACGATTTAAGTTAAGCGTCAGGAGCCTCAGCGTCGTCGATAGCTTCATCAGTAGGTTCGCTGACCTCCTGCGCTGTTTCCTCGGCGGAATAACTGCTTTCAGGCGCGGGTATCATCAGTCCGTCTGCTGAAATAAGGTAGGCTGAATCGCCTTGGATAATATGAGTCATTAGATAGTCATACCAAAAGATGTAGCCGTCGCGTTTCATGTGAATACCGTCACCCGAGGTTATGCCGCTTGGCATATAGCCCTCCTCGTCGGCAACAGAAGAATAAACGTCAAGAAAGAACAGTCCCTTTCTAAGCGCCATATCGCGTAGCATATCGTTATATTTGTGGATGTTTTCGAGCGAGTAGTGCTCGGGGTCCGCTTTCGCCTTTTCGCGTGTTACGGGGGTAATTGACTGTATTACAATTTGACAACCTGTAACCCTTCTCATAAGCTCATCGACAAGAATTTCGTAATTCTCAATAAGCCACTCAGGTGTATTTGTGTTAATGCCGTTTGCGCCGAGCATAATATATATCTTCTGCGGCTTATAGTATTCCACCGCGTCAGCCATTGTCACCTTAACGCCGTCAATTTCGTAAAATTCTTCCGTCAGCGCGTTTTGCGGGTTAATTCCGAGCATTGCGACTTGAATAAAGTTATCAAAAACGTCAAAGAGCGAAAGCCCCTGCGTAAGCGAATCGCCGATAAAGACGGTGCTTGCAAAGTAGCTGTCCTCTACCCGCGCCGTTTCGGTCAAAACCGTACCCGAATAAACGCCGGTGTCGCCGGAAATAACGTCGATAGTGTGTATATCAAGGTCCGGTGCCCAATAGCCGAGATATATTTCCTCTTTGTTTTTATTTGCCGCATTTGAAACGAAAGAAAACGCCGTTGTGAAAACAAGCAGTAAGGAAAGAATCGCTAACAGCACCCTGTGCCGCTTAAACACAGAGCCAAATGTTTCGGTTTCCTCTCTTTTGTTTTTATCAGTCGTTTGTTCCACTGAACGCCTCCTGAAAAATGTCTTATAAATTGTAACACAGCGGCTGTGTTTTCACAACAGTATAAAAGCATTTTCAAGTAAAGATTCTTGTGATTTTTCCATTGACACGCGCTGAGTATTTGTTGTATTATTTATAAGCTATCTGAAAATTGCTTGTGTGGCTCAGTTGGTAGAGCAGCGCATTCGTAATGCGCAGGTCGTCGGTTCGAGTCCGACCACAAGCTCCACGGCGTCGCGGACTACGTATCGTTCGCGACGCCATTTTTATTTTTTGTTCACGCCGTCGGCTCATTCACTTCGTCGCTCCGCCTTTTCGCCCGAA
>CAZUOY010000033.1:0-19295 GCA_964622315.1 uncultured Oscillospiraceae bacterium | reverse complement strand
CTAAGAAGATTTACGAGAGCGACCCGTTCGCAAGACTTGACCAGAACGGCGTAGGCAAGCTAATTAAAATGTCCTGCGAGCTCGGAAAGAAAGCCCGCCCCGACATTAAGCTCGGCATCTGCGGCGAGCACGGCGGCGACCCCGCCTCGGTGGAGTTCTGCCACAACACGGGACTCAACTATGTTTCCTGCTCACCCTTCCGTGTTCCGATAGCTCGTCTTGCGGCGGCACAGGCACAAATAAAGAACCCCCGCTAAAAAGAAAAGAAAGAGCCGATATTTCGGCTCTTTTTTATTTGGTACGCCTGACGAAAAACAAGATTACACATATAAGATTTTTTTAGAGTAAAATGATTTGTTTAGAAGGCTTGAGTGAAACAGAACCGCTTGGAAAATTCGTGTAAAGACGGCTCATCAGTTGACAAGAAAAATGTCAAAGTGTAATGTGAGTATAAAAGGAGAACGGTGATGAAAGGTAGAGACGAAAAAAGCTTTGACGTTACCGCGCTCGGCGAGCTGCTTGTGGATTTTCCGCTCTGCGGAGAAAGCGAGCAGGGAAACGGGCTTTACGAGGCGTGTCCGGGCGGCGCGCCGTGCAACCTGCTTTCAATGCTTTCACGGCTTGGAAGAAAGACTGCTTTTATCGGTAAGGTCGGCGACGACAGCTTCGGGCATATGCTGGCAAATACGGTTTCGAAAGCCGGAATTGACGCGAGCGGAATAGTTTTTGACGAAAGGGTTGGCACAACCCTTGCCTTTGTCAATACCGATGAACGCGGAGAAAGAAACTTTTCCTTTTACAGAAATCCGGGCGCTGATATGATGCTTCGCGCCGAGGAGACGGCTTCCGCGCCGATAGGTGATTGTCGCGTGTTCCATTTCGGAACACTTTCCTCAACGAGTGAGCCTTCACGCACCGCGACGAGAGCCGCCGTAGGCGAAGCGAAGACGGCGGGTGCGCTTATCTCCTTCGACCCGAATTTAAGGCTTATGCTTTGGGAGAGCGCAGAAAGGGCGCGCGCCGAGATGAGCTGGGGCTGTGAGCATTGTGACATACTGAAAATATCCGATGACGAGGCGGAATTTCTTTTAGGCGAAGCGAACGCCGAACCTGCGGCGGTGGCGCTAAGGCGACGCTTTCCTCAATTGAAGCTAATATTTATCACCTGCGGGGCAAAGGGAAGCTATGCCTTTAAAGAGACCATCAGTGTTTTTGAGAAGGCTTTTCTGACCGACAAAACCGTGGACACCACCGGTGCCGGGGACACCTTCTTCGGCTGTTGTTTAGACGCTGTGTTAAGCTGCGGATTGAAGGGGCTTGATAATGCGAGGCTTCAAGAAGCTCTGCGTTTCGCTAACGCCGCCGCAAGCATAGTTACCACCCGCAAGGGGGCGCTGCTCGCTATGCCCGAAAGAAACGAGGTTGAGCGTTTGATTGAAGACGCAGGAAGATAAAAAAGCAAAAAGAGCCCGAGACGGTTTAACGTCTCGGGCTTTTGTCACAGTATAGCCGCAAGGTTAGGGCGGTCTTGGTCGCCGTCGGCTCGAAGAACCCAATAGTCGCTGCCGTCCGAAACGGCATAGAAATCGACATTTTCAAATAACGGCGGTTGCAGATAGTCTGGAATTATATTTTCATCATCAGCCTTACGTTTTGTAAAGCCCGCCTTTTCAAAAAGAGCGTCGTCTATTCCAAAACCGTAGGCGTCGCTGAAATCGGCTCCTCGTTCTCTTGCGAGCTTGTCAAGCAGCTCTCCGAGGAGGTAAAACTCTTGCCTTTCTCCGATAAAGTCGACAAGCCGAAGCACAGAATACCCCTCGTGTTCGAGCGTTCGAAGAACAAACAACGCGAACGTGACACCGTTTCGAGCGGCTCCGAAGACCTCGTAGTTAAGCCACGGGTTTTCGAAAAATCGGTGCTCGACGTAGCGCCTATCCTTAAATGGTTTAAGTTGACAGTAAGCTTCAAACCCAAAGCAGTCAAGCTCCTTTTCGGTGTTTATTTGGAAAAACTCCGCGTCGCCGCGTGTGATAGGCAGAGCTTCTTCGTCCTTCACTCGGCACAGCTGATAACTGCCCGCACGTTCGGGATTAAGACGGTAGTAGTGCCCCACGGTTCCCGCCGTGTAACCCAAAAAGCCGTAAAAGCCGAAGATTTTTTTTCTTATATTATTTACTCCGAGTGAGCGGGCGTTAGTAATTGTTTTGATATATTCTATTAGCTTTAAGCCGAGGTTGAGCGAAGCGCCCTTCTTTGAGAGAACATACGAAATCCATATATCAGGCGTTTCACTCTCGTTCGCGAGAATGAAGCCCGCGACGCTTCGTATTTCGCCCGTCTCCTCGTCTATCGCACGGACGAAATTTATCAGTTCGCCCCGCCGATAGTAAAAGGAAAACATCTCGTCGTTATGTATGAGCGGGTGCTTCTCGCCCCAATTCAGCTCGCAAAACTCGCGAAAAGCCGAAAGCTCACTTTCCTCTAGTCTGTCAATATTGAAACCCATTTTAAAACACACTCCCGCCTGTTATAGGCAAAACGGCACCTGTAATATATTCGCTGCTCTCGGACAAAAGATGAAGCACCGTAGGCGCGATATCTGAAGGCGTCGCATTCCGTCCGGTGGGGTTGGCATTTGCGCTTTGCTCCACCGAAAGGTCTGATAGGCCTGAGAGAAACTTTGTTTCAACCATAGAGGGAGCGATGCCGTTTACCGTTATGCCCTTAGGCGCGTACTCCGCCGCGAGGGATTTCATAAGTCCCTCAAGGGAATACTTACAGACGATATAGCTTGTCAAAAACTTAGGCGGTACGCCGAGGTTATAAGAGGTGAGCATAAAAATCGCGCGTCCGAATCTGCGCTTAGCCATGGCGGGAAGAAGGGCTCGCGCTATAAGAGCCGCGCTTAGTGTGGATATATTGAAGTCGCGAAGAAAACGTGCTTCGTCAAAGTCTCGAAAACGAGTCGGAACAGCGGGCGCGGCGGGAAGGTGTACCAGGCTGTCAATTTCAAGCCCAAGAGCCGAAAGCTCGCCGATAAAGGCGTTAATTCCTTCTAAGGAAGAAAGGTCGCCCTTTACAGCAATAATTTTTCGTCCGTCCTTTGAAAGACAGGCGAGCTTTTCCTCATACATACAATAGTGCGCCACCACGGTGCCCGAAAGCCCCTTGATAATTTCACAGCCGATATCGCTGTCTGCTCCGACTACTAAAGTTATGCGTTCCTTCTCACTCATCGCCGTCTCCTTGCCATTAGTCGATTATACCCGTTACTATCGTCGCGCTGTTCACAGTTATTCCGTGCTGGTTAACGGTCTTAGCTTTAATTATAACCCGCCTAAAGGTATCGTTTACTTCGCTTACCGTTCCGATTACGGTAAGCGTGTCGTTGACAAACACAGGTTTTTTAAATTTTACGCTGACCTGCTGAAGAAGGCAATGCTCGCCGGGAAGATAAACTCCGACAAGGGTGCTGTAAAGCGAGGTGGTAAGCATTCCGAAAACCACCTTGCTGTCAAAGCCGTGGGCCTTCGCAAATTCCGTGTCCGTGTGAAGCGGGTTTATGTCGCCCGATATTTCTCGGAATTTATCAAGAGCCGCTTCGGTAATTGTCTGAGAAAAGCTCTCGGTAAGGCCAACTTTAATGTCGCTCAACTTATAGCTGTTCATTTAAGCTTGCGTTCGATTAGGTCGAGCATTTCGCCTACATTGCGAAGCCCCTCGACCTCAGAGACGGAAAACTTGATTGAAAACGCTTTTTCGATAGCCACAAGGATATTAATCTGTTCAAGACTGTCCCAGTCCTCAATGTCGTTGGCGGTGGTCTCGCCGCTAATTACAAGCTCGTCATCGTCAAAAATTTCGCGGAAAATTTCTGTTACCTTCTCGGTTATTTCAGTTCTGTTCATAGTGCACCTCTATTGCTGAATTTTTATTTTCGTAAATATCGGGAACGGTGAAGCTCCAACGGCTGTCAGTCCCGTTTTGCTCGGTCTTGATAAAGCCGAGCGAGCCGTAATAATCCTTAACTATTACATTCTTTGCCGTTTCAAGATAGCTTCCCGTAATGGTTTTAATTCCGGCTTGCTTTGCAAGCGACACGAGCGTATCGAACATGGCAAACTCCAGCTCCCGCTTGAATACTCTGCAGCTCATCACCCAAAGCTCTATATCAAGAACGTCGTCCTTCTTTTCGCCGACTATTTCCGCGACGATACCGTTGTCGCCGAACTTATCCTCAAGCCGTCCGTAAAGGGTAATAAAGCGGTCGCCGCACGTGCGCTCCTTCATCTCTTTTTCCGTGTAACGGCGGGTGGTCAGATTAAACTGGTTGGTCTTATTCGCAAGCGCGGTTATGCGCTCAAGTCGGCTTTCGGTAAAGGGACCGAAATAGCCCTTCATATTGAGAGACCGCAGATACTCGCCGTAATCGGAGAAGCTTTGCTCCTCCGCCTCGCGAAGGGCGTTTTGTTTATACATTTCGGCGCGCTTAACGTCGTCTGCTGTAAGGGAGGTTACTTCAAAATAGCCGCCCGCTGAGATAACGTCCGCGAAGCGCTCCGCCGCGGTAAGCTCAGGCACGCTGACTTTTAGCCCCGCTTGCCGCACAATCTCGCGCTCGGCGGGGTTGTCGTCGGCAAAAACCATTGAATCAACGCCGATATTGAGCTGTTTTGCACTTGCTTGGAGGTTAAGCGGCTTCGGGTCCCAGTTTGCTCGGAAGCTGAGGAAATCGCTTTCCCTTAATATTGACGACGGGTGGGTAAAACCGCTTTTTGCCGCCGCCTCCTCATTCTTTGAGCAAACACCGAGAATAACGCCTATTCCTGAAAGCTCCTTTGCGTAGCGCTGTAAATCAAGGTGAGCTATGCCCGTGGGGCTTTCGGTGCCGAGAACTATGCCCTCAACGCCGTCGTCTCCGATAACGCCGCTCCAAAGGGTGTTGTCAAGGTCGAGCATAAGCGCCTTTTTATTCTTTCCGAAGATGGATTTTATTATAGAGGCGAGTGAATGACAAAGGTAGGGAATAGCGTCGGGCGCGATTGAATACTTGTAGGAATTATAGTAGGACGGGTCACTGAAAAGGTCGAGTCCGTAGCGAGCCGAAAGGTAGTTGTAATCGTTGATATAAAAGCCCTTGTGCCCCTCGGCATAATCTGCAAGAAGCTCGTTTAAACGGCGGACAAAGCGCACCTTGCCAGAGGGCGAGACAGCCTCGTAGTTACCCATTACTCGAACGAGCGGGTATTCAAAGTTGTTTGCAATAACCGCGCAACCGAATTTTGCCGCCGTGTCGTATACCTTTTTGAAGCGTGAAAAAGCAGTCTCCAGTTTATGGTCGCAGACCTCGGCGGAATCTCCCGCCGAAACCATAGGCTCTATGTTGTGAAGGCTTGTGTTAAGAATGATTACGTCGGGCTTAAAGTCGGCAAGCGTGCCGTCGTCAAAGACAACGTCCTCAAAGAACCTTCCGTAATCGCCGATAAAAAACTCGGGCTTAATTCCGTTGTCGAGAAGGAACAGCTCAAGAATATTCTTAATTTCGCCTATCGTCGTGCCGGAAAGCACAGCCACCCGCTTCTCAAGCAAGCCCTCGTTTTTCAGCAGTTCTTTTTTAAGCGCGCGTTTGCTTTGCATAATTTGCGCGCTGTCAAAGGGATACTCCAGCATAGGTCCTCCGCATAAATAAAGTATTTATATTATAATAGTAACAGCCTAAATATGCAAATATAATGAAAATAGTTAAAATCGACAGTTTTTCAAAAATTATTTGAACATTTGGCACAAATATGGTATATTTCATTAATAAGGAAAAGAAAGGGAGTTTCGCTGTGAATTTATTTGAACTTCTGCTGATAATTCTCGGCGTTTTTCTTATTTATATTTTGGTTATTGCGGTGCTTGTTCTTCGCACGGCGATTATTCGCACAGACAGTCGCGATTGGAACTTCGACCCCAATAAGGACGACGCAAAGACCTTTCCCGCGTCGGGCAATTCGCCCTACCGCACAAGCGCAAGGGAAAGCAATATATGGTGGAACAGTCAAAAGCTCGAACGGTTGGAGTTGACATCCTTTGACGGACTTCGGCTTGTCGGACATCTGCTTTACGCGAAGAAGAAGACAAACCGGCTTGCCTTTGTAGTGCACGGGCACCGTTGCGTTTCTGGCGAGATGGGGTTTATTTCTCGTATGTATTATGAGATGGGCTACAACGTTTTTTGCGCCGACCAGCGCGCTCACGGAAAGAGCGAGGGGAAATATATCGGCATGGGTTGGCTTGAGCGCCACGATATGAACGACTGGATAGAGCTGCTTTTACAAAAGCTCGGCGACAACACAGAAATAGTCCTTCACGGCATTTCTATGGGCGCGGCGACCGTTATGATGATGAGCGGCGGACGCGACCTATCCGACAAGGTTAAATGTGCGATAGAGGACTGCGGTTATACCACCGCGTATGACACCTTTTTAAGTCATTTAAAGCGCGACTTTAAGCCACTGTTGTTTAAACGTCTCGCCGTCGCGACAGCGGGTGTGTTCGCAAGAATCCTCGCGGGTTACGGCTTTAAGCAGGCGTCCGCAAAGAAGCTAATTAAAGACGCGAGCTTTCCTATGCTCTTTATCCACGGTACTCACGACGACGTGGTTCCCTTTGAAATGATGCGCGAGCTTTACGACGCGCACGCAGGAAACAAGCAGATGCTTGTTATAGAATGTGCGCGGCACGGCGTCAGCTATTTCGATAAAACCGATGAGTATACAGCGAAGGTTAAGGAGTTTATAGCTCAGTACGACTGACCGCCTTTTTCTGCGCGTCCGTTCGCTTTCTCATTATTAAATAGCTCTCAACGAACTTAATCATCTTTCTTGGGTCGTCGGGAGCGAGAGCATAGTTTTCGCCTTCGCCGTGAATGTCTATCGCCCAGAAGGTGCAGTTATGGGGAAGGGCGCTCTGGCGTTCATAGAGCGCCTCGACCGAGAACGGTTCGCCGTCCCTTACGCCGTTAAAATGAATGCCTGTACCGTCGAGGGTCACAGTTCCCTCGCCGCAGTCGAAATAGCCCTGCTTTCCCTCTATCGTGCGCATTAAGCGGCAGGGTGAAGAAAAGGGCAGTGCGCCCGCGTCTATCTCCGCGTTAATGGCGGCTCGCTGAAGGTTAAACCACGCCGCGCAGTTGTCCGTGACGGTTTCGCCGTTCACGGCGTGGAGAAAGCCGTAATCGTCAAGCTCGGCGGTATATCCGCATTTTGAACAGACAAGACGGTTTTTGCCGTCGCTCGTCATAGAGAAATCAGCTTTACAGTTCACGCAGCGGTAGAGGATATTCTGAAGACCGCTTGTGGTTCTGGGTTTCCTCGATTTAGCCATTACCCCGCGCTGCCACTCGAAGTCGTTATAGCTTAGCTCACGTTTTAAGATAGTGTATATTTCTTCAGCGGAAAGCTCCGATATCTCCTTTGCGGTGAGTATTACCCTCGCATAGACCTCACAGCGCGCCGGGAACTTCTTACCGGGCGCCCACTTCGGGAAGGCAAGATGGTTTCCGCGGACGGTGGAAGCCACGACGGGTACGCAAAGCTTCTTCACAAGCTTCGCCGTGGACTCATCAAAATCGCACGTTTCGCCTGTGTAACAGGTCTGTCCCTCGGGGAAGATACAGACGTTCTCGCCGCGTTCAATTATTCGCAGAACGCTTTTAATCGCCTTGGTGTCGGGTACGAACTGACGCTTTGGAATGCAACCCATATGCTCCAGCAGCCGCCCCAACAGCGCGTGGTGAAAGAAATAGGTTGTAACCATTATGTGAAGCTTGTTCGGATAGAGCGCGATAGCGTCCATGAGAAAGTCGTAGTTGCTCTCGTGGTTGGAAAGAAGCAGAAACGGCGCTTTTAAACCGCGCACCTCCGCGTTATTAATCTTAAGACCGTAGAAAAGCCGAAACCAAAGCTTTACCGCGTGTACCGCCAACCAGTATAAGAAGGAATCAATTTTGTGAACGTCATATGGGTTTCGCTTATTGTTCTTTTTCAAGGCCGCGCTCCCGTCTGCTAATTTTGTATTGTATTAGTGTTATTTTAGCATAATAATAAATAAGATAAAAGTATCGCCGCAAAGGAGACTTACATGAGAGGAATAAAGAGGGTCTGTTGTCTGCTGCTTTCCGCGTTAACGCTGTTAACGACGGGCTGTTCGCGCACTTCAACTGCCTATGGCTCGGCAAGGGGCTATGAGGGCAATATATCGCTTTGCGCGCGACGCAGCGAGGACGGCTTTGCGTTGACTATAGAAAAAGCCGAGGAAACGGTTGGAATAGGAAGCACGGCGCTCGAGCTTATTGTTAAATCCATTAATGAGCGGCAGTGCCTCGACGTGGACGTTGTTTCCGGCGCGACGGTGACGAGCGACGCGGCTATCGAAGCGGCGAAAAAGGCGCTTACAAAGGTAGGCTACGATGAGGAGGAGCTTATGTATTCCTCCGTTATAAATGACATTACGGACAAAAGCCTTTACTGCGACGTGCTTGTAATCGGAGCAGGTGGCGCGGGGCTTACAGCGGCGATTGCGGCGGCGGAAAAGGGAGTCAAGGTTATCGTTGTTGAAAAGATGGGCATACCCGGCGGCACAACAGCGCGAAGTGACGGAAAGATTATGGCGGCGGGAACCTCAATACAGAAGTATAACATTATTTCCGATTCGAGCTCGGGGCTTGCGAGCTTCCTTTATTCCTTTGCGGGCAGTAATGTGGACAGCGCGCGCCTTCTTGATATGTCGGCGAACTCAGCGGGGAACCTTGATATGCTAACTACCCTCGGCGTTCGTTTTTCAAACGTTCTGCTTCCCTCGTTTACGGGTCAGGAGCCCGAACGTGTGCATCTCATCTCGGACGGAAATAACACAGGCGGCGGATATCTTGTTGAACCGCTCGTCAGAGCGGCGGCGGCAAACGGCGTTGAAATTTATTATAACACCGAGGCGTATACTCTTATAAGCAGCGCGACAAACGTAGTGCTTGGCGCTAAGGCTAAAAAGGTTTCGGGCGGCGTGCTTTCCATATACGCCACCTCTACCATTATCGCGACGGGCGGCTATGACAGAAACCCGGAGCTCGTAAGCGAGCTTACCTCGGTCAACCCTGATAATATAGTTTCACTTACGGCGAACGGCAACGCGGGCGGAGGAATTACCCTTGCGCGTCAGGTGGGCGCGAATATCCTTAACGGCGCGCCGATAGCCACACTTTATGATTACGTCGGCGATACGAACGGCGAATATAAGGGGATACTCGTAAACGACAGGGGCGAGCGCTTTGCGAACGAAACCGACGAGGGCTTCCTTCTTAGCGGTGCGCTCTATGCAAGCGGCGGCAAGCAGGCATACTATATCGTTGACCGTCACGGCAGTCACTCAAACTGGGACGCTGAGGTGGAGGCGGGAAGAATTTTCAAAGCCGACACCGTGGCTGAGCTTGGAAACAAAATAGGTGCCTCTGCGCTTCATTCAGCCGTTTCGGGTTACAATTCGCTTTGCTCAAGCGGCAAAGACACCGTTTTCAAAAGACCTGACAAGTACCTTAAGGCGCTGGTTGACGGTCCGTTCTACGCGGTTCCGTATTCCGCGCTGACCTACGGCACGACGGGCGGAATCGAGACGAACCTCAGCTGTGCCGTACTGGACGAATACGGAATTATCGAGGGGCTTTACGCCGCGGGTGAAGTGGCTAACGGCGTTTACTTTGATTACCGCTATCCTGGCTTCGGTGCGTCGCTTACGCAGGCGATAGAGACGGGCAGAATTTCAGGCTCGCGCGCGGCGGCAGACGCTATCTATCTCAACGAGACCGAGGCGAAGAAGGCGATAGAAGCTGAGAAGCCGCCAATCGAAAGGCCCTACACACTTTACCCGGTAAAGCATTATTATTAAGTTGAAACGCGCAAGCCGAAAGAGGCTTGCGCGTTTTTATGCTGTTGCGAAGTCAAGGTAAAAGTGTTATTATAGACAATAACAAAAAACATAGGAGAAGGTTATGAAGGAAGGCAACGTTTTTATTTTTGAACACCCGCTTATTCAACACAAGATTTCCATTATCCGCGACAAGAACACGAACACGAAGGATTTTCGTGAGCTTATCGACGAGATAGCAATGCTTATGGTTTACGAGGCGACAAAGGATTTTCCGCTGACCGAGGTGGAGATTGAAACTCCCGTCGCAAAGACCAAAACCAAGATGCTTACCGATAAAAAGGTTTCGCTCGTGCCTATTTTAAGGGCGGGACTGGGAATGGTCGCGGGGGTGCAAAAGCTGCTTCCGAACGCGCGAGTAGGACATATCGGTCTTTACCGTGACCCCGAAACCCACGACCCTGTGCAGTATTACTGCAAGCTGCCCGACGATATAGCGCAAAGCACGGTTATACTTCTTGACCCGATGTTTGCTACGGGTGGCAGTGCTTCCGCGGCGTTCGATTATTTAAAGAGCATAGGCTGTAAAGACCTTCGTATGCTTTGCATAATAGCGGCGAGACCCGCTATCGAGCGGTTTAAAACAGAGCACCCCGACGTTACTATATACTGCGCGGCGGTGGACGAAAAGCTTAACGAGCACGCCTATATCGTTCCCGGTCTTGGCGACGCGGGCGACAGAATATTCGGAACAAAATAGTCTATTACACCTAAACGAAAATCAACAAAAGCTCCGACGTTACGTCGGAGCTTTAATAGTTTTTTGGGAGAGTGCGCAGGTCGGTAAGTCCTAAGATATAGTCGGTAGTGGTACCATATTTTCTCGCCAGCTCAATTAGTAGGTCGGTAGGAATGTCACGATATCCCTGTTCATAGCGAAAATATTGTGTCTGAGTTATATTCAAAAACGCCGCAAGCTGGCGCTGAGTAAGGTCACTATCCTCGCGAAGCTCACGTAGCCTTTTGTAATAGCCCATTCGCCCCTCCTGATATCTAATTGGATATCTTGACAATACCACGGTAATCGGATAGTATTATTGTATGATATCCATATGGATATCATACAAATTTATTTATAACCATAGGAGGGGCGATATGTTTTGTAAGAACTGCGGACGAAGGCTCGATGAAGACGAAAAATTCTGCAAAAATTGCGGACTGGCTCAGAGTATAGAGGCAGACAGACCTATGACTTCGACAGTAGCTCCTCAGGTGACGCAACAAGCACCGCAGCGGACGCCCGTAGTAACTGTACCGACCATGTCTACCGAAAATGTAGTTGTTATAGGAAGCCTTGCGGCATCTGTACTGACAATAATTCTGCTACTTGTTAATTGGGTAGATATTACATATCTGACTTGGTACGGAGAAAAATCAAAATTTTCTGCGCTGAGTCTCTATTTCGGCATCAAGTCTCTCGGAGAAAATACAATTATAGACTATGAAAGCGGAGAATTTATTCTGTTGAAGTACTTATCCGCAGCTATATCCATGACAGCCGTGGTTACTGTTATCATACTTGTTGTTGTGGCGACTGAACTCATTATAAGACTAAGGAAGGTAAGTGTTCAAAGGGAAAAGCAGTTTGAATTATTTGCCGAGAGCAAAGTGAAAAAGAGATTCGTCGCGTCAATGGTTATGACGGCATTGACGGCGGGCGTGTTTCTCATAATGATAAGTGCTCTTAACGAAAAAATTTTAGGAAAGACTTTATTTGAAATAGAGTGGACTTCGATAGCGACTTTGATATTATCGTTAGTTTTTGCAGTTGGTGCTTCGTCGTCGATGAGGGCGGAAAGTGAAGAAAGCAGAAAAGAAGTGCAATTTGTCATAGCGTTAGGCTCGGTATTTATATTAGCGCTTATATTAGTTACAATACTGTGAAGTAAGAAAAGCTTCCTTTAAAGTACAGCAATTGAAGGTAGTAATAAAAAAAACAGAATAAACGAGCGAGCCGCAAGGCTCGCTCGTTTTGTGTTAAATGTTTATTTTTTCTTTACGGGTATCCAAATTTCGGTGTAGTAGTTCTCGTCTTGATTACCTTTCGCAAAATCTGAGGGGTCGGAGTAGAGCTCGACCGTTATGTTGCTTGCAAGCTCATAGTCTCTGCAGTTCGGCACCCATTCCGAGAATATTTTTGCGTTGGTGCTTTGCAGTGCGTTAGGCATAGCGCCGCGGCAGGGGAAGACCGCCCAGGTCTGCTTTTCAAACGAGCGGTTTACACAGCCGTCGGGAAGCTCCTTCCACGGCTTGTAGTCGTCGGCGATAAGGTATTCAAAATCCTTCGCCTTGTCGTTCTCGTCGAGACATATTCCATACATGGCGCAGATTGATTTGCTTGCAGGCATACTGCAAAACTCCGTCCAAAATTCGGGAATTGCCTTGGTGCAGGTTTCAAAGCTAAAACGTTTCGCAACACCCGTTACGGTGAAGGCTTCCTTTTCGATAATGCGATAATCCATTGTGTTCTTGCCCTCCAAAATAAGTTTGATTTTTATCGGCGCGTAGGATTTGACCGTTCGGCTCTCTTTTCTCACAGCCATCGGGGTTGAGCCGTGAAAGCGTGTGAACGCCTTGGTGAAGCTGTCGGGCGAGTCGTAGCCGTACTTTACCGCAAGGTCAATAATCTTTACGTTGCTTGAAACAAGCTCGCCGCCCGCGAGGGAAAGACGTCTGTTCCTGACGTATTCCCCAAAGGTACAGCCGCAAAGAAGCGCGAACGCTTTTTGAAAATAAAACTCCGACACGTTAAGCCGTCTCGCCGCCTCGCTGACGTCTATTTCGCCCTCAAGGTTATCTTCAATATAATCTATTGCCTCGCCCATGCCTCTAATCCAGTCTATTTCAGTTCCCCCCTCGCCGTAGATAGATAATATCAAACTTAAAGTCAAAGCACCCGATATTTTTTGCTCACTTTAGTCTAACAAGAAACCGACGTTTCCGTCGGTTTCATTTTGTTATATTTACTATTTAAAAAATTCCTCAAGCGTCGCCGTAACCTTCGGCGTGGAAAGCCCGTAGCCGTCAAGGCAATCCTGCCATGAGCCGGACTGACCGAAGCGGTCTTCAACGCCAATCTTCTTAAAGGCAAAGTCGCCCTTTCCAATAAGCGCGTCCGCGACCGCGTCGCCGAGACCGCCGTAGACGCTGTGCTCCTCAAGGGTTACGACCTTGCCGCACTTCTTTGCGTAGGAAAGCACGGTTTCCTTATCGAGCGGCTTGATAGTGTGGACGTTCACGACGGCGAGATTCTTGCCGTTCGCCGCAAGGGTTTCAGCCGCCTCAAGCGCGATATGCACCATAAAGCCGCTTGCGAAAAGCACGCCGTTCGTTCCGTCGCGAAGGACGTTCGCCTTGCCTATTTCGAAGGGCATATCGGGAAGCTCGGGGCACGCGGCGCGTCCGAAGCGGGCGTAAACGGGTCCGTCATATTCCGCGATAGCGTTGACGGTTTTCTCTGCTTCGCGAGCGTCTGCGGGAACGATAACGGTGACACCGGGAATTTCGCGCATAAGCGCCACGTCCTCAAGGCACTGGTGGCTTGCGCCGTCCTCACCGACGGTAATGCCCGCGTGGGTACAGCAGAGCTTTACGTTGAAGTGGGGATAAGAAACGGCGTTTCTGAAAATTTCATAAGCGCGACCCGCGCCAAACATAGCGAAGGTGGAGCAAAACGGGATATAACCCATGGTAGACAGTCCCGCGCTCATACCGACGAGGTTGCATTCGGCTATACCGCAATCAAAAAAGCGGTCGGGAAATTCCTTTTTAAAATGCTTGGTCATCGTCGCTTCCGCGAGGTCAGCGTCGAGCACGACAACCTTATCGTTTACTCTGCCGAGCGCGGCGAGAGCCTCACCGTACGCCGCTCTTGTTGCTTTAGCTTCACTCATATTGTCATAGCCTCCAATTCCGCGACCGCCGCCGCGCGCTGTTCCTCGTTAGGCGCCTTGCCGTGCCAGCCGACCTGTCCTTCCATAAAGGAGACACCCTTGCCCTTTGTCGTGTGGGCTACGATACATTTCGGTTTTCCGGGCTCGGTCTTCTTTTCGAGCGCGGCTATCACCTGCTCGATATCGTTGCCGTTATCGACCTCAACTACGTCGAAGCCGAAGGCGCGGAATTTGGCGGGGATATCGCCAAGGCTCATGACCTGGTCGTTTGTTCCGTCAATCTGCATGCCGTTGTTATCGACTACCACCGTGAGGTTGTCAAGCTTGTAGTGAGCCGCCGCCATAGCCGCCTCCCACACAAGGCCCTCTTGAAGCTCGCCGTCGCCGCAGACTGTGTAGACGCGAACGCCGTTGCCGGCGGTCTTTGCGCCGAGCGCCATGCCTGTTGCGATGCTTATGCCCTGACCGAGCGAGCCGGTTGAAGCGTCAACGCCCGGAATCTTTACAACGGGGTGACCCTGAAGCATTCTTCCGAATTTACGCAAGCCTAAAAGCTCCTCACGAGGGAAGAAGCCCTTGTCGCAAAGGGTGGCATAGTAAACAGGCGCACAATGCCCCTTGCTTAAAACAAACCTGTCGCGGTTCGGGTTCTTAGGGTTCTTCGGGTCAATCTTCATCTGGGTGTTAAAGATTGCTACGAAAATTTCGGTGGCGGAAAGACTTCCGCCGGGATGTCCGCTCTTTGCGCCGGCGACCATATTGACTATGTCAATACGAACCTTCCGACACTTTTCTTTTAATTCTTTTATGTCCATAAAACACCTCCGTGCATTTTGCCTCGGCAAAAAATAAAAGGCATATAGCCTCTTATTTTTAACAATATAAAGTTTAGTATATATTAAAGGAAAATGCAATACGGACATTTTTGCAAAAGCCGATAAATTTTGCACTATTTTGTGCTGTTAACTCTTTTCGGTGCGCAAAGCGCAAAGACAATATACGCCGCAATGAGGAAGATGCCCATAGAGCCGAAGACCGTGCTCATGCCGAAGATATCGCAAAGCCAGCCGGCAAGAGGGAAGATGGCTATCATAAATAACGAATAGACCATGCTTTCAAAGGAGATGAGGGTGGCGCGCTGTTCACTGGGAATAAGCTCGTTTACGCCGTTTAAGAGATAGTAATAAAGAGCGGAGCTGAAAAACTCGGTTATTATCGTGCCCGCAATAATTACAGGCAGTGAGCCGAGGAAGAAGGCTGTTATCGAAAGGGCTATAAGAGCCGAACAGAAGAATACGAACGAGCCCTTCAACATCCGCGCAAGCTTGTCGCCGGCAAGTGAGCCAAGCGCCGCCGCTATGCCTCCGAACAGAAGGATTATCGCAATTCGCGAGGTTTGAAGCCCCCTTGAGGAATAGTATTCCTGCGAATAGAAAAAAACGGTCATATAAAGGGTTGAAGTCAGCGCCGAATAGATAGACAGGCGAAGTACCTCGCGGTTGTCGCGAAGTATCTTCACAGCCGACTTAAAGGTTTGAAAAACGGTTGCTCGCTCCTCCTTCTCGCTTGCCTCCACCTCGTCAAAGAAAAGGGCGATAATCAGTGCGACGGTTCTCGCACCGCAGACGAAAAGATAGAGGATATCAAAATGACTGTCCGAGATAATTCCGCCGACAAGCGAGCCCAGCGCACAGCCGAGGTTAAGCAGAAAGCCGCGTCTCCCGTTTATTTTTAAGAACAGCTCCTCAAGTCCGTGCTTTTTAAGGGAATCGTAAACGAGCGCGTCGTCCGAGCCTGAATTGAGGTTAAAGCTGACGGCGGAAAAAATCATTGCAAGTGCAAACACGAAAAAGCTACGCCCGAAAAAGAGAAGAAGACCCGAGACAATCGCCGAAATGCGTCCGAGGATAATCGCGCGCTTTCTTCCGAAGGTGTCTGCTATAGCGCCTGTCGGCATTTCGAAGATTAAGCTTGTTACGTGGAACACGCCCTCAAGAAGCCCTATCTCAAAAAGAGACATTCCGCGAAAGGCGAGGTAAAGTACCCAAATAGCGTCGGTAAAATCAAACGAGGATATAAATGAATATATATAAGATACTCTGATGTTTTTAATTGATTTCATAATGTATAATTCTCCGTTAACTGAAAAAATGTATAATAAAGCCCCGTCACGTATATAACGTGCGGGCTGCGCTATTCGGAAAATTCACTTCAATTAAGAGCGTTTCTCCTAAAAAAGGGCGCAGCAACCCAATTTCCCGCGAAAATCTGTGTTAGAACAGCCGCGCTGGAAATCATAATATGAAAGCCGTAGCCTTTTGGCTCGCTTTTCATAAGTTCACCACCCTTTCTTTAGAATCAACGCATATTATATCACAGAAGAAAGGATTGTCAAATTATGCTTTAAACCGATAAAATGTTAAAGCAGTAAAGTCCTTCGCGCGTTTTCTTGTTTTTTCTAAGGACGCTGTGGTATTATATACGAACCGAAAGAGAAAGAGAAACTCGCCGCGCCAATGAAAAAGGTTAAATTTAAAATGCTATACATAATTCTTGCGCTTGTAATTGCCCTTACAGTCTTTACGCTGTTGGCGAAGACTGACGCACTTATCTGCACCCGCTACACCGTGGAGACTATTAAGCTTGAAAACCCCGTGAGAGTGGCGCTCGTGTCTGACCTTCACTCCTGCGACTACGGCGATAAATCGAAAGAGCTGACCGATATGCTTGACGAGGAGAAGCCCGACGCTGTGCTCTTGTGCGGCGATATCTTCGACAAGAAGCTGCCGAACGATAACGCCTATGAGTTTTTGAAGTATGTGGCGACGCGGTATGCGTGCTATTATGTTACGGGCAACCACGAGTACGCAAGGCGCGAGGTTGTGACAATAAAGAAGAACCTACGCGCTCTGGGAATAACGGTGCTTGACGGACAGTGCGCGAGGCTTTCGGCAAACGGCGAAGCGCTTAACGTCTGCGGAATAGACGATTTTGGCGCAGTTGGCGAGTCTGCCGCGCGCGCAGAGCTAAAGCAAGCGGCAAGCGGCGCAGACGAAAGGCTTTACACGCTGCTGCTCGCCCACCGACCGAAGAATATTGATATCTACAGCGAATACGGCTTTGACCTTGTGCTCAGCGGGCACACTCATGGCGGACAATGGCGCATACCGGGTGTTATGGAGGGCTTCTTTGTCCCGTCCGACGGCTTCTTTCCGAAATACGTCGCGGGCGAATATGAGTATAACGAAACACGTCTAATTGTAAGCCGCGGTCTCGCGCGGGAGAGCCACCCGATTCCGAGAATATTCAACAACCCCGAGCTTGTTATCATCGACCTTATCTAAACAGTGTATTTTTTCCGAACCTTTTGCCAAAACTAAGGTTAGTCTGGCATTGGGGGAAGGATATGGAAAGAAGAAAAGGAAGCGCACTGATAAGCTTTTTAAAGGGGTTCGTAATTACGCTCCTTGTGCTTATTCCGGCGTACATCGGTGTCTACCGTTTCTCGGTCGCGAGCGCTGAGGAGAAGCTGAATCCGGCACCCGTGGCGACGGCTGAAAGCACAGTTGCGCTTGCACCGAAGAACTACAATATGCTTTTCCTTTCCGCGAAGGCGGGAACAAGGGAGCTTATTGGAGCCTCGCTTATACGTATGGACACGAGCAACGCAAGAATAGTTGCCTGCGCCTTGCCGCTTGATTTGGTTCTGCTTCTCGAAAAGCAGCCGATAACGCTTTATTCGCTTTACGAAAAGCAAGGCGGAGCGGTTACGGCGGAAAGCGTTGAGGAAACGCTCGGCATTACCCTTTCAGGCTATGCCGCGGCGGACGACAGCGCCCTTTCGTCACTTGTTGATACGCTCGGCGGCTTTCCGTTTCTTCTTGAGCGTGATTTTCAGGTAATGAACGAAGAAGACGTTATTATTTATACAAAATACGCGGGAAGCTCGTTCTTTTCGGGTAACGACATGTCAATGATGCTACTTCATTCGAAAGAGCTGGACGGTGACGAGGTAAGTCTTCGCGGGCGTCTGCTTGAAGCGGCGCTTCGTGAATTTGGGCGAAAGGATTTCGACGAAAGGCTTTCAAAAGCATACGACGGCGTAATAAACAAAATAGACACCGATATCAGCCTTTCGGGAATGTACGCGCTGACCAAAGCGGCAAAATACGTCTGTGTGGACGGTGGTGTAAGCGTCGCGCTCGTTAGGCTTGAGGGCGAAAACGAGAATGGGCGGTTTGAACTGACCGACGCCGCGTGTAAAAGAATTAACGAGCTTTTCGGTACCAACTTCGAACGAGATTAACAAAATGTTTACAAAACGATTACAAATCGAAGGGCGAAAGCAAATATAATAGTATAAGTCGGTTACCCCTCGCCGAACGGTAAAAAAGAGGGGTCAACCGACCTTAGAAAAGAGGAAATATGTCTTTAAAAAAAGCAATCTTCGTTACTGCCGCGGCGCTGAGCGTTGCGCTCGGCTTATGCGGATGTACATACAGCTACGACGGACAGGGTGTGGCGAGGTTCGTTTCTCCCGAGGCGTACGGTGCCGGAGTGATTCCCGCCGAGGCACCGAGCGTGAAGGAAGGAAAGAAAGAGGTTATTAACGAGGCGTTGTCGAGCGACACTATATTTACCGTAAACGCGCGATACGAAATCGACGAAAGCTATTTTGTACACGAGGAATTTAATTTTATGATTCCCACTGGCTGGCAGGGCCATTTGATATACACCTCAAAGGAGGTTATCTTGAAAGACCACGTGGTAAGGTCGATGGATTTCTTCTATCGCGTGCCTCAGAACGCGGATGTGCTTAGCGAGGATGACGACCCGGACGTACGCCTTATGCAGATAGAGTGCGTAGATTCTGCGCTTCTTGCGGAGCTTGACATTTACGCAAACAAGGAGAAGGCGGGCGAAAGCTCGGACGGGCGGTATAGCTACTACATTACATACTATGAAAACCTTATTCCCGGCGAGAAACCTTATTCCGCCGCTTGCGTAAACATACTCGGAACGATGATGTCCGAACGAGGGAAGATAAATATCAAATGCTAAATGGGCACCTTCGGTGCCCATTTAGCTTGGAAATACGCCGTTGGCGTATTTTTTCTTACGCAGCACCTTCGGTGCCCATTTAGCTTGGAAATACGCCGTTGGCGTATTTTTTCTTGCGCTATACTTAAGTGCCTCTTTTACACGAGTTATTTTTTTAAAAATGGGAAGTGAGCATTATGGAGTATTCGAGAGAAAATCGAAGCAAAACGGAGTAACGATTTTGTAAATTAAATATTTCGAAAAAAGTTGTTGACAGGGCGCTCTGTGGAGATATATAATACAACTCGGCGCCCTTCGCGCCAAAGAAAAGCAATATTGCGCCCACGGGCGTTTTGATTATTCAGGAGGAAAATTATGTCGACGACATTGCAAAAACCC
>CAZUOY010000032.1:0-19555 GCA_964622315.1 uncultured Oscillospiraceae bacterium | reverse complement strand
CGACTCTAAGCTTCGCGCTTCTGGCGCGACTACATCTGACGGCTCCACCGCGAAAACTCAAAGCGCTGAGGCGGGAACGTCGGTTAAGGTCGGAAGCATTATTGAAGTTGAGTTTATTAGCTCGGTGAATGACCGCTGACAGAAATACGGGGTAAATATTTTGACGCTTGAAAAGCTTTTTTCAGGAATTGAATATTCGGGGAATCTTGCTATGGCTCAGGTCAAGGACGTGACCTCCGACTCAAGAAAGGTAAGCAAGGGTTCGGTGTTCGTCTGCATAAAAGGCAGGCGGTTCGACGGGCACGACCTTGCGAAAACCGCAATTGAAAGCGGAGCTGTTACGGTAGTGACCGAAAGACCTTTAGGTCTTGTGAACGAAGTTTGCGTAAAGGATACTCGTTTAACATATGCGTTGCTTTGTCAAAGCTTCTTTAAAAACCCAAAGGATAAGTTGACCCTTATTGCTGTAACAGGCACTAACGGAAAAACCACGACCTCAAGTATAATTAAGCAAGCGCTTTGCTCACTTGGAATAAAGGCAGGGCTTATTGGCACAATACATTGCGAAATAGGCGATATGATTATACCCGCGAAGTTTACAACACCTGAGGCGTGGGACACAGCGGCTCTTTTTGCGCGAATGGTTAGCGCGGGCTGTACCCATGTTGTTATGGAAGCGTCCTCTCAGGCACTTGACCAGGGTCGGCTTTTAGGACTGCGGTTTAAGTGCGCCGTGTTTACAAACCTTACGGGCGACCATCTTGATTACCACGGCGATATGGAAAGCTATTACCAGGCGAAAAAGCTCTTATTCAAACAGTCCGACACGGCGGTGATTAATCTCGACGACGATTACGGCAAGAGGCTTTTCAGCGAGATTAGTTCAGATAAAATAGGATTTTCAGCTAAAGACGAAGACGCCGATTTTACTGCGAAAGATATCTCCTGCGCTATTAACGGCGTAAGCTTTGAGCTCAACGGCAAAAATGAAAGAGAAAAAATTTCATTTCCGATGCCCGGCTTGTATTCCGTTCATAACGCCTTGGGCGCGGTGTGTGCGATTTTCGCTGCGGGAACAAATATTAAGTCAGCCGCTGATGCCGTTTCAAAAACACGCGGTGTAAAAGGGCGCTGCGAGCTGCTTTACAGCGGTGATGTAACGGTTATTTGTGACTTTGCGCATACGGGTGACGGATTAGAGCAGCTGTTGTCAAGTCTTCGTCCCTTTGTTAAGAAGCGAATGGTTACGCTCTTTGGTTGCGCAGGTGACCGCGACCCAATTAAACGTCCCGCCATGGCTGAGGCGGTATGCAGATATTCCGATTTTATTGTGCTTACTTCCGACAATCCTCGTACAGAAGACCCGCTTAAAATTATTAAAGAGGTCTCGCCGTTAATAAAGAAAAGCGGAAAGCCCTTTACAGCGCAGCCAGATAGGCTGTATGCTATAAGGTGGGCATTGGAGAATCTTAAAAAGGACGATGTTCTTGTTCTTTGCGGAAAGGGACACGAGGATTACCAGGTGATAGACGGCTGCACGATATATCTTGACGAACACAGAATCGTGCGGGAATTTTTTGAAAAGAAGGGAGAGGGCGCCGAATGAAGCCGACAAAGCTTAAAGATTTATTAAAGGGTATAGCCGTAACAAAGCAGCCCGACGCGCTCATAAAAAAGATAACAACCGATTCGCGCACGGTGGAAAAGGGAAGCGTATTCGTCGCGATTAAAGGTGACAAATTTGACGGAAACGATTTTGCGAGAAGTGCGATAGAAGCGGGAGCGACCGCGGCGATAGTGAGCCGTTATACAAACTGTGAGGGCGAACAGATAATAGTGCGCGATACGAAGGACGCGCTGATAGAAATGGCGGGTAACTACAGAAACTCATTTAGCCCGAAAACCGTAGCGATAACAGGTAGCGTCGGTAAGACGACAACCAAAGAGATGACGGCGGCTATCTTTTCTTCCTTCGGTAAGACGCTAAAGAACGAGGGAAACCAAAACAACGAAATCGGTCTTCCCAGCACCCTTTTCAGAATGGACGACGACACGCAGTTTGCTGTGCTGGAAATGGGAATGAACGGGCTTGGCGACATAAGAAAGCTTACTCTTGCGGCAAAGCCGCGCGCCGGAGTCATTACAACTATTGGTGTGAGTCATCTGGAGCTATTAGGCAGTAGAGAGAATATACTGAAGGCGAAGCTTGAAATAATCGAGGGTATGCCAATAGACGGCGTGCTTGTAATTAACGGTGACGATGAGCTGTTAATGGGCGCACGCGACTATTTGGAAATTGAAACGGCTACGTTTGCGATACATAACAGCGAGGCGGACGTTGTAGCGAAGGACATTATGACCCGCCCGATGTCAACAGAGTTCACGATAGCCGATACGCTAAACGGCTCATATAAGGCGATGATTCCCTGTGCTGGTGAACATAACGTTATGGACGCCCTTGCGGCATACACGCTTGCTACAAGGGTGGGTCTTGAACCGCAAAGGTGCGCTGAGGCGCTTTCAAACTATGAGCCGGCAGGAATGCGCCAAAAGTTCGTTGATTTTGACGGAATTACTGTTATTGAGGACTGCTACAACGCGAGTCCTGAATCTATGAGCGCGGCGATAAACACTATAGCCTCGCTTCCGAACGAGGGACTTAAGGTAGCGGTGCTTGGCGATATGTTGGAGCTTGGCGATATTACTAAGGAAGCGCACAGTCAAACGGGCGTGGAGGCGGCAAAGCTGGGAATTGATATACTTCTTTGTTACGGAGAGAATATGAAGCTTTGCGTCGAAAGCGCGAAATCCGCCGGCATTACCAGCGCGGTACATTTTAGCGACAAGGCGGGTCTTGCCGATTACCTTGAAAAGACCCTTCACAGCGGCGACGCGGTTATTTTTAAAGCAAGCCGCGCAATTAAGCTTGAAGAAGTAATTGAGGACTTTTACAAACTCTGCAAAGAAAGAAGAACGGAGCTTAACTAATGGAACGCACAGCTATACTTGTTACTGCCATTGTCGGCTTCGGTCTTACGGCCATTCTTGGGTTTTGGCTTATACCGTGGTTAAAACGGCTGAAATATGGGCAGACAATAAACGAGATAGGACCGAACTGGCATATAGCCAAAGAGGGAACGCCCACAATGGGCGGAATAATGTTTATTATCGGCACGCTTACAGCTATTGCTGTGGGCTACGTAACCTTAATACTTGAAGCACCGCATTTTTTGGGCGAACAGTATGTTACTGAGAACGTACGCCTTTTAGCGGGTATCGGCGCGGCGCTGGGCTTTGGCGCAATAGGCTTTCTTGATGACTATATGAAGGTTATACACACGAGAAACCTCGGACTTACCGCGAAAGCAAAGATGGCGCTGCAGTTTGTGGTTACGGGGCTTTATCTGTATGTTATGTATACCTTCGGCGCTTGCGATACAAATCTTTTCATACCGTTTATAGGTACGTTTGATTTAGGCATATGGTACTTCATACTGTCGTTCATCTTTATTATCGGTCTTGTAAACGCCGTAAACCTTACTGACGGCATAGACGGTCTTGCCTCGTCTGTTACCTTTGTGGCAAGTCTTATATTTATAGTTATCTCGATGCTTTTAGGCTACGTCGGAACAAGTCTTTTTGCTACCGCCATTGCGGCGGGCTGTGTCGGCTTTATTCTTTGGAATTTTCACCCCGCGAAGGTTTTTATGGGGGACACAGGTTCAATGTTTTTGGGCGGCGCGGTTATAGCCATGGGCTACGGTATATCAATGCCCGCGCTGTTAATACTTATAGGTATAGTGTACCTATGCGAGGCGGGCTCGGTAATGCTTCAGGTGACATACTTTAAGCTCACGCACGGCAAACGGATTTTCAAGATGACTCCTATTCATCACCACTTCGAGTTGAGCGGATATTCCGAGGAAAAGATAGTCACCTTGTTCTGTGCTGTTACAGCTATTGGCGGCGGTCTTGCTATATGGTCGGTACTGGTAAAATAACGGAGAAATTATGGCTGAGAACACAATAGAAGTACAACATAAGGAGAAAAAACAAAAGCGGCGTGTTGACACACCGCTTCTTATCGTTACCTTTGTACTGGTCGTGTTTGGGCTTATTATGATGTTTTCGGCAAGCTACGCTAACGCGTGGTATATGTTTGGAGACAGCTATCATTATATAAAGAGTCAGCTGCCAATCGCCATTCTCGGCTTAGTGGTTATGCTTGTTATTTCAAGGATAAACTATCACGTGCTTCATAAATTTGCGTGGATACTGTATATAGTTTCAATAGCGCTCCTTGTTGTTACTCTTTTTATGCCGCCGCTTAACAATTCAAAAAGGTGGATAATCCTTCCGGGCGTTCCGAACTTTCAGCCGTCTGAGCTTGCGAAATTTGCTATTATAGCGCTTTTCTCGCATATAGCATCAATAAAAAACGAAAAGATGAAGGAGTTTAAGTACGGCTTCCTTCAACCAATTATTCTGATGGGCGTAATAGCCGCTATAATGCTTCAACAACCGCATCTTTCCGGAACAATTCTCATTGTTATGGTCGGCTCGGTTCTTATGCTTATCGCGGGAACAAGGTTTCGTTGGTTTGCTTTGGTGGGCGCGATTGCGGCTCCGCTCGGCGTGGCGTATATCTATTTTTCGGAAAAGCTGGAATACGCGATGTCGCGAATTAATATGTGGATTGACCCATTTCAGGACAGAACGGGCGACGGACACCAAATAATTCAGTCGCTTCTTGCCATAGGCTCTGGTGGTATAATGGGCTTGGGTCTTGGCAACTCCCGTCAGAAGCATCTTTATGTTCCTGAGCCGCAAAACGACTTTATTTTTTCAATTATCTGCGAGGAGCTTGGCTTTGTCGGCGCGCTGTTCATTATTATTCTGTTCTTAGTCTTCATTTTCCGTGGCTTTGCGGTGGCGATGAAAGCACCTGATAAATTCGGCGCACTGTTAGCTATAGGAATTACCTGTCAAATCGGAATACAAGCTATGCTGAATATTGCCGTTGTATCCGGCACTGTACCCAACACGGGAATTAGTCTTCCGTTCTTCAGTCAGGGCGGCACTTCGCTTGCCATACTGCTTGCTGAAGTAGGCGTTCTGCTCTCGGTTTCAAGGTACTCCTCCATTAAGAAGCTTTAGGAGATAAGATGAAAGCTGTAATTGCCGCAGGCGGAACGGCGGGTCACATTAACCCCGCTCTCGCCATTGCAAACGAAATACTACTTAACTCTCCCGGCTCAGAGATAGTCTTTATCGGCCGAGAGGACGGAATGGAAAAGAAGCTCGTGGAGCAAGCGGGCTATAAGCTTATGCCTTTGGAGACGCACGGCTTTATGCGGGAGCTTTCCTTTGAGGCGATAGCACAGAATGTAAACGCCGTGCGCTGCGCTATACTCGGGCAGATGAAGTGCGGACGTTTTTTCAAGGAATTTAAGCCTGATATTGTTATCGGCTGCGGCGGTTATGTGAGTGGGCCTGTTGTTCAGAAGGCGGCTAAGATGAAGATTAAAACCGTCATTCAAGAGCAAAACTCCTTTCCGGGAGTCACAACAAAGCTCCTTTCAAAGCGCGTTGACAAGATTTTTGTTGCAAATGAAGAAGCCGCCAAGCGTATCGGATATCCCGAAAAAAGCGTTGTGGCTGGAAACCCGGTTAGGGCAGAATTCTTTACCGCCGACAGAGGAAGCGTAAGAAAAAAGTGGGGAATAGGCGACAGGGTATGTATTCTCTCCTTCGGAGGTTCGCTCGGTGCTCGCACAATCAATGAAATAAGCGCAAAGCTTATGCGTCTTAATAAAGACAACAAGGATGTTTATCATATTCATGCCATGGGACAGTATGCAACCGAGTCATTTCCGAAGCTTCTTGAGGAATATGGAGTTAAGAACAGCGCCAATATCCGCGTAGAGGAGTTTATCGCCGATATGCCCGAGTGTTATGCGGCGGCTGACATTATCATTTCCCGCTCCGGCGCTATTACGGTCAGTGAAATTGCCGCCGCGGGCAGAGCGTCGGTTCTAATTCCTTCGCCGAATGTCACTGAGAATCACCAGTACTTCAATGCGCTGACACTTGTAAACGCGGGCGCTGCTTTGGTATACGAGGAGAAAAACATAGATACCGACAAGGTTGCCAACGAAATATTTGAGCTTGAAAAGGACAGACAGCGACTAAAGCTTATGGGGGTAAACGCGCGTTCTCTTGCTATACCCAACACGGCAAAAAGAATCTACGACAACGTTGTAAAGCTCATTGGCATTACAGCGAATTGAAGGCGGCAGAATGGGAAAAACAGCGTCTGTGACGAAACGTAAAAACAATAGTAAGCGCAGAGGACGCGCACTTCTTTCGGTGCTGATTATTCTCGGCGTTATTACCTGTATTGTGCTTTCTCTTACGGTCTTTTTCCCGATTACCGAGCTTGAAGTCACGGGGAATGTCACGACCTATTATGACGAGGGCATTCTAAATGCCTCTGAATTAAAACTCGGCGATAATCTTTTTGCTTTCTCCTCAGCCTCGGTTCAACGAAAAATCTGCGAGGAGTTTGCGTACATTGAGTCTGTTAAGGTCAAAAGAAATCTTTCGGGAAAAATAACACTGGAATGCACGGAAGCTTATGATTTTTTATCGCTTCCCTTAAATGACGGAACATATCTCGTTCTTTCGCCTAACTTAAAAATTGTGGAGATAGCGACCTCGAACCAAAAGGGCTTTACTGAGATTTATGGTCTTAACCCAACTAACGGAAAAACTGGCGCGAAGCTTGATTCGGCGGGAGAAAACGGAACAACCTATCTTGAATATGTGATTAACGCGGCAAACGAGTATGATATGTTGGATAAGCTTTCGGCAGTAAACGTCGCGGACAAGCTTAATTTATCTATTGTTTACGACAACAGGTTCTTTGTTATGATAGGCACAGCAAATCAGATAGATTATAAAATTAAAATGCTTAATCAAATAGTAACGGAAAATATATCCGAAACGGAATCGGGCTATATTGACCTATCCGTTCCCGGTAAAGCCACATATAATGTAGGTTCGCTGACACTGCCTGAGGGGTACGGCGTTCCGGCTGTAATTGAAGCAAAGAGTGAGACCGCAGAAGAAAACAAATAAAACAACATTATTTATCGTTGAAAAATGATAAAATCTGTGTTACATTTAATATAAATATATTTATTATATTTGAGGAGGACTGTTCGTGCCTAATTTTGCATTAATTGATGATATCCCTTACGGGACTGCCATAAAAGTTGTCGGTGTCGGCGGCGGCGGCGGAAACGCCGTAAATAGGATGGTTCAAACGGGTATTCAAGGCGTGGAATTTATCGCGATGAATACCGACAGCCATATTTTGCGCTTCAGCAAAGCCAGTCTCAAGCTACAGTTAGGCACTAAGCTGACAAGAGGACAGGGTGCGGGCGGCAAGCCTGAAATCGGTCGCAAGGCGGCTGAGGAAAGCCACGACGAGATAGTAGCCGCGCTAAAGGGCACCGATATGGTGTTTATTACCGCGGGTATGGGCGGCGGAACAGGCACGGGCGCCGCACCGATAGTCGCGTCCATTGCCAAGGAAATGGGTATACTTACAGTCGGTATTGTTACAAAGCCCTTCAATTTTGAGGGAAAGAACAAGATGAAGATAGCCGAGGAGGGTATTGACGAATTAAAGAAAAATGTTGATTCTATCGTCGTTATACCGAACGAAAGGCTAAAGCTTATTAGCGAGGAGAGAATTACCCTCGCAAACGCCTTTGAAGCGGCTGATAATGTGCTTTTACAGGGCGTACAGAGTATTTCTGAGCTTATTAACGTGCCCGGCTTTATCAACCTTGATTTCGCCGATGTTTGCTCTGTAATGAGAGATATGGGCTATGCTCATATGGGCATGGGACGCGCCTCAGGTAAAGACAAGGCACAGCAGGCGGCTACGCTCGCTATCTCAAGCCCGCTTCTTGAAACAACTATTAACGGCGCACGCGGAGTTATCATAAACTTCACCGCAAATAACGATATTGACCTTGAGTCTGTTGAAAACGCAGCGCAGATGATTTCCTCTGCGGCAGACCCCAACGCAAACATTATCTGGGGTACTGCGTTCAACGACGAACTCCAAGACGAGATGATTGTAACCGTTATCGCCACGGGCTTCGACAGTAAGGGCGGCGCAAAGAGCCAGTATGTCTTCGACCCCGCGAACGACCCTTTTTCCAACAACCCTTTTGTTGATTACGGAACGCCGTCCGCGCCTGCGAACAGCCAGCCCGGAAGCGGAGCGCCGCTCAGCAAAGACGATTACACGGAAATAATGAGAATACTCGACAACAATCCAAACAACCCGAACAGATAAAGAGGAAACCGTATGAGTCTTACCGACGAAAACGGAAGAATGTATCATATAGCGCTTAGCAAGGAAGAACTTGAAGGCGCAAGATACGCGATTATCTGCGGTGACCCCGCGCGGGTACCGAAGATTGCGGAGCTTTTAGAGAAACCGAGGGCGCTTAGCTGTAACAGAGAGTACAACAGCTGGCTCGGCGAGCTTTGTGGAAAGAAAACCGTTGTTATGAGCCACGGAATAGGCGGGCCGTCTACCGCTATCGCGCTTGAGGAGTTAATTAAATTGGGCGTGGACACCTTTATTCGTGTTGGAACAAGCGGCGGTATGCAGCAGGAGGTTCTTCCGGGCGATGTCGTAATTCTTAACGGAGCAATTCGTATGGAGGGCACCTCGAAGGAGTATCTGCCCATTGAGTTCCCCGCGGTAGCCGATTTTGGCGTGACGGCGGCACTCAAGAACGCGGCAGATAAGCTTGGCGGGCGCTGCCACATAGGGGTAGGGCAATGCAAGGATTCTTTTTACGGTCAGCACGCGCCAGAGACTATGCCCGTTTCTTATGAGCTCACGGATAAGTGGGAGGCGTGGAAACGAGGCGGAGCCCTTGTTTCCGAGATGGAATCGGCGGCGCTGTTTATAATCGCCTCGGCACGCAAGGTACGCGCAGGCGCGGTAATGCTTTGTGTGTGGAACCAAGAAAGAGTGAATGCGGGAATCAAAGATGAATCAAATCACGATACCTCGATAGCGGCGAAAATTGCGGTTGAAGCAATGCGAATACTTGCGAAGAGCGAATAAATTAGAATGCGGAGGACGCTTTTATTATGAATGAAAACACAAAAGGTACGTTTGAACAAAGACAGGGAATGTTCGAAACGTCTTTTAGAGGTTATAAGAAAGAAGCGGTCAACGCATTTATTGACGAGCTGATAAACGACACAAACAAGAGAGAAGAAGAACAATCGGCGATTATTCAGAATCTTTCAAGAAAAAATAACGATATGTCGGCAAGACTCACCTCATACGAGATGAAGCTTACCGAAATAGTAGAAAAGTTTAAAGAAGAAAAAAGCGCCAACCTTGGACATATTGACATAGCGAACAAGTTTAAAGCGCGCGTGCGCGACCTTGAAAGCGCTCTTGCCACGGTAACCGAGGAAAAGGACACTGCGCTTCAAAGATTAAAGACTGTAAGTGATAGAAACAGCAAGAACGAGGATATGCTTCGTCAGTGCGAGCTTACGATAAGCTCGCTTGATGAGGAGATAAAGGCAGTAAAGGCTGATTATAAGCGCCGCATAGAGAATATGACCGAGGAATATAACGAATCGGTCGCACGGCTAAATAGTGAAAAGAACGAGCTTTCGCAGAGTAAAGATGAAACAATTGCATCGCTTACAAGGGAAAAGAATTCTCTTGAAGAAAAGCTCAACGCCGAGCAAGAACGCTTTGAAAAGGAAAAGGCGGAGCAGGAGGCTTGGTATAGCAGCGAGATTCAAAATGAACGCGAAAGACTTACCAGCGAAAACGCCGAAACTATAAGCAAGTATGAGGCGGAGAAAAACGAGATACTCGGCAGGATAGGCGCTGACCGCGAAAACCTAATTCATGCGCTAACGGAGAAGAATCAGAACGACGCCGAAGCTTTAAAGGCGATGTTTAATGATAAGCTTGCCGAGCTTGAAAAGCAGCATAACGACGAGCTTCAAAATCTAACGGCGAGAAAGAACGACGAAATTGTCCGACTGAACGGAGCGCTGAACGACATAAAAATGCGCTACGAGCATGATTATGTAACCTATAACAACGCGAAAAGTGCGCTTTCTCAGTTAAAAAGCGTAATAGCCGAAAAGAGCGAGGAAATCGACAACCTTATGAAGAACGGTGTCGACCTTTCTCGTAAGCTTGACGAAACGGCGCAACGCAATTCTGCCTTAGTCCGCGTTATAGATGAGAAGCAGAACGAAATAGGCAGATTGGCAGCTATAATCTGCGAGCACGAAAAGGCGCTTACAGAAAAGGACGCCGAAATCAACAGCAGAATAGAAGAATACAATAAGTTAGTTGACGAGCTCGAGGAAAGAGACCTCGTTATTTCCGCAAGAACAGCGGAAATAGCCATACGTGACCGTCAGATTAACGATAAGGACCAGTCGCTGACAATTAAGGACGCGCAGATAAGCGAGCTAAAGAATAACGAAATTACCGCAAAGAAAAAGATTTCAGAGCTTGAGAGTCTCAACACAACCACGAACGCTTTGTTTGAGGAATATAAGAAAAAATACGCAGGCATTATTAAGAGCAATCATGAGTACGCTCAGCGCCCGATACAAAGACCCGCTGCGCCGAACCAGCCCTTAACGCATACAGCAAACAAGCCGCTTAATCAACCGCCGCAACAGAATAGCTTTAGCGGTTATGCTCAACACGCTCCCTCGCAACCGCCTCGTCAGGTCTTCTCTTATCCGCCACAGCAGGGCGCGCAAAGACCTCCTGTTCAGGGAATGCCGCAGGGTACAAGGCCGGTTTATCCCGTACAGCCTCAACAGCACGCTCAGCCCGGTCAGCCTCAGCAGACTGCGAACGCTCCTGTTTTTTCGGGCTTTAACGCTAATCCTATTTACAGAAATCCGAATGAGGAAAACAAGAAATAAACAAGTATCCCGAGACGAGGTCTCGGGATACTTTAATAAAAAAGAAAAGCCCGCTTTGTGCGGGCTTAATTAATCAGTGTTTTCAAGAAGATATGTAGCTTCAAGGTCGCATAAGTGAAGCTTAACAGCAAGCGGATACTTCATAAAAGCGTTTGCCACAGAAAAGCCGCCAACTCGGGCATTATCATCAAAACCACCCATATGCCAGCGTATTGCTATCGCTTCCGCGGGCTTTAGGCGCATAAACCTTTCAATGAGAAAAACCGACTTTTCACCGTGACCGTATGGAAATTTGTCTTCGATTGAATAGTAAGGAACCTTTTCCCATTGTCCTGTGTTGTCATTCTTGACGTTTCTTGTCGTTTCTTTATAAAATTCCGCCTTACATACGTCATGAAGCAGGGAAACAATGGCTACGCTTTCGGTGTTTTCTTCGCCTTCGCACCGCTTCATTAAAAGCTCAAAGACGTTAAGCGAGTGGATAATTAACCCTTCGGAAAACGCGCAGTGAAACTTAGTGCTTGCGGGCGCAGTGAAAAAATCGGTACGCTTGTCGAGCCAATCTAAAAGCTCAACATTACCTTCGCGGTTTATATACTGTTGATAGCTTTGAAAAAATCTGTCTTTATTCTCCGACAACTGTGCACCAGCTTTACAGCTCGAGCGTGTCGAGAATTTCTTTTAACGCCTTGGCTTCTTCCTTTGAAAGGGAGATGCCCTTGCCCATCTTTTCGTTGCCGGGCGCCCAATCACGAATGTCGTACTTGGGTTCGCGGTCGTTCCAGCTTACAAGGTTGAGCTCGCGGCTCCAACCGTTAGAGCTTTCGGATAAAACGCCGACTTGCTCGACTATTTCATATTTAAACTCAGCCATAATTATTCCTCTTTCTAAAATTAGATAACTTAATATTACTAAATTGCTTATATATTTACAACAGTATTTATTTATTTAAAATAATTTCATTAAAATACACAAAAACCGACTACATAATTTTTGCAAAATTCCGAGGAAAAGGAGATTTAATTATATTGAAAACTCTCTTGACAAAAACGGCTTAAACTGTATAATAAAACTTGCGCATTGCGGAATTGTGTAATGGTAGCACGACAGACTCTGACTCTGTTTGTCTGGGTTCGAATCCTAGTTCCGCAACCATTTTTTCGGGGTGTGGCTCAGTTTGGTAGAGCGCTTGGTTCGGGACCAAGAGGTCGGGTGTTCGAATCACCTCACTCCGACCATTTAAACGCATCTTTGGTTTCAAAGATGCGTTTTTTATAAGATTTATTTAACAAGGCGGTTTATTATGTTTGCGCTTTTGCTTGCCGTAATATATGCGGCGTTTATAAGTTTAGGTCTGCCAGATTCTCTTTTAGGCTCTGCGTGGCCTGTTATGCAGCTTGAGCTGGGTGTGCCGCTGTCCTTTGCGGGGATAGTTTCTATGACAATCGCGGGCGGAACGGTCATTTCAAGCCTTCTGTCTGATTGGCTTAATAAAAAGCTTGGCACCGCTCTTGTTACAGGCATAAGTGTTTTACTTACTGCCGGAGCGCTGTTCGGTTTTTCGATATCTAACAGCTTTTTACTAATCTGCTTGTTTTCAATACCGTATGGCTTGGGCGCGGGGGCGATTGACGCAGCACTGAATAACTATGTGGCGCTTCACTATAAAGCTCGGCATATGAGCTGGCTACACTGCTTTTGGGGCGTTGGCGCGGCTGTCAGCCCATATATAATGGGCTCGTTCCTCGCTCAAAACAACAACTGGCAGGGCGGGTATCGTACGGTATCGATTATTCAGATAGTTATAACAGTAATAATATTTGCAAGTCTTCCTCTTTGGAAAAGAAACGAAAGCGAAGAAATAAAGATAGAAAAACCGAAAACCCTCAAGCAGGTATTCGGAATTAGCGGAGTTATTTATATTCTTGTTGCTTTTCTGTGCTATTGCGGCGCGGAAACAACTGCGGGACTTTGGGCAACGAGTTATCTTGTTTTTGAAAAAGGGATATCGGAATATGTGGCGGCTAAATTCGCCTCGCTGTTCTATATAGGAATAACTGCGGGCAGATTTGTCTGTGGCTTTGTTACGGATAGAATTGGCGACAAGAATATGATTAGAATAGGGCTTGGCGTAATTGCCGCAGGAACTGTTGCCGTGTGGCTGCCCGCAAATGTCATATTGCTTCCGTTGGCGGGTCTTGTTACCATAGGCGTTGGCTGTGCGCCTATTTATCCTTCAATCATTCACTCAACGCCTTACAATTTTGGCAAAGAGAATTCGCAGGCAATTATTGGCGTGCAGATGGCAAGCGCTTATGTAGGCTCAACCTTTATGCCGCCAATATTCGGCTTGATAGCGCAGAATGTATCAATTTCACTTTATCCGCTTTACTTGATTGTGCTTATTCTTGTGCTGTATATTATGACAGAAAAGCTTAACGTCTTTAATAAAACCAAGCCGAGGGGCTAAAAGGCATAGGACGTTTTCTATTGACAAAAATATAGCATAATTATAAAATTACGTTAAGAATAAACGGTATATCGCGCCAACGGTCCCGATGTGCTTTCACATTGGGTCGTTTTATTAATATTGATATAAGGGGAAAGCATAATGAAAGAGCTTGAAAAACAATACAACCCGTCAGCTGTAGAGGAGAAAATCTACAGCAGATGGTTAGAGGGCGGATATTTTCACGCTGTCCCCGATAATACAAAGAAACCGTATACTATTGTTATCCCGCCTCCAAACATTACGGGACAGTTGCATATGGGTCACGCTCTTGACAATACGCTTCAGGATATACTTATCCGAACAAGACGTATGCAGGGCTATGAAGCGCTTTGGTTACCAGGCACAGACCACGCGTCGATAGCGACCGAGGCGAGAATAGTCGAGGCTATGAAGCAAGAGGGAATAACAAAAGCCGATATCGGTCGCGATGCCTTTCTTGAACGCGCGTGGAAATGGAAAGAGCGTTTCGGCGGAAGAATAGTTGAACAGCTAAAAAAGATGGGCTCGTCCTGCGACTGGGAGCGCGAGCGTTTCACAATGGACGAGGGCTGCAACAAAGCGGTAAAAGAAGTTTTCGTAAACCTTTACAATAAAGGGCTTATATATCAAGGCGAGAGGATAGTCAACTGGTGTCCTGTTTGCGGCACGTCAATTTCCGACGCTGAGGTTGAGTTTGAGGAAAAGGACGGAGCTTTCTGGCATCTTCGTTATCCGTTAGCTGATGGAAGCGGATATCTTGAGCTTGCCACGACCCGTCCGGAAACACTTCTCGGAGATACCGCTGTCGCGGTAAACCCCGAGGACGAAAGATATACAAAGTATGTTGGTAAGACGGTTATACTTCCGCTCGTTAACAAGGAAATACCCGTTGTCGCCGACAGCTACGTTGAAATGGATTTTGGTACCGGCGTGGTAAAGATTACGCCTGCTCACGACCCCAATGATTTTGAGGTCGGTCTTCGCCATAACCTACCTGTCGTAAACGTAATGAATGACGACGCGACAATTAATGAAAACGGCGGAAAATATCAGGGATTAACACGCGAGGAAGCAAGAAAGGCTATTGTTAAGGACCTTGAAGCGGGCGGTTACCTCGTAAAGGTAGAGCCTTTGGTTCACAATGTCGGTTCTTGCTATCGTTGCAAAACGACGGTTGAGCCGCGCCTTTCAAAACAGTGGTTCGTAAAGATGGAGCCGCTCGCGAAACCCGCTATTAAAGCGGTGGAGGACGGCGACATAAAGTTTGTTCCCGAACGCTTTTCAAAGATTTACTTCAACTGGATGAATAATATCAAGGACTGGTGTATATCACGTCAGCTCTGGTGGGGTCACAGAATACCCGCTTACTATTGCGACGGCTGCGGTGAAGTTGTCGTATCAAAAGAGACCCCGGAAAAATGTCCGAAATGCGGCGGTGCACTTCGTCAGGATGAGGATACGCTTGACACATGGTTTTCCTCTGCGCTTTGGCCTTTTTCAACACTCGGCTGGCCCGTGAAAACAGAGGAGCTTGGTTACTTCTATCCAACAAGTACGCTTGTAACGGCTTACGATATAATCTTTTTCTGGGTTGCGAGAATGATATTCTCAGGGCTTGAGCATATGGGAAAGAAGCCCTTTGACACTGTTTTTATTCACGGTATTGTACGTGACGCCGAGGGAAGAAAGATGAGCAAATCTCTCGGTAACGGAATTGACCCGCTGCTTCTTATTGAGGAGTACGGCGCTGACGCGCTCCGCTTTATGCTTGCGAGCGGAACAAGCCCCGGTAACGATATGCGCGTATCCGATGAAAAGATTAAATCGGCGAGAAACTTTTCCAACAAGCTTTGGAATGCTGCGCGTTTCATTTTGATGAATGATGTGGACAGCGTAAAGCCGGACGAAATCCCAGACGAGCTTAATATTGAGGATAAATGGATACTAAACCAGCTGAACAGCCTTACGAAGGAAGTTTCGGACAATATAGATAAGTATGAACTTGGAGTAGCGGTCGGTAAAATATACGACTTTACATGGGATGTATTCTGCGATTGGTACATTGAAATTGAAAAGCTTCGCTTAAACGGCGAGGACGAGAAGCAAAAGAATAATTCCAAACAGATGCTCGTATACGTGTTTACAAACATATTAAAGCTCCTTCACCCGGTAATGCCCTTCATTACCGAAGAAATCTACACAGCGCTTCCGCATTCCAGTGATAGCATAATGATTTCCGAATATCCTAAATACAGTGAAAAGCTTGTGTTTACACAGGACGAAGCGGAATTTACAAAGATTATGGACGTAATCAAGAAGGTGCGCGTAATGCGCGGCGATATGAACGTTCCGCCTTCTAAAAAAACGAAGATGTATATTGAGTCTCCGTACTCATCGGTCTTTGACAAGGGCTCCGATTTCATAAAACGCCTTGCAAGCGCAGACGAGGTCATTACGGGGGAAAGCTTCGATATTGAAGGCGCGGTTCAGGTGGTTACAGACAGTGCGCGTGTGCTTATTCCGATGGCTGAGCTTGTCGATACCGAAAAGGAGCGCGCAAGACTTAATAAAGAGCTTGAAGCGGTCGAAAAGGATATTTCTGTTCTTAAAGGACGCCTTGAAAACGAACAATTCACAAGCAAGGCACCCGCAAAGATAATTGAGCAGGAAAGGGAAAAGCTCGGTAAGGCAGTAGATAAACGGGCAAACATTGAACAGAGCTTAGCAAACTTGAAATAGACGAAAGCCTCCGAATTATTCGGAGGCTTTTTCTTATGCTTTACACAATAAAGCCGCTTGTCATATTACGACTAATATTTCAAAACAAAAGTCTTATTCTGTTAACGGAATAAGACTTTTTTTGGAGGACGTATGAATTCGCTTGCCTTTAAGCTTGTTGACGGAGTGTTAACCATCTATTTAAGACAGGATATTGACCACCATACGGCATCGGATATGCGAAGATGGATAGACGATGAAATCACACATGCAAAGCCTGAGTGTACGGTTTTGAACTTCTCAGAGGTTGAGTTTATGGATAGCTCAGGCGTCGGGCTTGTTATGGGCAGATTGAAGCTTATGAACGAACTTGGCGGGGAGCTGAAGCTTTCAGGGGTAAACAAGGCGTGTGAAAGGATTTTCGACCTTTCGGGAATACTTGAAATGATTGAAATAATTAAGTGAGGAAGTAAGGATGAAAAAAAGTGTGAACAATTTCAAACTCGTTTTTCCGAGCCGCTCATGCAACGAGGCGTTCGCAAGGACAGCCGTTGCGGCGTTTGTAACAATACTTGACCCGACGATAGAAGAATTAAATGACATTAAAACATCTGTAAGTGAAGCGGTTACAAACTGTATCGTACACGCTTATAAGAATGAAATCGGTTCAATTTACATAACGGCTCGCTTGTCCTCAAACAATGTATTAAGCGTATCTATTGCAGATAAAGGCTGCGGTATTGAGGATATTGACAAAGCGATGCTTCCTACCTACTCCACTGACAGAGAATCAGAACGCGCAGGTCTTGGCTTTTCGGTTATGGAAGCGTTTATGGACAGTGTTAGAGTGCGCTCAAAGCCCGGCAGAGGAACAACCGTTACTTTAAAGAAAATGATAAGCGAAAAGGTATGACGGTTTTGAAGGATACCGAGCGAGAAAGGTTTATTGAGAAGAACCTTGGTCTTGCACATTCCTGCGCGAACCGCTTTAAAGGACGCGGGATAGAATATGACGACCTATTTCAGGCCGCCTGCTACGGACTCGTAAAGGCGTTTGACGCTTTTGATGACGAAAGAGGTGTAATGTTTTCGACCTACGCTGTGCCTGTTATTCTCGGAGAGGTAAAGCAGTTGTTTCGTGACGCAGGAACGGTTAAGGTAAGCAGAACCTTGAAGGATATTGCAAGAAAAGCGGCATCGGCAAGAGAGAGGCTAATTGCTGAGGGAAGGGATGAACCAAGCGTTTCTGAGCTGGCGGCAATTGTAGGGTGTGAAACCGAAATGCTAATTGAAGCGGTTTGTGCGGCAAGAGCGCCTGTTTCACTTACTGCAGAGAACGAAGATGGAACAAGAGAGATTGAAATAGCAGTAGCCTCAGAAGACGAAAGGGTGACAGAAATATTAGCACTGAAGAATGCGCTGGATAAGCTTGAGGAAACAGAAAAGACCATTCTTAGAGAGAGGTACATTAAGAATACTACCCAATCGCAAACAGCTGAACTGCTTAATACAACACAGGTGCAGATTTCGAGAAAAGAGAAAAGAATTATTGAAAAACTAAGAGCTCTTATGAAATAGAGCCGCCGATTAATTCGGCGGCTCTTGTAGTATTCAGCTTCCTTTTTTAAACTTAACTGCGTTTGTAATCTCGAAATAAGCTATAGCGGCGGTTACAATAAACAAAGGAGAATAATTGAAAAGATATCGGGTTCGAGCTTCCCAGAAGCACTCGAAAAGGAATAGACCAAATATACACAACAGCAGAGGGAACAGCTTTTCAACAGAGTCGTTCTTTTTTAATAATGTAATAACTCCCGCGGCAAGTATTCCCAAAAGAGTGAAGGCGAACACCGCTTGTTCAAAATACGCGCCAACTGCGAATTTTTCTCCGCTTGAAAGGATATACTCGTCAACTGAAGAATAATAGGTTCTGTCTCGGTCAAGCTTCGAAGCGGTAGTATAGGTGCCATCACCCCAGACATATTCCGTTTTTTCAACGAGGTGACCAAGCAACCCCACAGTACCGTAAGCCTTAACTCTTGATTTAATCTCGTTTGAGATAAACTCCTTGCGTTCTGAGCCGTCAACTGAAAGGGTAAGCTTATAATCCGCATCGTTGTAGCCACCGTTACCCGAAAGCCCCATCATAATCCAATGAGTGTTTGGAATAAAGTATTTCTCATCATTTTCGGGAAGGTAATCGGCGGAGAAAACAAGAGACTTGGCGGCAAAATAGAAGCCGAAAAAGAAAACAGCCACACACGCTAAGACTAAAATTGATTTCTTAAGCTTAAGATGAATCAGCGCATCAATTAATATTGCTATTGCGGCGAAGCATACGGTTATTTTTAATAATGAACCCAAAGAAATCAATAAAATAGCAATAGTCAAAAGAATAAAAGCCTTAAGAGTTTTCTTGCTGTTGAATGAGTCCTTGGCACACTGCCAAAGATAAAGCGCAATTATTGGGAAAGGAAGCGTGAGCGTGTCGGTGTAGTAGATTGCACTGTACAATAAATACGGTATCGTGAGAAAAGCAATAACTAAAGAAACAAAGCCTGCTGCTCGGCTTTTTGATATTTTCCGAACGAACAGATAAATGAATAGTACCGCCGTGTCAATAAAGAGTATGTTAATATACGCACCGAGCATATTTAGGTCTGTAACACCAAGAGAATGGAAAAATCTAAAAACACTCGTAATAAGAACCAGCAAAGGAACGTTGTTGGGCCACATAATGAAGTATTGTCCTGCTGTTACGTTTCTGTGCAAGGTAAGTTCAATTGCCTGTGAGGCAACAATTTCAAAATCCCAGCTATCTTTGAGGTTAACAATAAAATCGTTTGCAAAGATAAGTTGGATAGAAATATATACTGAAAAGAACAAAATTAGAAGACAGATTTCCGCTCGATTACTTCCGATTTTAAAACTAATTCCATTACCTAAAAGGAAGACTGTCAGAGATATAACGCCAACAAGCATCGCGCCCAAAAGTATGATAGGAAAGCTTAACTCCATAAAAACGTAGCTTTTGAATATTGAAATAAAGCATATCCAAATAAAAACCAAACAGAATATCGCGGCAAAAGTCTTTTTTAATGCAGCTTGTGTTTTGTTCATTGTCATCTCCTTGTGCCATATTAATAGAAATAGTCTAATATATATACAATATTTTTTCAAGTTTGATATAAGTAAAATAATTTATAAAAAGTTGTTGACATTCGTCTAATGCAATGATAATATATAACTTACGCCGCCGAGTAAAAGCGGTGGCATTCGGACCTTGAAAATTAAACAATATAGAAACTTGAAAGGACCCTTTTCAAGAG
>CAZUOY010000031.1:18223-20218 GCA_964622315.1 uncultured Oscillospiraceae bacterium | reverse complement strand
TATATGGAAAGAGCATAGGTGACAAAATGGGAATAACCGAAAAAGTAGCCTTTCTTAAAGGTCTTATCGAGGGAAGCGAGCTTAATCTCGACGATAAGAACAAAAAGGTTCTTGACGCGATAGTCGAAATTCTCGACGACCTTGCGGGAACCGTAAGCGACGTTGACGGCGACCTCTCGGCGCTCTACGAGGACGTAGACAGCATATGCGACGAGCTGGACGACATAGAGGAAGACCTCGACACCCTCTTTGGTGAGGAAGACGAGGAAGACGATGACGAAGAATTTATGTACGACGTCACCTGCGAAAAGTGCGGCGAGACAATCTGCGTCGATGAGGACACAATCCTCGGCGGCGAGGTCATCTGCCCCAGCTGCGGCGAGAAGATTGAAATTGACGTTGACTGTGAATGCGAGGAGTGCTCCGACGAAGGCTGCG
The DNA here is from genome assembly GCA_964622315.1 of uncultured Oscillospiraceae bacterium. Taxonomy (GTDB): domain Bacteria; phylum Bacillota; class Clostridia; order Oscillospirales; family Ruminococcaceae; genus JAYFNU01. The sequence goes on along the minus strand of CAZUOY010000031.1, from coordinate 19,780 downwards.
ACTGCTGCGGACACGACAAGAAGTAGTTTTTAAGGCTATTGAACGGAGCGGGCTTAATCGGTCTGCTCCGATTTGTCTTTTGGAAAAAGGGGTTTTTTGCTATGGGCGACAAAAACGATTTTTATATTGACGAGAACGGCAAGGTAAGGCTCATTAACGCCGAGGAGAGAAAGAAAAGGCTTCTTGAGGAGGCGGAGGCGGCAAAAAGGAAGCCCGTGTACAGAGGCGAGGGCGCCGTCACGAGCAACACAATTACTGCCGAACCGATAAGAACAGCCGAAAGAACGCGTCAACAAAACGGAGTACCCAGCGGAAGAAACAGAAAGAAGAAAAAGGCGAAAAGGACGGGCTTTGTCGGTGTCTTAAAGGACTTCTTCGAATCTGTTGTCGAATGGATAAGCGAGAGTACCTCCCACATTGTTATTGCGATAGCGGGCGCACTTGTCTTGGTTATCGCGCTTGTCGCTGGAATCTCTGCGCTCGCAAATTCAGGCGGCTCAACCAATATCACAAAGCCTGAGGATTATGTTCAGGTGCTTGAGATAGACAAGGACGAGTATGCGGGCGTTCTTCTTGAAGAATCGAAGAGCGGCGGCGACTCTTACATAAAAGAAACTCTCTTTATCGGCGACAGCAATTTTGCGCGCTTTCCGCTCTATAATATTCTGTCACTCGATAATGTTATTGGCATAGAATCCTTAGGTGCCGAGGATGTAAACGAGTGGAAGCAGGTCTATTTTGAGGGTATGAGCTCGCCGGTTACCATTCCTGAGGCGGTAGGTCTTATGAAGCCGCGCAGGATAGTCTTCTGCGTCGGTACAAATAACATTAACGATGACGATGTAGATACTTTTATTAAAGACTATAAGGCGGCGTTGGACGCTATCAAGTCAAAGTATGCCTACAGCGACGTTATATTATGTGCGATTCCGCCCTTTGGCGAGTCGCGCTCAAATAAAAACCTTACCATCGACAAAGTAAACAAGTTTAATATGGCGTTGCTTGATTTGGCAAAGGAACGCGGACTGACCTACCTTAACATTACCGAGGCAATTTCCGCAAGCAACGGTTATATGAGAGCGGAATACGTTTCCGAGGACGGAATTCACTTTACAAAGTCGGGGCTTGAGGCACTGTTAAGCTATGTGAAGACCCACGTACATGATGTGGACGACTCGCGGCCTCAGCCTTTGGGCGACATTCCAAAGCGTAAGAGTGCGCCTGTTATTGTAACTGAGAAGGAAACCTTCGATGTAAACACCATGCTTAACTACGCGCGTTCCGCTTTCACAGCCGCGGGGCACTCGGTAGTTACCGCAGTTTCGGGAACATCGCAGACGGTTACGTATTCTCTGCCGCTGGAAACAAAGCCGGGCGAGGAGGCAAACGCCGCTAACTGGTTCTATTCCTACGTTCTTAAGGGTATAAAGTTTGATAACGGCTACAAGTCGCTTCAGGTCGCTATAAGCGGTGAGGAAACCGCGTCGGAGTATAAATTCTACGCTACAGTAGCACCCGCTTATTGTTCCGGAGAGCATAAATTTGTGGTTGACAGCA
>CAZUOY010000031.1:0-18213 GCA_964622315.1 uncultured Oscillospiraceae bacterium | reverse complement strand
GAAGGACGCTACCTGCACGGCTAAGGGCACAAAGGTCGAGGTATGCTCGGAATGCGGTTATATAAAGACGACCGAGCTTCCCATGCTCGAACACAAATTCGACAATTCGGCGGCGACCACGACTCAGCCGGCGGGCAAGGAGGCTACCTGCGGCGCGCCCGGTTATGAGCACAAGTGGTGTACCCTTTGCAAAACCTGGATTAAGCTTGAAATAAAGGCAACGGGTGAACATAGCTTTGTTGAGGACACAAGCAAGAGCAAGGCGGCGACCTGCACGACGAAGGGAGTTACCTACTCTACCTGCAGTAAGTGCGGACAGACAAAGTCGGAAGAAATAGCGGCGCTCGGTCATGATTATAAGCTTACCTCCTGTACGGATAACGGTGACGGAACGCATAAGCATGTAGAGACCTGCACGCGTTGCAACGACGTTAAAACGATTGAAAGCGAAGCGCATACCAACGGGACGTCAACTTATACAGACAACGGCGACACACATACCGAAAAGTGCGAGTGCACCCTTTGCCATGTGACGATAATTCTGCAAAACGCGGTTGCGCACGTATGGGACGGCGGAACAGTTGTGGCGCCTACCTGTACGAGCGGTGGCTACACCCACTATAGTTGTGTGTGCGGTAAAACAAGAGACGATAACCATACTGATGCGCTCGGACATGAATGGGGCGAAGGAGTACTTGATGAGGAGACTGGTATAACGACCTATACTTGTACGAGATGTTCAGAAACAAAAACCGAAGGTCCCTAATAAAAACCAAGGACTCTCTTAAAATATGAAAGTTGATAGTTTATTATTGTTTGAGATAGGAAATTGAAATGGACGAAAGAAAAAAACTTGCAAGAAAGAGCGCGATAATCTATACCGTTATTGTTATTGCCGTTACCTATGCGTATACGGCGTGGCTCTACTTTTCAGAACTGTATTTGAACGCCGGCGTCTACACTGCGGCGCTGACGGGGATGATGTTCATTCCCGCCATATGCTCAATAATTACACGTCTTTTTACAAAACAGAAATTCGCAGATATGCGCCTTCGCCCTAATTTTAAGGGCAACGCATTGTATTACCTCACGGCGTGGCTTTTCCCTGCGCTTTTAACCATTATCGGAGCGGTTATTTATTTCCTCGTATTCCCGAAATTCTTTGACGGAGATATGAGCTACTATCTTTCCGAGCTCGGCAAAGCGTCACCTGACGCCGCCACACAGATGGCGGGTGTGCCCGTCGCTGGTTTTTTACTCTATCAAATAGGCATGGCGTTGTTTGTCGGGCTGTTTAATGTTCTTCCCGCCTTCGGCGAGGAGCTTGGTTGGCGCGGCTTTCTTTTCCCACGGCTTTTGGAATGCAGCTCGCCTGTGTTTGCGCTTCTTGTCAGTGGCGCTATTTGGGGGATATGGCACGCGCCTGTTATCGCCTTAGGGCACAATTACGGCACCGAGTACCCAGGTTATCCGTGGCTCGGTATCGTTACAATGACCTTATCGTGCATGGCTTTCGGTGTAATACTGAGTTATTTGTCCTTTAAGACAAAAAGCGTCTGGCCCGCGGCACTGGGTCACGGAATCCTCAATGCCGTGGCGGCGGTTGGCGTACTGTTTACTAACGCCGACAACATAACCGTTTTGGGGCCGCTCCCGCTTTCACTGGTCGGCGGCTTACCGCTGTACATTGCCGCGGCGATAATACTTGTGAAATCACGCAAAATTTTCGTTGAGAAGACAGAAACAGAGATTTCAGAATTGCCTCTTGAACAGGACTGAGGATTATTAGTACAAACCGAGTTGGTATATTTACAAGTCGCCAAAGGTTCATAGTATTCTTTAGCTTAAATATTTTTTAAGACGAGTTTTACCTTGTAGTTGAAGCGGCTGATAGCATTATTGCAGTCAAGACACAGACAAAATACAGAGATGTAGCTAATGTGAAAACAAATAAGCAACAGGAGTTTTCAATGCTGAAGGATAATAGTTGCCCGATAGTATCAATAATAATTCCGGTATATAACAGAGAGCAACTCTTAAAGCAATGTGTTGACTCAGTACTGTGTCAAACTCTCGGTGACTTTGAAGTAATCATTATCGACGACTGCTCGTCGGATAATACATTGAATGTCGCAAGGGAATACTCAGCTAAAGATAGTCGAATAACTGTGTTACATAATGAAAAGAATGTCGGCCCGGCGGTCTCGCGCAATCGTGCATTTGCTATAGCCACAGGAAAATACATTATGATGTTGGATAGCGATGATACGTTACCGAATTATGTTGTCGAGAAGATTAATGAATTTTTGGTTGATGAGCCTGACACAATAGCGTTTGAACTGGCTGTTTTCGATGATAAAAATTGTCCTATTCCGAACCGCTTACTTGTTAATGATGGAATACCCGACGGCATAGCAATGTACTCAAAAGTCAATGCCGGAAGGGCTTTTAGACGCGACAGCCTTACAACTCACAACATACGTTATCCTGAGGGCAAGCTGTGCGAGGATTCCATCTTTGGTCTTTACACAGCATATTTTTTAGATAATGTCGTGTATACCAATGTAGAAGGCTATAATGTCGTTAATCATGCCGGCTCGCTGTCACATGACTATAAGCTGTACGCCAAGCTCTCGGTCAAGCTTTTACCACTCGATGAATTTAGAAGACTTATTCTGATGTCTAATAAAGATATAAGAAAGAGCAGAAATGAATTTATATACTTCTGCTATACTTTTGGCATGTTAGCCTGCTTTCTTTGGTCAAAGGGAGGCTCGCTTTCTGATTTAAAAAGGGTGGTTGCGTCTATATTAGACAGCTTGTCTCAGTTGGAGGGCAAGAGCACCCTATTGACTTTCGGCAGTTACAGAAAAACGGCACTAAAAAGCGACATTCGAAAGATACAACACATAGCAACGGTTTTATTTACAATATTGATGAACCTTCATTTGGTGGGCATAGCCGCTGCAGTTAATAATCTTTTCTATCGTGCAGTTAATTGTCTTAGAAGAAATCGAGGATGAATAATGACACCTCTTGTAAAGCCTTACATAGCACCGCGCGAAGAAATGATGCCCGCCATAGAGAAAATTCTCTATAGCGGCTATATTGCCGACGGCGAGGCGGTCAGACAGTTTGAGACTGGATTTGCCGAGTATGTTGAAAATCCTAATGTGATAAGCGTCAATTCCGGCACGGTGGCTCTGCATATTTCGTTGATGCTTATCGGAGTAGGCGAAGGCGATGAAGTAGTAAGCACAGCACTCACGGCAGAGCCAACTAATACAACGATAGCCTTAACAGGTGCTAAGATAGTCTGGGCAGATATTGATGAGGAAACAGGGCTTCTCTCTGCGCAGTCTATTGAGAATTGTATAACCGAGCGCACAAAGGCGATTATGCTCGTTCATTATGCGGGTATGATTTGTGATATGAATGCGATAAACGAATTATCTCGCAAATACAACATACCCGTAATTGAGGACGCGGCGCACGCGCTGGGTGGTAGGTATAAGGGCAAGCCTGTCGGTTCGAATTCAAAATACACCTGCTTTTCTTTTCAGGCAATTAAACATATGACAACCGTGGACGGCGGTATGTTAACCTTCAGTGCCGCGTCAGCAGAGGAGATAGAGGCGGCAAAGCGACTCAAGTGGTTTGGATTAAGCAAAAGTGTTTCAAGACTTGAAAACGATATAGTTCGCGCAGGGTATAAATATAATATGAATAATGTTAACGCTACCATAGGCAGTGTACAGTTACGACATGTTAACGACATTGTTGCTTCGCATATTTCCAACGGAAAATACTATGATGAAGCGTTGAAAGGCATACCAGGCGTTAAGCTCTTGAAATACTGTGCCGATACTGAACCGTCATACTGGCTATACACACTTAAGGTAGAGCAAAGAGATGCGTTTATTCGTATGATGCAGGAGAACGGAGTAACAGCTTCTACACTGCACCATCGCACCGATACACACAGTGCTTTTTCTGAGTCGAAGCGAGAGCTTCCGTCACTTGACCGATTCTATTCAGAGTTTGTCCATATCCCCTGCGGCTGGTGGGTGGACGAGGAAACCCGAAGCAGTATTGTTGAAGTTATTAAAAAGGGATGGTAATACGGAGGTATCGGTTTGCCAATCATTCGAGTAGTTTATCATCGAGATTTAACAGAGTCTGATATAGATAGGATAATCGCTCTAAAGCAACAGTGGTGGCCGTATGACTCTGCCTCGCAGAAGACATGGCTCAATACTCATTTGCAGGACGAAGACCAGCACGTACTTTATGAAGATGATGATGAGGAGCTGGTGGCATACTGCGACCTTGTAAAGCTTTCCGTTATCTTAAACGGTTCATTCTGCACTGAGGCTGTGGGAATCGGATGTTTGTGTTCAAATAATAAATATCCTACGCGAAGCTATGGCTATGGTCTTGTATCTGAAGTGACAGCTTTACTGAAAGAAAAAAGTCAGATAGGTGTTATAATGACAAGGAAGCCTACAGTTGTGAAGCTGTTTAAGATTATCGACTGGAGAATGTGTGAAAACATTTCGCTTATCTGTGAAAATGAACCTATTGATGCACATGCCTGTGTTTTCGGAAAACTTCCCGAAATAATCAACAGTATAGAGATAGATAGGTGTTTCTGATATGCAGATAGTTCCACTATATCAACCTTTCATACCGAACTTGCCGGAAATTGACGTTATACTTCATTCAGGTAAACTTGCTTTCGGAGAATACGGACGTGAATTTGAAGGTGCGCTGAACTCTTTTTTCAGCACTCAGAACGCGCTTGTTACCAACACATTCAATACCGCGATTTCCGTCGCTCTTGCGGCGTTTGACATTGTGCCGGGAGATGAGGTTATAGCGTCTCCTATGGCTTGCTTGGCTTCTACGCAACCATATCATTCCTCAGGACTTCGAGTGGTTTGGGCGGATATCGACCGCCAAAGCGGAACGCTCGACCCGGACGCCGTAAAGAAAAGAATCACTAAAAGAACAAAGGCAATCATTCATAATCATTTCTGTGGTTATCCCGGATATATTGACGAGATAAACGCATTGGGAAAGGAATATGGAATAGCTGTATTTGACGACGGAATAGAATGCTTTGGTAGCGAGTATAAAGGCAAAAAGATTGGTAGCTGCGGAACCGATGCCACGCTCTTTTCCTTCAACCCTGTCCGCATACCAACAACGGTTGATGGTGGCGCTTTATTGTTGTCTGACAGGAAGGTGTTGGAGAAGGCAGTTCTTATAAGAGATTGTGGAATTGACCGCAAAAGATTTCGCGATGAAATGGGAGAGATAAACGAAGAATGCGATATTAGTCTTACAGGTTTTAGCGCAACTATGAGTGATGTAAACGCCTATATCGGTTGCAGGCAGATGGCTGATGTTTCAGATATAATCGGTAAACATCGTGCCAACGCCGCGGTTTGGGACAAGCTGCTTGAAGAAGATAGAAGTATTGTTCCCCTTACAACAGATAATCGACTGCCAAACTACTGGGTTTACGGAACACTTACAGAAAACAAGAGACAGACGATAGAGCGTTTTCGCAAGGCGGGAATATATGCCTCAGGCGTTCATATTAACAATAACCGGTACAGTGTATTTGGTAAAGCTGAGCCGCTTCCGGGCGTGGAGTATTTTTACAATCGCTTCGTGGCATTGCCCTGCGGCTGGTGGACAAACGAAGAAGAATTAAAACTGAGATGGCAGTTATTGTAGTGAGAAATTGATTTCATTAAACGATTTGTAATTTTAAAATGCTAAAAGACAACTAAATATAACCGTTCAGCTATACTTTCGAAAATCGGAGTGAGGTCGAAGCAGAAGTGCGGCCTCTTGAACAGGACTGAGGATTAATACAAAAGACCGCGGGAAGACCGCGGTCTTTTGTGTATTATAAGGACGTTCAGCGTATTCGTATATCACAGCTGAGCGTATAAAGGCTTTAGAAGAAAAAGAGAACCGCCGTAAGGCGGTTCTCTATAAAGATTAGTTTTCTATTTCTCTGAAAGCGCCCTTTCAAGCCATATATAGCCGATATCAAGCGCACTGTAAAGCCCGGGCTTGTCGCTTTGTTTAATAATACGGGCGTTTACGCCGAGGGAGGGGTCATTCGAGAGAAGCGAAACGTGAACCTTGGTGGGCACCTGCTGTCCGTCCTTCTCCTCGCTTGCGAGTATCTGAATAAAAACCACATGCGAGTCGCCGGGGTTGCCGTAATAAATCTCATCGTTACAACGAACTAACGGACGCCCTTTATAGGTAAGCTGTTCTGTTGCCATAGTAATTTCCTTTCGGGAGTTAATCGGTGATAAACGAGCGGACCATCGCCTGTAAAAGGTCATCTCTGTCAAACTGGCGCATTAGGGAACGCGCGTTATTATGGGTAGTAATATAGGTGGGGTCCTCGGAGAGAATATAACCCACAATCTGGTTGACGGGGTTATAGCCCTTTTCCTTTAGCGCGTTATATACAGTTGTAAGAACCTTCTTAATTTCAATATCGCGCTCATTCGGAACGTTAAAGGTTACCGTTGGCTCGTACATAATCTCTCTCCTTTCGTAGTGTCACTATTTAGAATACACCAAAAGAAGCTTTTTTACAAGTCGCTTTATGAGCGAAGAATAATTCCGTCCTCAGAAAGCGCCTTGAGCGAGCGCTTAATTGCGGCGTCCGCCTCCTCATCGGTAAGGGTTCTGTCCTTGCCGCGAAGGATAAGACTGTAAGCTATGCTCTTTTTGCCCGCCTCCATCTTATCTCCCTTGTATACGTCGAAGACTGAAAGCTTTTCGAGCACCTCGCCGCACGCCTTGCGGATTTTCCCTTCAATGTAGGCGCTCTCAGTTTCATCGTCGCAAACCAGCGCGATGTCGCGGGTGGTGGCGGGGAACTTGGGCAGCTGCTTATAGCGCTTCGTGCCGCCTATTACGGAGTATAGCTCGTTCACGCCGATGTCGGCAATATATATGCGTTCCTTAATTCCGTAGTTTGCCGAAACCTTGGGCGCAAGCTCGCCGATTATGCCGAGCCGTGTGTCACCCGCGTATACCTCAGCGGTGCGTCCGGAATGATAGGTTGGGTTACCTGCTACAGCCTTGAAGGAAAGCCCGCTTATGTTAAAGCGCTCAGCCGCCGCTTCAATAATGCCCTTTATCCCATAGAAATCAAGCTTTGCGTAGCTTCCGATAATGAGCTTTTTGTTTTCGTCGGGAAGCTCGTTTGAGTCAGCGTGGCAGATGAATTCAGTCGCTATCTCAAACAAAGACGCTGATGGTACGCGTGCGTTATAATTGCGCGCGAGCACCGTGAGTATGGACGGAAGCACCGTGGAGCGCATAAGACTTGTGTCCTCGCCGAAGGGGTTGCTTATTGTTACACAGCGGCGAAGAGGGCTGTCTGTCGGGACTAATATATTGTCCAGCTCCTTCATGCTCATGAAGGAGAAGGTGTTTATCTCGTAAAGTCCGCTGTTAACGCAGACGTTAACAAGCTCACGCTCGAAGCGCTGGCGCTCGGTTAAACGAGCTGAGGCGACACCCGCCATAATAGTGCTTGGGATAACGTCGTAGCCGTGGAAACGCGCTATCTCCTCTGCGACATCGGCAAAGCCTTCAATGTCGGCGCGGAAGGTGGGCGGGGTTACGTTAAGCTGGTCGTCCACTTTGAATTCAATCTTTTTTAGTATTCTTACCATCTCGTCGGTGGAAATGTCCGTGCCGAGGAAACGGTTAATACGTTCAGGCTCAAGCGGAATTGTCGGTACGGGCTTAATTTCGCCCTTTGCGTCGATTAGACCGCCTACAATGTCTCCGGCGTCAAGAAGCTCAACGAGCTGAAGCGCGCGGGTAATGGCGGGAACGGTGTTGTTTGAATCAAGCCCTTTTTCAAAACGAGCGGAGGATTCCGTTCTAAGACCGATGCTTTTTGCTGTTCTTCTCACGTTAAGCCCGTTGAAACAGGCAGACTCGAAGACTATCGTGCTTGTGTCGTCAGCGATACCGCTGAATTCGCCACCCATAACGCCCGCGACAGCCATAGGCTTTTCGCAGTCTGCTATTACCATCATATCCTCGTTAAGCTTTCGCTCTATTCCGTCGAGGGTGACTATCGTCTCGCCTGCTTTCGCCTGACGCACAATAATCTTTTTGTCCTTCACGTTACGATAATCAAAGGCGTGCATAGGCTGGTTGTATTCAAGCATGACGTAGTTGGTTATGTCGACAATGTTGTTAATCGGGCGCACTCCGCAAAGGCGAAGACGCTCGCGCATCCATTGCGGAGACGGCTTTACTCTAACGTTCTCAACTATTGCGCCTGTGTAGCGAAGACAGTTTTTCGGAGTTTCATTTGTAACCGAAAGCATTGTTCCTATATCGCCGTGGGTTTTCTGTACGACGGGTACGGGCACGTTCAGCTCGGTTCCGTAGGTCGCCGCCGTTTCGCGGGCAAGACCAATTACGCACATGCAGTCGGGGCGGTTTGAGGTAATTTCAAATTCAACCACCGTGTCGTCAAGACCGAGTGATTTTGAAATATCCTCGCCTATCTTCGTGTCGGTGGGCAGTATTGCTATGCCGTCCTCGATGCAGTCGGGAAAATCGTGAACGGTAAGTCCAAGCTCTCCGAGTGAGCACATCATACCCTCGCTTACCTCGCCGCGAAGCTTGCCCTTCTTAATAACCGTGCCGTTAGGAAGTCGCGAACCGTCCAGCGCCACCGGAACGATATCGTCAACGTTTACGTTCTGCGCACCTGTGACAATCTGCAGCGGCGCACTAAGTCCCGCGTCCACCTTACATATCCAAAGGTGGTCGGAATCGGGGTGACGCTCCATGGCTGTGACCTTCGCGGTCACAACCTTTTCTATTTTGTCGCTTTCGCTTGAATAGCCTTCAACCTTGCTTCCCGTCATGGTTAAGCGGTGTGAATACTCTTTTGCGTCGAAAGGTATCTTCGTGTAATCAAGAAGCCATTTAATAGGTAAATTCATTTTGTTATCCTCCCTTAGAACTGACCGAGGAAACGCATATCGTTCTCGGATAAAAGTCGCAGGTCGTTCATGCCGTAACGCATCATTACTATGCGGTCAAGACCCATTCCAAAGGCGTAGCCTGAATAGACGTTCGGGTCGATTCCGCAATTCTCAAGCACCTTCGGGTGAACCATTCCGCAGCCGAGTATTTCAATGAAGCCCTCGCCCTTGCAAAGCGAACAGCCCTCGCCCTTGCAGGCAAAGCAGGTCGCGTCCATCTCGGCGGAGGGTTCGGTGAAGGGGAAGTGGTGGGGGCGGAAGCGGGTGGTAATATCACCGCCGTAAAGCTTCTTTGCGAATATGTCGAGGGTACCCTTAAGGTCGCTCATGGTTATTCCCTTATCTACGACAAGTCCTTCAATTTGGTGGAAGATAGGTGAATGGGTAGCGTCTACCGCGTCAGAGCGATAGACTGTGCCCGGTGCAATTACTCTTATGGGCGGCTTCTGGTCAAGCATGACCCTGACCTGCACGGGCGAGGTTTGGGTGCGAAGCACCACATTGTCGTTAATGTAGAAGGTGTCCTGCGTGTCGCGCGCGGGGTGTCCCTTCGGTATATTAAGAAGCTCGAAGTTATACTCGTCGAGTTCAACCTCAGGACCCTCGGCAAGGTCGAAGCCCATACCGAGAAAAATCTCTTTAATTTCATCAAGCACTATGTTAAGCGGGTGACGACGTCCGAGCGCGGGTGCGGTTCCGGGCAGCGTAATGTCTATCCTTTCCGCTTTCAGCTTCGCTTCAAGTGCCGAGTCGCCAAGCTCTTTGGCGCGCGCGGCAAGTTTTTCTTCAATAAAGCCGCGAACCTCGTTGGCAAGCTGACCCATAGCGGGACGCTCCTCTGCGGAAAGCGAGCCCATCTGCTTTAGAATAGCGGTAAGCTCACCCTTCTTTCCAAGAAAACGCACGCGCAGCTCCTCAAGAACCGCGAGGTCCTTCGCTTCCGAAAGCATCTTTTCTGCGGAAGCCTTAATTGAGTTCAGAAGTTCCTTCATAACAATGACCTTTCCTTTCGTGGGCAAAGAATAAACCTTGCACCGTAATAATCCAAAAAAATATAAAAAAATAAGCCCAGTCCCAGAAAACAGGGACGAAGCCTACACTCCGCGGTACCACCCATATTTTAGCTCAAGAGCTAACACTCTTTTGTCCTATAACGGTGACCTCCGTTTCGCCCTACTTACATTTCAGGCAAACCGCTCGCGGGCGAACTTCGCTTTCTCCGTTATCCCGTTCGTTCGCTTTCAGCCGACGGCGAACGTCTCTGCGTGGGGGCGGGGCAAGGTACTTTTCCCGTTCAGTGCGTTTATAAAGTACAACAATCTTAACACTTATTTCCGAATATTTCAAGAGGGAAATTTGATTTATTGTTTTTAAATCTCGCCTCCTATTAATTGCAAAGAAATGCACTAAATCTGTTCTAACCATAAACCTTACTAGACAATTTTCGCCCTAAACACTTACCTAACAAGCAAATTACAATATAAAAGCAAGTATAATAAAGATAAAAAATGTGAAGTAGCATAGACGGGTCACGGTGCAATATAGAAAGCCGAATGCTATCATAAAATGGCAGTATAAAGCTCAACGCATAGAAACAGAATAGAATTTTGCGATGCCGAAGGATACTTTTTTTGGCTGCACGAGATGAGAATCCGCTTTCTTGAACGTTAAAAATGTTGTTGAGTACTCGAAAACGAAGCTTTGAAAGGTAGCTTTTTAAGGTCGCTGATGAGTAGTGATTTATGTTGTCATCCTCTATACAACCGATTAGCCCCGTTCTTTCAACAATACTATCGAAAGCGGTGGCGGCAAAGGTGAGCTCTGATTTTTGTTCTTTTAAACAAGCATTAATAAACTCTAAAGATAATAGCGTTGTGCCGCCGTCGCCAATAGGAATAATATCTTGCGGTAAAAAATTAAAGACATAACGATTATCTTGAACTATTGATGCTTTTTTTCGAAAATCTGCAATAGTGCTACCCTTTCGGTTATAAATAAACTGAGTAAAGGGGTCGCCACATACATTGATGTATCTGCTGGCTAATCCAATTCCCTTCGAAATCAGTTTATCCACCACCATCACCTTTACTTCAGGATGTTCTTCAAGAAAATGTAGCCGCTCAACAAGCTGGTCTTCACGTATTAATTCTTCATCCGAATCCATTTCAATAAGATATTTACCCTGTGCGTTAACAAAACCTATTCTCTTTGCGTATTCTGGTTTTTTATCTGGGTTTTGTAAAATTACAGCCCCAAAGCTCCGTGCAATTTCTACAGTATCATCAGTTGAACCACCGTCAATTACAAGTATTTCATAACAATCTCTTGGTAATGTTTGCTTTACAAGAGAACTGAGCGCGAGACCAATGGTTTTTTGAGAATTATATGTTGGCATAACGATACTGAACAAAAGCTGTTTCATTGACAAAATCCTTTCCGTACGATAGTATAACACTGGTTTCGATATGGTATTATTTTAATTACACTTGGGAGAAATGAAATGTTTACTTTCGGACATGATTCGCGAACAACCATTCTCGCACTGTCATGGCGAGATATTCGTTCCCCGAAATTTGGGGGTGCCGAAACCCATACGCATGAAATGCTGCGGCGATTGAATCCAAAAAGATTTCGAATATTTCATCTTGCTCCGTGTTACGAAGGCTTGAAGGAGAAAGAAGTAATCGACGGTGTAACCTACTTAAGAAAAGGCGGAGTTCTTTCTGTAATACTATACGCCATGCGGTTGTATCATAAGAATAGAAAAGATATTGACATTGTAATTGACCAATGTAACACACATAGGTTTTTTACGCGTTTTTGGGTAGAAAAGGAAAAAAGAATTTTCTATATTCATCAGTTAACCCGCGAAATATGGGACACGTCATCACATTTTCCGCTATCTTTTATCGGTAAACGATTGGAAAACCTTTTTCTTAGACTTCAAAAGAATGATTATACCGTAACAGTTTCAGAATCCACTAAAAACGACCTTGTAGCATTGGGTTTTCACGAACATAAAATATGTATTGTTCCACCGGGTGTCATCGGACGTAGTGCTTTGCCATATGAAAAACTTACGACAAAGAAAAATGAAGCAAATTTTATATATGTTGGAAGATATGCAAAATACAAAGGAATTGATGATTCAATTGAAGCATTGGGATTACTTAAAAGAGACTTTTCCAATGCAAAACTTTGGTTGCTGGGTAAGCCGGATATGCAATATACTGAAAAATGCCTGTCAAAAATCTGCGATAAATATTCCTTAAGCTATGGAAGCAAGCAAGAGGACGATGTGGTCATCAAAGGCTTTGTTTCCGATGAGGAAAAATTTAAGCTTCAAGAACAAGCGAAAGCCCTGTTGTTTCCGTCAATTCGTGAGGGTTGGGGAATTATTGTAACAGAAGCTGCCATTTGCGGTACGCCAAGTATTGTGTACAATTCACCAGGATGCAGGGATGCTGTAAATTTCGGAAAAGCGGGTTTTTTATGTAGCGAGAATACACCAAAGAATTTATATGAGTGCATGAAGCTGTGCTTAACTGATGAACAAAAGTATCAAGAAGTTCGTCGTGCGGCATATGATTTTTCCATAAGGTACAACTGGAGCACAGCGGAAGATGTTTTCGGTACCTTTCTTGAGAATTTGATTAGCAAAACATCGAAATTAAAAGATTAATAATGTCATAAGAATGCACTTACATGGTTTAAATAATTCAAACTTATTTGCTACTAATATATCGACAGATACTACAAGAATACCGCAAGCAGAAGACTCGCACTGAAAAATATTTTGTTTTTCAGTGCGAGTTGATAATATCACATAACATTCCAACAGTCAATTTAACTATAAGCATTATACAGCAATATGAAAACCCTTGTATGTTAAGACCATAGCTGTGGTATACTTAATACATAAATATTGTGGAGGTGCGGCTATGATTTACGGAGTAGGCAACGACCTTCTTGAGATTTCGCGAATAGAGGAGAGTATGCTAAGCGAGCGGTTTATGGCGTTCTCCTTCTCCGCGGCGGAAAGAACACTGTTTTCAGATAAACCGACAAAGCTTTCGGGTTGTTTCGCTGCAAAGGAGGCGCTCTCCAAGGCACTCGGTACCGGTGTTCGTGGCTTCTCACTTGATGAAATTTCGGTGCTGCGCGACGAGCTTGGAAAGCCTTACTTTGTCTTTACGGGTAACATAAAGAAGATTATTGAGGCAAAGCACCTTACCGCACATGTTGCGCTAACCAACTCAAAAAAGCTTGTGGTTGCGAACGTTGTTTTGGAGGAGCGAATATGACCGAAAAAACGCTTGACCTCGCCGCAGTAAAGGGTATTTTGAAAGAAAGAGACGCCGGCTCTCATAAGGGTGATTTCGGTCGGCTTCTCTGCTTGGTTGGCAGTGGTCGCTACCGCGGGGCGGCGGTGCTTTGCGTGAAGGGCGCGCTTGCCTGCGGCGCGGGTCTTACGGCGGTGTTGTCTGTCGAAAAGGCGCTTGCGGCTGTTGCGGCTCATTGTCCGGAGGCTATACTCTACGATAAAGAGCTTGACCTTCCCGCGGCGCTCGATTTTGCAAGAAAATCAAACGCCGCAGTTATCGGCTGTGGGCTGACCGACGAGATTTCCGTGCAGAAGACCGCAAGCCGCGTTATTAACGCGGTCGGCGGTACGCTTGTTATCGACGCGGACGGAATAAATATGCTAAGTGAAAACATAGACTTACTTAAAGAGCTTGAGGGCAAACGGGTTATACTTACGCCGCATATAGGAGAGTTTTCCCGTCTTACTGGAAAATCCGTAGAGGCGATAGCCGCCGACAGAGCGGGCGCGGCAAAGGCTTATGCCGAAGAAACAGGCTTTACTGTCGTTCTCAAAAGCGACAAAACCGTCGTTGCGGCGGCGAGCGGCGAGACGTTTGTCAGCACAGTCGGCAATTCCGGGCTTGCGAAGGGCGGAAGCGGTGACCTCTTAAGCGGAGCGGTTGGCTCCTTTGCCGCAATGGGCTACGGTGAGCTTGACGCGGCGCTGTTGGGTGTCTTCGTTCACTCCAAAGCCGCAGACCTATGCGCCGAGCTTATGCCGAAACACTCTATGACCGCGTCCGCGGTCGCAGATTTTATTCCCGCCGCCTTAGGTGAGCTCTTAATTTAATTCAGGAGCGTACAGGTGAAATATAGAGGAATACTATTAGTAATAGTAGCTGTTGTTATTACGATTTGTAGTTGCAATAGCATAACGCCGAGGGAGAGTATAGCAGATACTTTTTCCGCGGCGTTTTTACTTACGGGAAGCGTTGAATATGAAGGCTTCAGCGGCGAAGTCAGCTTCAAAAAGGGCGGAAGCGAGAGCTATGAGCTTTTGTATCTCGCGCCCGCTTCGGTGGCGGGGCAAAAGATAACGGTGAACGGAGAAACCGCAGTCTGCGAGTTTGCGGGAATAAGCTGTGAAAGACAGACAGCCCTGCTTCACGAAAAGAGTCTAATCTGTTCGCTTATGCACGCGGCGAATGACGCGGCGAGGGAGGAGGGCGAGCTTAAGACAAGCGACGGCGAAAGCGTTTATACCTATGAAAGCGGCGCAAGAATAACCGTCATTTCAGGCGTGCCGAGAGAGATTTATCTTCCCGCTCTCGGGTGCACACTAAAGGTCTCAGGTTTTGAAAGCTAAGCTAAAGAGCAACTTCTATGTTTAAGCTTCATAAAAATGTCAACAATAATTGTGAAATCATTTTTTGGAGTGAAAGGTTATGGAAGTAAAACGAGGCGAGGTATTTTACGCCGATTTAAGTCCCGTTGTGGGCTCAGAGCAGGGCGGTGTGCGTCCTGTGCTTATTGTACAAAACGATGTCGGCAACCGCTACAGCCCCACCGTGATTGCCGCCGCCATTACAAGCAAGAATGACAAAACTACTCTGCCCACCCATATAAAGCTTCCCGCGGGCAAATGTGGTCTTACGAAGGACAGCGTGGTTCTCCTTGAACAAATACGCACCCTTGACAAGAGACGGCTTAAAGAAAAGGCGGGCGAGGTGGACAGAAACGCTATGGGAAGAATAGACGAAGCGCTTTCTGTAAGCTTCGGCTTGGCGGGGTATATGTAAGGCTACTTACACCATGTAATATAGCTTGGTAAAACACAAAAAACCCAACTGATAATCAAGTAATCGGTTGGGTTTTTTTGTGTAAACAAGTGTAATAGTGTACTACTCGTTGCAAACTCCGTTAACCAGTTCATTTGGATTACTCTGCTTATCGTCAGAATATTTCCGTTCTGAAATCAATGCTAAAGCTAAAAAGAAATACAATAAATCTAAAAAAACAAGGGGCTGAAAGTAACGATAGGAAATCCAACCGCATGATACAATTAGTGACAGATAAAAAGCAAAATGCGGTATAATTCCGATAATAGCTTTCCACATTTTGAGTAACAGTAAAACGTAAATGCACAAAGCAATTAGCGTCGAATAAATACCGACACGCCAAAAGACCGACATAAAAATGCTTTGTGTACTACCGTTAACGATTTCAGTAAGCAGGTTTGTAACAGAATTATTGTGTCGAGGAACACTGTAATCCTCAAAAACATTGTTGTAAAATGCATGATTCATTATATCACCGTCAACTCCGGTTTTTATGTCCCAAACGCAATCCATTCGGCATAAAATTGAGTCAATAACAATTGCGGGATTTTTAATAGCTGTGTCCAAATAACTTTTCACAAACATCGAAAAATCAGGTGTGAATTGATAGCCCACATAATTCATATCGTTTGAACCGCCCGCTCTATAGGGGTGGTATTCTTCAAATCCCTTAGTTCCTTCGATACCGGTCTGCTCATCACTTATGAATTTAGCATAGTCAGACAAATTACCACCATATTCATCAACGGCTCGTATGTCTTGTCCTAATCCAATATACATACCGCCGGGAACAGATGTAACTACATTAAGATATTTATAGACAGGTCCTAAATAGATAAATAACATAAGCGCAGCAAGTACAGATGAAAGTATAATTCTTATTTTGGCTTTTGATGAAAAGAACAAAATTGCAAAAACAGAAAAAACGTAAATTAAACCGTATAAACGTATAGATGAACACAAGAAAGAAAAGAAAGAGAGCTTAATAAGTAAAAACCACGTAGTTGGATGTTTCAAATAAACTATTTCAATAGAGTATGAGAAAATCAAAAGCATTGAAGCCAGCATTGGTACGTCTTTCCACAAAGTTATGAGCAGGGTACCTGTGTTGGGAGCGAAAGAGAAGATAACACAAAAAAGCAGAAGTAACAGTCTATTCCGACCGCGACCCAGTTCGTATATTAATGAGAGACATCTTGCAAGTGAGTAAGCAAGTGCGACGGCAAATGTAGTAATTAAGATAGTGGGTGACTCGGAGAAAAGAAAAAACAGCCTGTACATCAAAACTACGATTGGCTGATGCCAGTTTGTCAATTCAGAGTATCCGCGTGCTTGACGCCAAATTAAAAAAGAATCCGGTGAAGAAATGCCCGGATTAAATCCAATTAAGTATACTGTGACAGACAACATTATGATAAAGAAAGTGATAGCTCTAAATATCAAAACTTGTTTTCGATTAACGGTTTGGCACTTTTCATTCAAACACATTCTTTTTGAAAGGCATAGGATAAAACAGACGAAAGAAATAACTATCGGTGCAAACCAAATCACACACAGAAAGAAGATAAGCAGTTCGCATATTGAAACCGCTTTACCAATTGGATAAACAAATATAGGATTACCAATAAGAGAAAAAGCACAGTACGCACAAACACAAAAAAACAGTACAACTCGTTTGACCGAGCCAAAATAAAACTTAAAACCAATTGTTTTGTTAGAAAAAGGTATAAACAAAACGCCGATGATTCCTAAAAGCAACCAAAAAACAATCTCGTAAACATCAAATATGAGAGAAGTTTTTGTAAGAAACACGTATCCAATAATTATTTCACAGATACAAAGAAAAGGAACGTAAAAAAACTTTTGATTAGAATTAAAGAATGGTACATATATACGTTTATCATCTGATACTGACATATATTCTTCCTTACGATGCTATTTTAATGCATTAACTACGATTGAACACATTTTGTTGTAATTTTTCTCTACCTGCGCACAGATAAGAAGCTGTACACGCGCACGTATGAGGTTCTGCTCCGGATAGTCGGTTTTAAAGTAGTGGTTGCCCTCAAGGTAGTCGGTGAGGAAGCGCATTCCCAGCTCAAGCGAAATCATACGTGCGCCCATTACAAGGCTTTTCAGCTCCTCTGGTCTGAGGACGCGGCGAACACGGGAAACGTATCCCTTAACGAAAGCCGTGTACATTTCAAGATTTAGCGTTACCTTCGTCAAATCCTTTTCGCTCTCGTCGCAGAAGCAGCAAGAACGAACGGCGTCGCCGAAATCGAAAGCGTATACGCCGGGCATAACGGTGTCGTAATCTATAAGACAGATAGCCTTGCCCGTTTCGTTTGAAAACAGGACGTTACCCAGCTTAACGTCGTTATGGGTAACACGCGCGGGAAGCTGCATATCAAGAAGCATAGAAAGGTTGCCCTGACGGCTTTCTATAAACTTGACTTCGCCCTTTATTTCTTCAAGAGCTACGGAGCCTGCCGCGGATTTCGCCGTTTGAAAAGCCTCATATCTTTTCGGGGTGTTGTGGAAATCAGGTATAGTAAAATAAAGCTTGTTAGCGGGCAGATAGGCAAGATTAGCATGGAAATCTCCAAGCACACGGCCAAGCTCCGCCGCGGTGTTCGTTGTAGCGCCGCGGCTTCCCGAATGAGAGCCGCCTATATAGCTGCTTGCGCGCCAATAGCCGCCGTCCGAATCGCGAAGAAGATATTTTCCGTCCGCCGTGGTTAAGAATTTAAACGGTTGCTCCGTCGAAGTGTTGCTTGCTATATGCGCAAGTGCGGTAACGGCGTTGAACATTAACGCCTCGGGACTGTCAAACGCCCTGCGGCTGAGCTTTTGAAGGATAAAGCTTTCGCCTGTGTTTAGCTCGACGAGGAAGGTGTCGTTAACGTGACCGTCCGTAAGGGCGGACAGGTTTACGGGCTTTGCACCGTTTGAAAAGTATTTTGC
The DNA here is from genome assembly GCA_964622315.1 of uncultured Oscillospiraceae bacterium. Lineage (GTDB taxonomy): Bacteria > Bacillota > Clostridia > Oscillospirales > Ruminococcaceae > JAYFNU01. Next base: position 41 of record CAZUOY010000031.1, on the reverse strand, counting down.
TATGTCGCTGACTCTTTGCATCTTTCCACCATCACTTTCGC
>CAZUOY010000030.1:0-20243 GCA_964622315.1 uncultured Oscillospiraceae bacterium | reverse complement strand
TAATTACCACCCGCGCTTTCGAAAGTAAGGATATTCGTGAGCTCGGAAGTAAAAACGCGGGTATGACCAACGTGCTTCGCGCCGTCGGCGTTAAATGCGGCGTGCTGACTGGAATCGGAGATTTCCTAAAGGGCGCAGCTGCCATTCTAATCGGGCGCGCGCTATTTGCCTCGGCGGGCTTAGAGGTCAGCGGCGGCACTATGTTCGCGGCGCTGTTTGTGCTTGTGGGGCATATTCTTCCGCTTTACTTTAACTTCCGCGGCGGCAAGGGCGTAATGACCACGGCTGGGATAATGGCTGTTGTGGACTGGCGCGCACTTATAATTCTGCTTGCGGTATTCGGAACTGTTTTTGCCGTTTCAAAGATAATATCGCTTGCCTCTGTTACCGTTGCGGTTCTACTGCCCTTCGTCATGTTCGCCGTAAGATACTTAACGGGTGAGGAGTGGCAGATTCACACGCTGTTTGCGCTCGCTATAGGCGCTCTGATTATCTTTAACCACCGAACAAATATCAAGCGGCTAATAAATAAAACTGAAGGAAAACTAACCGTTAAGAAAAAATAGATTAACAGCCGAAACAAATGTTTCGGCTGTTATTGTTTTGCGGATAAAAAGATGTTATGATATTTTCAGTAGTAAAATAACGACTATACAAACGGAGAAGCTTATGTCAAAGGTTGAAATAATGCTGTTAATAATTACAGGGCTTTCAGCGCTCTCTCTGGCGCTGGCTGTTGTTATGCTTGTTCGCGGCTCGAAGAAGAACGACTACTCGACGATACTTGAGAAGCTTCGCGGCGAGGTGCTCGTTGAACAGCGTGCCTCGCGAACCGAGCTGTCTCAAACAATAAATAATATGGCTGAGCTCCTAAATACTTCTCAACAGAACGCTTTTCAGCGTGAGGACGCAAAGCTCGACGCGCTGACAAAGAGTATTGCGGACAACCTCGGCGCAATAGACAAGCGCTTCGGCGCGTTTTCAGTGCAAAGCGAACAGAGACTCGACAACATAAGAACAACCATGGAGCGACGTCTCGCCGCGCTTCAGGAGGACAACAGCAAAAAGCTTGAACAGATGCGTGAGACGGTGGACGAAAAGCTCCAAAAGACGCTTGAAGACAAGATTGGGCAATCCTTTAAGCTTGTAAGCGAACGGTTGGAGCAGGTATATAAGGGCTTAGGAGAGATGCAGACGCTCGCCTCGGGTGTGGGAGATTTGAAGAAGGTATTAAGCAATGTAAAAACCCGCGGAATACTCGGAGAGATTCAGCTCGGCGCAATACTTGAGCAGATGATGTCGCCTGAGCAGTACGACACGAATATCGCGACCAAACCGGGCAGCCGTGACGTGGTTGAATACGCCGTGAAGCTTCCGAGCGAGGACGGAAGCATAACCTATCTTCCGATAGACGCAAAATTTCCCCTTGATATGTATTCTATGCTTGTGGACGCGTACGAGGCGGGCGACACCGCCGCGATTGAGCAAGCCGCAAAACAGCTTGACACGCGAATTAAAGGTTGCGCGAAGGATATTCGCGACAAATACATCGACCCTCCGAACACTACGGATTTCGCAATTATGTTTTTACCCATCGAGGGGCTGTATGCCGAGGTGGTGCGCCGCGGACTCGTGGAAACGCTTCAGCGCGACTACAAAATCAGCATTGCGGGGCCCACAACAATGTCCGCGCTGTTAAACAGCTTACAGATGGGCTTTAAAACGCTCGCTATTCAGAAACGCTCAGGTGAGGTTTGGAAGGTGCTCGGCGGCGTGAAGACCGAGTTTGACAACTTTGCCGGGGTGCTTTCGGTAACACAGCAAAGGTTAAATCAAGCGAACGACGAGCTTGACAAGCTCGTTGGCGTGCGAACGCGCCAGATACAGAAAAAGCTAAAGGACGTATCCTCGGTCGCAGGCGGAATAGAGTCGACGGATATTCCGTCGCTCACGGAATAGAAAATTAAAAGCGAGCCTTACGGCTCGCTTTAGCTTTACTTTAATGCGGGGTCGGGGTCATCGTCAAGGGTGGCAAAATAGCTGTAAAAGGGCGTGAGAAAATCGAAGCCCTTAACTATTCTTTCAGCAAGCGTCGGAGAAAAGATATCCGCAGAGAGATTCTCCGTATGAATAAGCGAAAAGCTTTTTAGGTTGTACCATTCGCTAAGAGGCGCTTTGTCGTCACACTTCGGTTTCTTATAGCTTTCTCCTTCGAGAATGAATTCGTTTTGCGACGCAAGTGCCTTAGAAAGCCTTTTTAATGCCGAGGGGTCTTTGTCTATCCTTGCGCGGTGCTTTTGCATCGTTATCGGCGCCGCTTGGTAGTATCCCACGCCGTATGAGAGGTTTTCGGGACCAAGCTCAAACCAAAAGACAGGCTTGTCCGTCCACTCAAGCGTCACCTTTCTAAGGGTAAACCAAAGGTGGTCCTTATACGGCCCATTGCCGAAAAGACGTCTTGCGTCTCGGTAGATACGTGATATATGAAGCTCAAGTCCGAGTTTTGGTTGCTTCTTAGCGAACCCTTTTGCAACCTCCTCGGCGAGTTCTCTCATAGGCGCTTCAAGGTCGCTGTGATATTCGTCCTTATGCTCCGTGAACCATTCACGGTTGTTATTGAGGCGAATGCCCCACATAAAATCTATTGTCTTCTGTGAAAATCCGTTAAACATAACGTCAGTCTTCCTTGAAAATTATTAATGCTATTATAACACAGAAGAATAAGTTTATCTACAAAAACGACAGCGACGCTTACGGTTACAAATATGTAAAAGATAGCGATACTAAGGAAAAAACGGAAAAAATGTGATACAATAGTAAAAGCAAGGAAAGGAAGATATTATTTATGCTGGAACTAAAGAATATCGGTTTTCGCGTTGAAGGCGAGGCTGGCGAAACCGAAATAATAAAGGACGTAAGTCTTACTGTGGGCGACGGTAAGCTTATTGTGTTTACGGGCCCAAACGGCGGCGGCAAGACCACCCTCGCAAAGATAATTATGGGGCTTGTCGCGCCTACGTCAGGCAGCGTCATATGGAACGGCGAAGACGTAACAGCGCTTGGAATAACCGAAAGAGCAAGGAAGGGAATTAGCTACGGCTTTCAGCAGCCTCCGCGTTTCAAGGGGCTTAAGGTTCGCGACCTTCTTTGTATGGCATCGGGCAACGAAACACTCGGCAAGGGTGAGGCGTGCTCGTATCTTACCGAGGTGGGGCTTTGCGCTAACGATTATCTTGAGCGCGAGGTGGACGCAAGCCTTTCGGGCGGCGAAGTTAAACGTATAGAGATTGCGACCATACTTGCGCGTAACAGCGGTCTGATGATTTTTGACGAGCCTGAGGCGGGAATTGACCTTTGGAGCTTTGCGAGGCTTACCGAGACCTTTGAGCAGATTCACGCAAAGCGAAGCTCTACTATGATAATAATTTCGCATCAAGAGCGGATAATTCGCCTTGCCGACGAGATTATAGTTATTTCCGGCGGAGAAATTGCGCATAAAGGCACAACCGAGGAGATATTCCCGATGATAGTAGCCGATACCACAAGCTGCTGCCCGATAATCAATAAGGAGGCGTCAAGATGAGTGAAGTAATGGACGCCCTGAACGCGGGGCTGCTTGAAAAGATAGCGGGCATTAGCGGCCCGACTAAGGGCGCGTATAATATTCGCATAGATTCAGGTTGCTTTGGACGAAGCAGTAGTGAAAACATTGAGATTGCCCCCAAGACCGACAAACAGGGAATAGACATAAAAATAAAGGCGGGAACTAAAAACGAGAGCTGTCATATACCTGTTTTAATCACTAAAACAGGCTTGTCTGAGATGGTTTATAACGACTTCTTTATCGGCGAGGACTGTGATGTTACGATAGTCGCCGGCTGTGGTATTCACAACAGCGGTTGTGACGAAAGCCGTCATGACGGCGTGCATACTTTTTATGTCGGAAAGAATTCAAAGGTTAAGTATGTGGAAAAGCACTATGGAGAGGGCGACGGCACAGGCGGAAACATTATGAACCCGCAGACGGCTGTTTATCTTGAGGAAAACGCGCACTTCACCATGGACACCGCGCAGATAGGCGGCATTGATTCCACCAAACGCGACACAAAGATAGTCTGCGGCAAGGGCGCTGAAACAACAGTTACCGAAAGGCTTATGACCCACGGAACGCAAGCGGCGGAATCGGATATGCATATTATTCTTGACGGGGAAGACTCTAAGGGAAGGGTAATCTCGCGAAGCGTGGCGAAGAACGCCTCGGTTCAAAGGTTCTGTCCTTGTGTTGAAGGAAACGCGCGTTGCTTCGGTCATGTACAGTGCGACTCGATTATAATGGACGAAGCTAAGATACACGCCGTTCCAGAGATAGCGGCAAACTGCACCGACGCTCAGCTAATACACGAGGCGGCGATAGGACGAATTGCGGGCGAACAGCTCTTAAAGCTTCAAACGCTCGGCCTTACCGAGGAGGAAGCGGAGGACAGAATACTAAAGGGCTTCCTTGCTTAGAAACAAACAAAACAGAGTAAAAGCCAAGCCCCTCGCGGTTCGCGAGGGGCTTTAAATATTGTATCGAAATTATAATTCTCAGCTTTTCGTCTAAGGAACAACTACGCTTCCAAAAGATTTTCCACGTTTGATTTGTTAACCACCGATAAGCGGCAGGGCATAAATTCCTTTGGCAGCGCGTCGCCGGTTACAAGCAGATTGTACATCCAAATTATCGGGTCGTGACCCTGTCCAAACGGGTCTTGTCCTATCGCCGCGGCGATAATACCCTTCTTGATATAAGAGAAAATCTCTTGGTTATGGTCAAAGCCAACTACGCAGACTCTGCCCTCAAGACCAAGGTCCTCGACAGCCTTTGCCGCCGAAATAGCCATACCGGTCGTTATGTAGATAGCGTCAATGTCAGGTCGGCTTTCAAGGCAGCTTACTGTCTTGCGGTAAACGTCGTCCGCGTCGTCCTCAACGCTTATGTCAGACACCACGCGAAGACCCTTATAGGAGCTTAACTTCTTTAAGAAGCTGTCCTTACGCTCGCGGTTAACGCCGATAGATAAAGGACCCGTCATAACAGCTATCTTTCCGTGTCTGCCCAAAGCCTTCTGCATAGACTCTGCCGCAAGCGCACCCGCTTCACGGCTGTTCGGGCTGAAGCAGGCAAGTCGCTTAATGTCGGGACTGCAGTCGCAGTTAAAAGCTATTACCTTAATGCCCTCGCTGATGGCTTTTGCAAGATATTCGTTGCCGCCGTCAAGGAAGCCGGGAAGAATTATGCCGTCAACCTTTTGGTTAATGCACTCAAGAATTTGGTCTTTAACCTGTTTGTCTCGCTCCTCGCCTACGGTAAAGAAGGGGAGATAATCAACAACAGCCTTCGTGTCGGCAAGCTCCTTTTGCGCGTAGAAAACGCCGCGACGCACGCCGTACCAGAAATCGTTGTCCAGCATACTGAGGAAGGCTATCTTCACCTTTCTGTCGTAGCCGCCCTCTGCGGGTACAACGGCGGTGTTAAATTGCTTCAAGAGGTTTTGAATACCCGAAAGCATACCGCTTAGGTTATCCACGTTTTCGCTGATGTGCATTGATTCCGCGGCGGTTTCTTCGGACGCCGCGGCTATCTCGTGAGTGCTGTTGCTTATTAATTGAGAAGCGTCAAGCAGCTGAGCCGCCTGCTCCTTGCTCGCGTCGAGGTTATTGGTAATGTTGTCGATTTTTGAGGATATCTCGTTTATACCCTCCTGTATTTCAGAGGACTGCTGGGTTATTGTCTGGAAGGAATTGCTCACCTCGCGGAAGGTTTCATTACTCTGAATGAAGGTATCCTCGCAGGTCTTTATACTTCCGTTAACGTCCTTACTGCTTTCAATTATGGATTCGACTATCTTTGTAATCTCCTCCATTCCCTGGTCGGTTCTGTCGGACATCTCCTTCATTTCCTGCGCAACAACCTCGAAGCCCTTGCCAACCTGCCCTGCGCGCGCCGCTTCAATCGAGGCGTTGATGGCAAGAAGACGAAGCTGATTGTTTATGCCAATAATAAGGTCGCTTACGCCCTTAATACTCTTAATGTCCTCGTTAAACTGGGTCAGAAGCTCGTTGCTCTTTTCCAGCTCCTTCGAGATTGCTTCAATATCGTTTTCATAGTCGCCAAGATTTTCAAGACCCTTTTCGCTGACCTCAACGGTGTCGTCCAAAAGCTCTTTAATCTTGTTGGCGGAGCAATCTATTTCCTGCATCTGTGCGTTATTTGCTTCAATAACCTCAAGGTTTGTCTTAACAAGGTCAAGCTGTTCGTTAACCTTGCCGACAACCGTCGTAACGCCGCCCGCTATCTGTTCATTACCTGACTGGTTGGCAACGACGCTTTTTGAAAGCACCTCCGTCGCGTCTGAAAGGGTAACCACGTTGCCCTTAGTTTCCTCAATGAAGGTCAAAAGATTGCTCTTTATCGAGTTGAACGCGCTCGCAATAACGGCTGAGCTTCCCTTTTTGCCGAGAACAAGGATATCCTCAACATTGAGCTGACCCTTTACAATAAGCGACGCCTTTTTCATTATCATTCGGTGCGAAAGACTGCTGGTTAAAAGCACCACAGCTAAAACGACCAAGATGATGGCCTCGATTATTGCTAATATTGTCCAAAACATAACAATTCTTCTCCCAAAAATATAATAGGGTCTAAGTAGACAATCCTCTGTCAGTATTAATTAATTTAGGTGTTTGTATCTTTCTTATAGTTTTTATTTATTATATCAGTTTATTTCTGTCATTTCAACTAAATACAACTTTATTGTGTATTATTGGTCACAAAATTAACAAAAAATCTTTAATTATTATAAAAAAACGAGACTGCTGATGTTATATATGACAAAGCTAAGCAGACATTTCGGTGTTTTCGACGGAAAAGAAGATTATGAGCGAGCCCGCGGCGGAAATGACCGTGCCGATAAGAAGCATGGCTTTTGAACCGTACAAATCCAAAATTCTTCCGCTCACAAGGCTTGCGAGAACGCCGCCGAGAGCAATGGCGCTTGTAACAAACGACTGACCCTTAACGGCGTCGGCTTTAGGAAGAAGTTTTCCGACATAATAAACGGAGGCGGGAAGAAACAGCGCGAAGGCGGTCATCTGAAACAGCTGAGAGATAAAAAGAGTGGCTACGCTGTTCGCAAGGTAAACCAGCAGATGCTTAATCACGAAGGAAACGGCGGCTATTCTCAAAAGAGTACGGCAGCTTATTTTCTTTAGAAGCTTGTTGAAAAAGAGCATAGCCGGAAGCTCCACAATGGCGGCTATAAAAACCGCGACACCAAGGTCGGCGCTTGTTCCGCCAACCGAGGTGGTGACCTGCGCAAGGTAATCGCTAACGTTTGTATGATTATAGAAAACAAGCGCCACGCCGAAAAGAAAGAGCATATACCGAAGATTTCGTCTCATAAATGCGAAGACGCCGAGTTCCTGCGCTTTTTCGTCGGCTTTGTCGTTCTTCTTGTTTTCCGAGGTTATTCTGCCGCAGATATCGCGCTTATCCCATAGCAGAAGTGTGGTGAGGGTGAAGGCAATGAGAAGAACAAGCCCGCTTATAGGCAGTATTACGGTCGGAAGCGTTTCGAGCAGCCAACCCAAAAGCAGTGAAAAAAGCGCGTAGCCAAGCGAACCCGCCGCGCGCCCTACACCGTAGTTAATTTCTGTTCCGCTTTCGCCGAGCATTATGTAAAGTGAGTTTAGCAGAGGATAGATAATTGTAATAACAATTACCGAAAACACCATTATCACGGAAAGCGCAAGTGATTCGGTGACAATAAAGACAGCCGCCGCGGCGAGAACTGAGGCGATAACGGCGAAGAAAGCAATAATTCTGTTAAGCGGGATACTGCGGTGCTTATCGGCGAAGGAGGCAACGGCGGGCTGCATAAAAACGGTGATTGTGCTGGAAACAGCAAGGATAAGCCCTATTTGTGTGTTGCTGTAGCCCCTGTCGAGAAGCAATACCGACATAAAACCTTTGATAGCGCAAAGCGACATCCAAAACAACGCCTGAGCCAGAGCATACTTTATTGTGTAGCCGCTTACGGCTTTCTCGTTATCCATATTCACTCTCCGAACAAGTTTTCTCTTTATCTACATTCTATACTTTTATCTTTCCAATGACAACAAGAAAGGACGGCTAAGCCGCCCTTTTAAAATTTCCACTTCCGCCCACAGATAACCCGAATGACGGCGCGACGATTTATGGAAACGAGCACTAATAGGTTCTCTCGTCAATCATCGCTTGGTTTATTGTGAAACAATCGAACTGAGTCTCCTCAACAAATTTAATCTTCTCCACAAGGAGCTTCTGCTCAAGTCTTCTAATTATATCGGAAACGTAGGATGCTTGAAGCGCGTTACATTCCACAACACAGCTGATTTTCCCTTCGAGGCACATAGTAAGACCCATTTTGGTGGCGTCGAAGGAGATAATTATTACGCCGTTCTTTGAAGGCCCTATCGGAATACCCTTTTCTTCAAGCGCGTCGATAACCCCCAGAGCCTCGCCGTCGTTTTCGCAGTAAACCACGTCGATATCGGTTGTGCGCGTGAGAATGTCTCTCATCACCTCGTAAGCTTTTGAGCGGGTAAAATCGCCCTCGCGCTGCTCAATAATCTCCCATGATTCGTTTTGTTCCACAGCGGCGGTCAGCGCATCGGTGCGGCCATACTGAGGCGACGAACCGAGGGTGCCTTGAATATGAACTATTCTAATATCCTCATAAAGACGTCCTCGGCTTGAAAGATAATCCTCAAGCCACTTCATAGCCTTGTCGCCCTCATTGCGAAAATCAGAGCCGACGTAGGCGGTGTAAAGCCCCATATCGTCAACCGTTACCATACGGTCAACAATAATCACGGGAATACCCGCGTCCCTTGCTTCTTGAAGAACAGAATCCCAGCCGCTTTCGGTAACGGGCGCGAGTACGATGTAATCAACGCTTTGCTGAATGAAGTTTCTTATCGCTCGTATCTGGTTCTCCTGATTCTGTTGCGCGTCCGAATAAATCAGTTCAAAGCCGTTCTCCTCGCAAAGAACGCTTCGCATATTCTCCGTGTTGGCCACGCGCCATTCAGATTCCGCTCCGACCTGAGAAAAGCCGACGACAATAAGGTCATCGTTCACAATCGGCGGCGACGGCTTATCTGAATTACACGCGCTAAGAGAAAAGAGAAGCGCCGTTATAAGAAATAGAGCTGTCAGTCGTTTCATTCTTCCGTCTCCTTTGCGGTTTTGTAAATGGCGGGGAACACCGCGGTTATTCGGGTGCCTACGCCCTCCTCGCTGTCTATTTTCAAGCCATAATCCTCACCGAACAGAAGCTGCAGGCGTTTATGCACCGTGCGCATACCGAAACCGATTGCCTCCTCAGAGGAGCTTGCGGCGCTAAGCGTTTCGCGCATTGCGCTAAGCCGTTCGGCGGACATTCCCGCACCGTCATCATCAACGTAGATTATTACAAGTCCGTCGGAAAGCTCGCCTGTAACAGTTATGTGTCCCTTTCGGCGTTTAAGCTTTATTCCGTGATACAGCGCGTTTTCCACAAGTGGCTGAAGGGTCAGCTTTGGAAGCTCACAGCCGCCAAGCTCGCTCGGTATGCGTATCTCGTAGTCGAGTATATCCGCGTAACGCATACGCTGTATTTCAAGATAGCTGCGAACATGCTGTTCGTCCTCGCTAATTGTTATCATATCCATTCCGCGGCTTAGTGAATGACGGAAAAAGGCGGAAAGACTGCTTACCATATCGACCGACTCGTCATATTTTCCCGATTCAATAAGCCAGATAATAGCGTCAAGCGTGTTATAAAGAAAGTGTGGGTTAATCTGTGCTTGAAGCAGAGCAAGCTCGGCGTTTCGACGTTGTTTTTCTTCGTCGCGGTTCTTTGAAATAAGCAGGTTAAGCCGCTCAACCATCTGTTCAAAGCCGTTTGACAGGGTCTGTATTTCCACCTCGTCCGCCTGAATTGGCGAGCACACCTTCAAGTCACCTCCGCCGATTGCGCGAACACGGCTGCAAAGCTCGTTTATCGGAGTAGCGATGCTGTCGCCGAGCTTGCGCGAGCGGTTAAGAAGCACAAGGGTCAGCACGAAGGTAAGAATCAATATACCGCAGATAAACACCGCGAGCCGTTGCACCATATCGTGGTTAACCGTCTTTAGGTGCGCCGCTTCGTGATAAAGATAGGTGTACATGTAATCCTGTATCAAGCCCGTAAGGATATAGATGTTGTTGTCCAGCTGTTCCTGACGCTCATCGTACCCTTCGCAGTCGGCTATTTGATACATTTTTTCCTCAAGGTTTGAGCAGAGGCTTTGTACGCTCGTTATTGCCTTTATGCTTTCCTTCTCGGTTGTTGTGGTAAGAAGTGTTTCGGCAAGCTTCTCGGCCGCGCGCACCTCCTCTACGGGAATGCCCTCGGAATATTGGCTGTCGATAACGAAGTAGTACATTTTCAGGTCAATATCGCTTTTGAAATTCTGGTTAAATTCAGATGCGAGAGTAACGTTGTTTAGAATAGCGTTATAGTTAGTTGCATAAAGCACTTCAATTGAAACGGCGAGCAGAACAAGCGCCATCATTGGTAACGCGACAATAAGAACCATGCGCCACAGCATAGATTTCATTGTCACTCCGCCCGTTTTGTTTTTTAGGTTAAAAAGGCGTTTAATCATACTTACCGACATTCCTTGCAGTTAATATATCTTTTATAAAATAGATTTAAGCTTTTCCGCTTCTGTAGTCCCTTGGGGTACAGCCTTGAATTTTTCTAAACAGGAAGCTAAAGTAGTGCGGGTCTTTATATCCCACAGCCTCGGCGATTTCGCTCGAACGCATAGTACTGCCGCGAAGCAGTCTTCTTGCCTCCTCCATTCTTCTGCTCGTCAGGTATTCCGTAAAGGTTTGACCGACCTCCTGACTGAACACCGCGGAAAAGTAGTTGGGGCTTATGTTAACCTCCTTTGCGACGCGGTTAAGCGAGAGCTCCGCGTCGGCAAAGTTTACATTTATAAAATCCATCGCCTGCTGAAGCATTTCTCTGTAACGCTTGCTGTACTCGTTCTCGCGAAGCTCAATTGCCGTGAGAAGCACGCTGTTTACGTATGCTCGAACAGTCTCGGGAAGCTTCATATCGGTGGGCTTACTTATGTCGGGGCGGGGAAGAAGCTTCTGGTCGCAGCCGATGGATTCTATATATCCTGACGCCGCGAAGCAGGCGGTTATGCAAAGATATTGACAGAACAAGAAGGAGTTGAGGACGTTTTCGCTTACCTGGTTCAAAAGCCGTCCGACAAACTCGTCCACCTCGTTCTTTTCGCCGTTAGCAAGGAAAAGCTTAATCTGTTCGGGGTCGATTACGCTGTCTTCCATATCGTCGGAAACACCGCTTTTTAGCTCATTTATGCTGTCGGTGGTAAGAATGTGCTGACCGGGGCAGAGATAGCTGTATGAGAGGATTCGGCTCGCCGTTGAGAAGCATTGGGGCAAAGAGCTGAGTCTTTCCACCGGCGTTCCCGCGGCGACATACCATGAAGTTCCGCCAGCCTCACTGCACCGCCGCGCAATGTTTTCTACGCAGCGCTCGGTGGCCTCGGCTATTCCCTCAGGCTCGCCCTTGATTAGAATGGCATAGGTGTTTAGATTCCAGCGGAAAAGCAGAAACTCCGAGCAACAGGTAATATACTGAACCAGCTGGTCTTGAAGCTCAGATAAACCATCGGTGAGGTTTTTAGCGGCGGCGGGGTTAGGCTCGTGCAGAGAAAGCATAACTATGTTGTAGCAACGCGCGGTTATGTCAGCGTCAAGTTCCTCTGCGCCGCGGTAGATTTCCTGTGCGGAAAGCTTGCCTTGAACAAGCTGTTCAAAGAAACGGCGGCGCGCGAACTGCTCATACTCACGTGTTTCCTGACGAAACTTGAGCATATAGTCCTTCATCTCGCGTTCGTTTTCAAGCTTTCTTTGAAGCTCTGAAAGCACGCCAGCCATTACCGAGCGGGTAATCGGCTTTAAAAGGTATTCATCGACACCCTTGCTTATCGCCTGTTGGGCGTATTTAAAATCGTCATAGCCGCTGATGATTATAATGTGGGTGTCGGGTAGCTCTTTGCGCACGAAGTCGCAGAGCGCAAGCCCGTCCATAAACGGCATTTTAATATCGGTAATAAGGAGGTCTGGCTTTAGTTGGCGGATAAGCGGAAGCGCCATTTCGCCGTCGGCGGCGTCGCCTACGCAGGTGAAGCCATACTGCTCCCACGCTATATTGTTGCGAAGACCCTCACGGACGACAATTTCGTCCTCAGCAAGAAATACCTTGAACATACGGCAGCTCCTTTTGTTTGTTCCGATTATAATTATACCCTAAAATACATAAAATGACGAGTATAAAATATCGCACATAAATATTGATAGCCACTATGATAAAAAGCAATCCACGTTCGCGGATTTTCAAGTCGTCGGTTTAGATTATCCGTCGGTTGGAAAACGGTATTCAGCTAAATGGTTATTGCTAAATTTGCATTACTCGCGCTTACAGATTGTGAAACGCTTAAGGTGAGCCACATTCACGAAAGGGTTATTATAATGCAATATGCAAAAAGGGCAAGGCCGAATGACCTTGCTCTTTTTAATGCTTGTTTGTCTTGCGTTAATTGAGAGTAGCTAAAGTGCTTTAGCTGTTTTCATACTTTAAAAGAACTATGTCGCGTTTGAAATTGCCTAAGGTTAGATATCGTCCGTCCGCGGAGAGATAGAGCCGATTAGCTGTAAAACCATCGTCAAATTCTATCTGTTCCGCGTCAAAGGTGTTGCCGCCGTCGGAGGTCTTAAGACTCCAAACGACAATGCCCTTTTCGGGGTCAAGACCTGTAAACACTATGGTTCCGTTGTCTTTATCCGTGAAGGATATGTCTGCTACCGCCGTGGAAAACTTATAAAGTCCGGGTTCTCCTTTTTCATTGACCACGCCGTACTGTTCAATACCAATATCCTTTTGCTCCCATGTCTTTCCGCCGTCCGCGGTTATGAACAAAAGACCGTTTCGGGCGAGCAGATAACCGTCTAAAGGTGTTCGAAGATGAATTGCGGCTATTCCGTCCACCTCATCTGGATATTCAATTTTGTACCACGTCTTTCCGCCGTTTGCGGTAGCGACAAGCCGCCATGTAGCGCAAACCCAGCCGACATTTTCGTCTAAGAAATCTATGTTAGATACATAGCCGCCAAGGGTTACGTTTGTAAGCATTTCCCACGTTAAGCCTCCGTCATGGGTGACGCAGACCTCGCTGTACTTTCCGCCGCTCCACGCGGTTTTTTCGTCTATGATGTCTAAGGCAAGCTGTTCGGCAGCGTCGGTTTTTGCCTTTGCCCAAATTTTGCCGCCGTCATTGGTACATCTTACTATTCCGAAGCGGATAAGCATAATTCCGTTATCCTCGTCGGCATAGCCCTCGAATAGATTGTAGTGTTCGGATACGGTTTTATTAACGACAGTCCAGCCCTGTTTATCGGAAGCGCAGCATGTGAGCGAAAGTATTATTAGAAGAATAGCTGTGACACAGACAAACAGTTTAGTTCCTTTCATAATGCACCGCCCTTTCTTATTCGAATTTCATCACGATGATTTCTCTGTCATAGTTGCCGAGCGTTAGATATTGTCCGTCCTCGCTGAGAAAAACCCGCTTAGTTTCAAAGCCCTCGTCTACTATAATCTTTTCGCGGGTAAAGGTTTTTCCGCCGTCTGAGGTTCTAAGACACCAAACCATTGAACCCTTGCCGTAGCAAGCGCCTGCGAAAACGATAATGCCGTTATTCTCGTCCGTAAATACAATGTCGCATATCGCCGCACTAATCTCAATAAGGCGCGGCTCTTTACGTTGGTTATAAAAATTCAATTCTTCAATGTGAGTGTCGGTTGTCTGCCAGGTTTTACCGCCGTCATGGGTTATGCAGAAGACGCCGTTTCGTGAATAGACGTAGCCGTCCGTCGGGGTGCGAAGGCAGAGCGCCGCTACACCGTCAGCACCATCGGGAAGATAGATTCGGTTCCAGGTCTTTCCGCCGTCCGTGGTGGAAGCGGGTCTATCGGTGGTAGTTGCCCACCCTGTCTTATCATCAAGAAAGTCTATGTTGGAAACCACAACCGCCATGGAAAAATCGGGCATAGGCGTCCAGGTCATTCCGCCGTCGCGGCTGAGCTTAATGTGATTGTATTCTCCGCCGCACCAAATAAGGTCATCGGTCACGTAATCTACACTGAAGTGCGAGTACATATCCTTATCAGATTGCACCCACGTTTTTCCGCCGTCCCTTGTGTACTTAATTGTGCCGTAGCGTCCTGTAGTAATTCCGTCGGTCTCGTTAATGAACGCGTCCAGATTGTTTTCAAAGTCCGTATTGCACCTTGTAACGGTTCTCCACTGCGGCTTGCTCGCGCAGCTTGTAAAAGTAAGGATACAAATCAGAACCGTCGAAGCTATGAAGTACAGGTTCTTCTTCGTCATTTTTTTCAGCCTCTTTCCTATTTTTTTGCGGTATTCCGCTTTCTGATTACATTTTATTAAAAGAGGGGCTGGAAATAAAGTGCTAATCGGAAATGTTATACCGCTAATCGAAAAGAAAAGCCGACCAGAAGGTCGGCATTCTTCTTTACTTATCGCATTTCATAAGGATTACATCGCGTGAAAAGCTTCCGAGCGTAAGGAACTGTCCGTCCGTGGAAAGAAAGATTCTGTTTGTTGCAAAGCCTTCCTCAACCTCAATTTGTTCGGCTTTCCACGTCTCACCGCCGTTTGTCGTGTTTAAGCTCCAGACAAGCGAACCCTTGTTGGGGGCTGTGCCACAAAAGACAATCTTTCCGTTGTTTTCGTCGGTGAAGGCTATATCGGCTACTGCGGAATTGAATTTATAAAATCCCGCCTCGCCCTTTTCATTTAGTATTTCATATTTAGCCATTTCAATGTCGCGGGTGCTCCAGCTTGCACCGCCGTCTGCGGTAATAAACAGAAGACCGTTGCGTGAAAGCAGATAACCGTCGTTTTCGGTTCTAAGCTGTATAGCGGCTATACCGGCGGCTTCCGAGGGCATTTCTATCGGGTTCCATGTAGTGCCGCCGTCGGTGGTATTTGCGAGTCTCGCGTTTGTGCAAATCCAGCCGATTTTGTCGTCAATAAAGTCGATGCCCGATACAATTCCTCCGAGAGGGGAGTCAGTCACAGCTGTCCAGGTTTTTCCTCCGTCGTGGCTCACGCGAATCTGACTGCCGTTTCCGCCTGTCCATGCAAGGCTTTCATCGACTATGTCAAGGGAAAAACGGCACATTGAGCTGTTCTCGGCGCGGGGCCAGGTTTTTCCGCCGTCGGTAGTGTAGCGAATTTCGCCCTGAAAACCCACAGTAATGCCGTAGTTTTCGTTAAGAAAGCCGTCCATATTGTCGTTGAATTCAATACTGCTTTTTGAAACGGGAGTCCAACCCGAACCGCCAGCACAGCTTGCAAGCGATAAGCAGAGCGCCAAAATTAGCGCAGAAACGATAATGTAAAACATAATATTCTTATTCATAAGTATACCTCTTTCGTGAATTAATTGATGCTTGACATAACAAGCTTACTGAAAAGAGTTTATATCTGATTATTACAATTATGAAGTGCAAATCGAAAGGAAAAAACCGCTTATCGAAAAAACAAAAGCCGACCAAAGGGTCGGCTTTCAAACATATTCTAATTAAAAATCACATTACGCGCTACGCCACTTCATACCTGCTTCGGTACTCAGTGGGTGTGCAGCCCGCGTACTTTTTAAAGGCGCGAAGGAAATGAGCGTCGTCACGATAACCCGAGCGCTCCATTATCTCCCGTACGGACAAATAGGTCTTGCGCAGAAGCGAGCATGCAATCTGCATACGAAGACTTATGATATACGCCATTACCGTTATGCCCATAACCGCCTTGAATTTTTGGTTAAGGGTCGTCTTATTGGTGTTGAACTGCTTTGTAATATCCTCAATCACAATCTTTTCAAGATAGTGGATATGAAGATAATCAACAACCTCTCTTATCTCATCGGTCATCTTGCCCACGAAAATTTGGTCGCGCTGTTTCTCCTCGCGGAAGACAGAGCTTACAAGCAAAAGCAGCTCAATGAAATATGAGCGGCTGCGGCAGGGCCAAAATTCGTCGCGCTGAATTTGAAGCTCGGTGTCTGCTAAATCTATAAGCTGTGAGATACGGTTGCCGTGGTAATGGTTGGTGGTGCTTGCACCGATATAGCTGTCACTGCGCTCAAAGAAAGGCTCGAAAAAATAACGTATATCATCGGTAAGCTGCGATTTCCAGTCGGCGATATCCTTATAATTGTTGTAGCGTTCAAAAACCGATGGGTCACAGTACATAATATCAAGCTTAAGCTCGCTTGTATCTGAAAAAAAGACGGAATCGGTTTCGTTAAGACATAATACGGCGGGGCTTGTAACTATCTGGCTGTTATCGCCGTTATGAAAAACACCGCGTCCGTTTTTGACGTAAATGATACGGTAGCGGTTAGGCACGGTCTTCTCACCGATATCGTCGCTATCCTTCAAACAGAGTATTTTTACTACCCGTCCGGGATATATTGTCGTTCCTAACGTCGCGAAGCAACAGTCGTCCATAATTTCACCCACCTTTCTTTGCCTACTTCTTATTTTACTACAAGAAATATGAAAACAACAGCATTTTTAATAGAGTTATCACAAAATTTGTTTGGTTGAAAGCCTCGAAAATCAAATTTTTCCGTGAAATTTCGATAAACTTCCGAGAAAAATCATTTTTCTGCAAAGCTTAACACAATTAAAACCTGCGACGGAAGATAGAAGGTCCAGATAAGGTAGGCTGAAAGCTCGTTAGCAAACGTACCGACAGCGGTCGCGTTCATTGCTCCTACATTTACGTCGCAAAGAAGGAACAGCGTCAGTCCCAACGCAAGAAGAAGACCCGCCTTCGTCTTGTTTCTTCCATACCGTCGCCAAGCGGTAACTGCGTTTACGCTAAGCATAGCCATAGAGAACGCCGCGAAGCCGCTCAAAAGGTTCAACGCACCGATAAAAAGAACGGTAAGAAACAAAAGTGCAAACCATATGAAACGAACTATCGCCTGTTGGCGGCTCATACCAAGATAAAAGGCGTACACCGTCTGAACAGCGCAAAAGAGCATTACTCCCGCAAGGTAAAAGCCGTCAATAAGAACAAGAAATGTGTCAGCAAGAAGTGTAAGCAGCATAGATAAAAAAACGGCTGAAAATGAAAAATCGGAAAGTCGCTTCTCTCGGGTCTCCCGCAAGAAAAAATACGCGGTTACGGCGAAGTTGATAAAAATAGCGAAGAACATCAGTTTTCGCGTGAGAGTGTATGGTGCGGTGAGTTCCGCGATTTTAATCAGCAAGAATAGCACGCACTGAACCGCAATATAAAAACCTTTGATAGTTTTCTCTACCGATGATTTCATTCTTTGCTCCTTGCCGCGCGTAAGCAATAAAGTAAAACTCTTAAATCAGACCATTTTCTCAAACTACTATTAATACACAAGAGTATGTTCCGCGCAACTTATGCTTATACAGTAGTTGTTAATTCCGTCACTCAATTAATCGGTTAAGGTGACGAGATAGTCGAGTATGACCTCGCCGTTCTCGTCAGGCTTTGTAAAGCGAGGACAGACATACCTTTCGATATACCACGCGTCGTTAGCGACCGTGAGCCCTGCTTTCTCAAAAGCCGCCATGCTCTCTTTATGCATAGAGTAAAGCTCCGCGTCGTCCTTTCCCTTAATCCACGTGACACCGTAATCTGCTGCGGGAAGCTTGACGGCGGAAAAGCCCTCGGGTATGCTTTCGACTGTCTTCATTAGCACGCCGATATGATATTCAAAAACGCCCTTATTTAATCGCATGGCGCCGACATAGTCCTTCGCCAAATACGGCTCGCCGCATTTGGAAACTGTGTCGAACCAATCGTTTGCAAACCACTCTTCCCATTTCGTCGAAAAGGTACCCATAGAGTTGCGGTTCTCGTTGCCGTAGCACCTTCCCAATAGTGTTAAAGCGGGCAGTTTTTCCTTATAGGTTTTAACTATCTTTGCCATAAAAGCCTCCAAGTTTAGTGTTTGCTTTATGATAACATATAGCGGCGGAATGAAAAAGAAGCTTTTATCAGTTTCTTATTCTATGAGCCGTAATTATTGTGTAGCTGCTTGAATTGACAGTAATAACGAGGTCAAGAGTTTTTACATAATAATTTTTACCCAGCCTCTCAATTCTTGCGTCTGGTGAGAGAATTATTCCTTTGCACCACTCGGTGACATCGGTCTCGCCAAGCGAGAGATTTCGCCTTATGCGCACGGCACCGAGGTCTGTGGTGTGAAGATTCTCTATATTTTCTATAAGCGAGTTTTTGTTATTCATCTGCTGTTTCTTCTTATTTCGACGAGCTTTAGAAAGTCTTGATATAAGACCCCGTCTTCATTCAGGTCAAAAACAAGCCAACGCTGTCCCATGCCATCCTTAGTGCTCTCATAGATTTTTCGCATTTCCTCGGACATACTCGGCATAAGCGCCTCGGTGCGCTCCTTCTCCTTTCGCCCTATTACGATTAGCACATAGAAATACCCCTTTCTCGGATAAAGCCGACAGAGGGCGCGTCCAGATTTGTAAAGCTTAATGTTCCAGCCGAGAAGTATGTTGTCGCAGCTGTATTCAACGGCGTTAAGAGCGTTGTACTCATTTGAAAGATGACTTAAAAGCTGATTAAACTGCTGATTGTTTACGTAATCGCAAAGCTCCGAGATTTCGGGTTTTTGTGTTTTGTCTGTAATGTCCAGCATTATTCTTAACCGCCTTTTGAAAATTTGATGACAGTACGCACGAAAAAGTAAGTAATTTACAAACGGTTGTCTCCGTGTTAAGCTGTTGAAAAACAGTGCGGAGGTAAGCAGATGAAAAGAGCGCTTCTTATAGTGGATATCCAGAACGACTATTTTGCGGGCGGAAGGGGAGAACTCTTTGAGCCGGAAAAGGCGGCGGTGAACGCAAAGGCCGCGCTTGACTACTTTAGAAAGACTGGCGAGGAGGTAATCTTTATTCGCCATGAAAGTACGGAGGAAGGAGACTTTCTTTTTTCACACGGTTCTTTCGGAACCGAGATTTACCCACTGCTTGCTCCGCGAGAAGGCGAAAAGGTATTTGTAAAAAGCGTGCCAGACAGTTTTCTTTCCGACGGGCTTGCCGAGCACCTAAAAAATTCGGAAATATCCGAGCTTGTCGTCTGCGGAATGATGAGCCATATGTGTATAGATACCACCGTTCGCGCCGCCGCCTCACGCGGTTATAAGGTTATTCTTCTTGAGGACGCCTGCACCACCCTCGACCTTGAGCGACACGGTGTGCGCTATCCCGCAAAACAGGTGCACGAAATATTTATGGCGTCGCTCGATGGTGCCTTCGCTAAGGTCATTACTACAGACAGTTTTCTTGCGAGCTGACTCTGTTAAAGATGTAAGGTTTATCTATGTCTGAGGGCTTTAATTCTCGGAAGACGATGACGCGAACAGAGCGTCCCAGTCTTTTATGGTAACGGGTTCGTCTGCCATTCTTACAAACCGAGTCGTCAGCGATGAGGAAAACATCAGTGTCGAGCTTTTCGCCGGTATACAGCTTAACTTTCAAGATATGCTCATCGTCGTCACCGCTTTGCTTATCTCTGCGGGGCGCACAGTGGTTATCTTTGAGTAACAGCCCGCGAGAAGAAAACACACAAGAAGCACCAAAATAGCGATAAACAACTTTTTTATAGCGTTACTTCACTTTTGTTATTCAATTCTAACATATACCATATTAAATGGCAAAACAGTTTTCGACTCGTTTCCATCAAAAATCAAAGTCAAAATGAATATTAAGAAAGCTGAAATGTAAAACAACATAAATGAATTTTACTGTACGTTCGCGACAATTAAAAGCGTGTGTGGTAAAGAACAGGAAAGCCCAAAATTGAAAAGTTTTTTTCAAATTTGGGCTACATATTTAATCGAACAATTTAATGAATAAAACCTGTTGACACTCGCCGTCGCTTTTGATATAATATTTTTCGCGGCAACTTTGCGAGTGTGCTGGAATTGGCAGACAGGCACGTTTGAGGGGCGTGTGTCTTATGGCGTACGAGTTCAAGTCTCGTCACTCGCACCA
>CAZUOY010000029.1:0-20663 GCA_964622315.1 uncultured Oscillospiraceae bacterium | reverse complement strand
TCTCTTTGGGGCAAACGCTTCACGAATTTTGCGTTGATATCAATACTTGTGTGGAGCATTTTGGTTTGTCTTTACCTTACTTTTGCGACTTATAAAATTTCTTTAATTTTCGTAATAGGTATACCCGCACAGATAATAATACTTCTTTGGGCGGGTCTAAAACCCAAGAAAAAGGTCGGATAACGGTAGAATACCTGACAATTTCAAAGAGATTACAAATTTGGAAAACGTATTGACAAACCGCGAAAGCGGTGGTAAACTTTCGTCAATAAGAACCGTTGAGCAAGGAGAGTAACCTTTCTCTACGCAATTAAGAGAGCCGCAAAAGGGTGAGATTGCGGTATTGCGCGAATGGCGAATGGGCTTGTGAGGGCAAACCGAACGTGTAAGCGTTAGGGGCGACGGGTACCGACCGTTATATCGGCGAGCGTATGTTAGTACGCGGTGAGTGCGTCCGCAAGGACGAATTTAGGTGGTACCGCAGGAATTATCTCCTGTCCTAATTATTTAGGACAGGAGTTTTTATTTTTGCGAAAAGCCTCAAAAGCGGTCTTATTCAAAAAACAAAGATGAAAAGGAGAAACACAATGGAGAAGAACATTCCGTACAAAGTCTATCTTGAAGAAAATGAGATGCCGCGGCAGTGGTACAACGTCCGTGCGGATATGAAGAATAAGCCCGCGCCGCTTCTTAACCCCGCAACGCTTAAGCCTATGACGGTTGACGAGCTTTCGGCGGTCTTCTGTACCGAGCTTGCGAAACAAGAGGTGGACGACAAAACAGCTTATATTGACATTCCGCAGGAGATACTCGATTTTTATAAGATGTATCGTCCGTCGCCGTTGGTAAGAGCTTATTGTTTGGAAAAAGCGTTGGAAACACCAGCAAAAATTTATTACAAATTTGAGGGCAACAACACAAGCGGAAGTCATAAGCTGAACAGCGCGATAGCACAGGCATATTATGCAAAGAAGCAGGGACTTAAGGGTGTTACCACCGAAACCGGAGCAGGTCAGTGGGGAACAGCGCTGTCAATGGCGTGCGCGTATCTCGGGCTTGACTGCAAGGTGTTTATGGTTAAATGCTCTTATGAGCAAAAACCCTTCCGCCGCGAGGTTATGCGAACCTACGGCGCGTCGGTAACTCCTTCGCCGTCAACACACACAAAGGTTGGACAAAAGATACTCGAAGAACACCCCGGCACATCTGGAAGTCTCGGTTGTGCGATATCTGAGGCGGTGGAAGTTGCGACCTCCACTGAGGGATACCGCTATGTACTCGGCTCTGTTTTAAATCAGGTGCTGTTGCATCAGTCTATCATCGGTCTTGAAGCTAAGGCGGCGTTCGATAAAATAGGTGTTAAACCCGATATAATCATCGGCTGTGCGGGCGGCGGTTCAAACCTCGGCGGGCTAATCTCGCCGTTTATGGGCGAAAAGCTAAGAGGCGAAAAGGATTACAGATTTATCGCCGTAGAGCCGAAATCCTGCCCGAGCCTTACAAGAGGAAGATATGCCTACGATTTCTGCGACACGGGAATGGTCTGTCCGCTTGCTAAGATGTATACCCTCGGTAGCGGCTTTATACCTTCAGCGAACCACGCGGGCGGTCTTCGCTACCACGGTATGAGTTCAACGCTATCTCAGCTTTACGATGACGGACTTATGGAGGCGACCTCGGTTGAACAGACCGCCGTTTTTGAAGCGGCTACAAGGTTTGCGCGCGTAGAGGGCATACTCCCCGCGCCGGAAAGCAGTCACGCTATTCGCGTAGCGATAGACGAAGCGCTTAAGTGCAAGGAAACGGGCGAGGAGAAGACAATAATGTTCGGACTCACGGGAACGGGTTATTTCGATATGGTCGCTTACCAGAAGTATAACGACGGACAGATGTCGGATTACATACCTACGGATGAGGACCTCGCCGCCGGTTTCGCCGGAATCCCAAACATTAATCTTTAATCAAGAACTGTAAGCTCAAAAGCATTTCATAGTCATAAATATACCCACCGATGATTAATCATTTCGGTGGGTATTTCTTTATTCAATAATGTAAATATAAAAAATTCGTTTAAAATCTACTCGCTTAAGCTGATTAGACGTAAAAGAAGCACTTTCATATTATGAAGTGGCGGTATGCCGCAAGTTTTGTTTGCCGTAACGAAAGAACTACTATACAGTGATTTCAATTGAGTTACCGTCCGGGTCGGCAACACAGCTTTCATAATAACCGTCGCCTGTTTCGCGTATTGGGCTTAAAAGCTCGAAACCGTCAGCAACGAGCCGTTCAGTGAGAGTCCTAACGTTTTCGCGTGAGCCTGTTGAAAAGGCGATATGAGCTATTCCGCTTTCAAGACGTTTTGCGTTAACAACGCAAAGGTGAGTGTGCGTCATAAGCTCAAGCCGAGCGTCTGACGCAAAGCTCACAAAAATGCTCGAAAAGCCTTTTGCGTTAACATACTTCTTTCCGCTTACTCCGCCGAAATATCTCACATAAAAGTCACGCAAGCGCTCAAGGTCTGCTGTGTATATTCCAATATGCGACACGACTACTTCCATAATGACTCCTTTAAAGCAAAAAGATATTGATTTTTTCTTTTCTATATATTATAATATCAAAGTCGTAGAAAATCGGGGGTATAGCTCAGCTGGGAGAGCGCTTGACTGGCAGTCAAGAGGTCAGGGGTTCGAGCCCCCTTATCTCCACCATCGAAAAAGGCCGTAAAATGGGAACATTTTGCGGTTTTTTGTTTTTTACTTTTCATGAAAAAGCCGCGACGTAAGTGTTTTGTAAGTGTTTGTAGTTAATTCCTAATACAATATTATATCAATAATTTATTAATATCAAATGATTTTAAATACCAATTAAGACCGAGTGGAATTTGTTCCATTTGGTCTTTAAATTATTATATTAGATTACATTTTAACTAAGCACTGTCACATCGGAAAAAGCACCGTAATCACTTGATTACGGTACTTATTGCTAAACGATAGTTTCTCAATTCAACAGCGCAATATCGCTAAAAGAAAAAAGCTGCTTTTGAACAGAAGCGTTTAACCTTCCATAGGAAACTTCATACCCCATTCGGCTCTGACAGAGTCCATAAGTTCCATCATTTTTATCGTTTGCGAATGAGGCATTTCTGGACACTCAAGTTCACCGCGTTTAATAGCGTTAATTGCCGAAAGCACTTCATATTCATAGCCTGTTATCTGTGACGGTGACTTTATTGTTTTAATTAGCTTTCGCTCGCTGTCGTAGACATGAACGGCTTCATAGTTATTAATGTTCTCGACCTTAATAAAGCCGTTTCGACCGTTAAAAACGCCTTCTCGGTCGGTGTTGCATTTCGTAGTAGTGTACATTGTCGCTATTCGTCCGTCATTATAGCTAACGATAAACGAATCCTGAAGGTCTATGCCCTTGTCTGACATTTCGGCGGAAGAAATAATGCTTTTAATGTCGTCGCCAAAGAACATAGACGCGAAATTCAACACATAAACAGATAAATCAAGAAGTGCGCCGCCCGCAAGAGAAGGCTCAATTATTCGCGGAATATTATCAATAGCGTAACCGAGGTTACATGTAAGTGAACTCACCTCGCCGATTATTCCGCTTGCGAGAAGTTCGGATATCGTCGTTCGCATAGGCATATAGCGCGTCCAAATTGCTTCGGTGAGAAGAAGCCCCTTTTGTTCAGCGAGCGCAATAACCTCTTTTGCCTGAGCCGCGTTTACCGTAAAGGCTTTTTCGCAAAGCACATTTTTTCCATGCTCAAGACAAAGCTTGATATGCTCATAATGGTGAGAATGAGGGGTAGCGATATAGACAAGCTCAACCGCTTCGTCGCTTAACAGCTCCTCGTAAGAGCCGTAAGCCTTTTCAAAACCGAAGCGCTTTGCAAACTCGTTCGCCTTATCAAGACTGCGCGAGCCGACGGCATAGCATTCAGCCTCATCCAAACCGCAAACTGTTTTCGCCATTAAGTGCGCGATACTTCCTGCTCCGAGAATAGCAAATTTCATTGTTTCTTCCTTCTCAAAATGTCTTTAAATTTAATTATGTAAATAAGCAAAAGCTCAGATAGCTGCGTCAATTTTTGCTATCTCTTTCTGTATCTTTTCTATTGTTTCGCGGCGTGAGCCGAGCATAAGCTTTTCCTCAGCGAAGCGACGAAGATACGCGCAGAACGCCGCCGCCATGGTTTGTTCTGTAATATCAAAGACTATGAACGGTTCGGTAATTTTGACTAACAGCGCACGGGTATCTCCCTTTGCGTAAGCAATTACGTTATTTGATTTTTTGTCGTCGGTAAACACAGCGTTATAGTTTGGATAATTTGCGAGAAACCACAGTATCCTTTCCAAATGCTTCTTATACTCAAGTGGGGTATAGTATAAAATCATATTGTGAAGTGCATATGTGCCTGAAATCGGTACCACTCCGTTTAATACGTCCTCAGTTTTGGCAAACCGCATAATATCGGTTATTTGGTTATTTCGGAGCACACGTTCGCGGGCGTCAAAGCGTTTTTCATACGATTCGCACATTCTTTTCGCAAAAGGCGTGCCAATCGCCTTGATACGCTCGCAGATTTCTACGGGAAGCGTATTAATTGATAATCCGCCTGTTTTATAAACACCTACGTCTTCTATAGCTACTACGTCTTCAGCCTCTGTAAAAAGCCGCTCTGTGCTTGCGCTGTAGGTTCTCATTGCGGGTCTGCAAAGCTTCATAATCATAGCGTAATCGTTGGCAAGCTTGTCCACAATTCCGCGGTCTCGCGTAAGCATTGTCATTGCGGCTTCGCGTTCGATAAAAACGGAGTTTGAGTAAAGTGCTATCTGTCCTGAAATCATAAAGATAGTTCGCCTATGCAGCGAGTCGCGGGCCCACGGATAATAGTACTGTTGAATGGCTCCCGCCATATAACCGGGAAGCCAGCGCTCAATAGACGAAAATAAGAATTCAACACCGTTAAACGGCGGTTGAATACGCTCAAAGGAAACTCCGCGGGAGGCTTGCTTACTGAGCGAAGCGTTAAGCCAACGGGAGAAGACGATATCTTCGACTATCCAATCAAGGGATTCGTCTGTGAGAAGCTGTATTTTACAAGGTTTGTCGAGTGAATCAACATAAGCAAGCAAGTCCCTAACAGCCTGTCGTTTTCCCTCGTTTCCGTAATAGGCGAAAACTCCTTTTTCATCGGGTATCTTTCCGCTTACTTGACTGCGGTTGCTTGGAAGCGTTTCGCTGGAAAACAATTCGAAGCTGCTGAGGAAACGGCCGGCAGGGGATTCCTCGGCACGGCTTACACCCGTCAGCCAATCAAAAATTACATTTGCGATAACGCCCTCGTTCACCGAATCGTTAATGCGCGGGTCTCGGGTATAATTGCTAAGAGCGTTTAAACTAAAGACGTCCTCGAAGCGCGTAGAGAAGAAATCAGCGATATTTCTTACTACCTTGGGGCTTGAGGGCATCTTTCTTTCTCCGGTTTTAATTCTGCTAATATACGGACGCCCGAGCCCGAGCGAGTCCGCAAGCTCGGCGCTCTTTATGTCGGTTATTGAAAGTAGGGTAGTGAGCTTGTCCGAAAATTCCATATACCGAACCTCATATCAGTTTTATGTGACAGACAAAAATGTTATTTTGTCTTTTTACTGGGGCGGTTAATAAGCTTGCTTCCGGCTACACCCTTATTCTTTGTTACCGTGGCTTTTTTTGCGCTGGGCGCAATAGTGTTTCCGCCGGTCTTTCGGCTGCTTTTTTCCAATGCCATAATGCTTTTCTCCTTTATTGTTCAGTGGTTTCGTTATTGTCAGTCTTTTCGTTCTCTTTGGCGGTATTTTTATTTAGAAACGGCCTTGCCGCCTTGACGTTAAAGAATTCTATAAGCGGTCCCATAAAGAAAGCTGTAATAATCGTACCGACACCAGCAATAGTCGGAATTTCCGATATACTTCCGTTTGCTATAATAAATATTGCTACGCCTGCGATTACACATATAATATCGGTAATAATTCGCACGTACTGAAATTTACCAAGCTTCCAGGTCTTTGAAATAATAATCGCTACGGCATCATAGGTTGAAACACCGAGGTCAGCGGTCATATAGAAAGCCGAACCAAAGCAGATAACAACAATTCCGACGACAAGGCAGACGATTCTGGTCAGAATTGACGGATTAATTATAATTGTTTGTAAAAACTCATATGTAAACTGAGTTATATAGCCCAACAAAAACAGATTAATAAATGTAGCGATACCGATATAATGTCGGTCGGCAATAAGCGAAAAGGTAAGTAACACTGCGTTGACAATAATATAAAGAGTTCCGAAATCAATCGGAATAAGTGCGTCAAGACCGCTCATTAATGACTGAAACGGGTCAACACCGAGCGCGGCGATTTTAAAAATCCCAACGCTTATTGCACAGATAATTACGCCGAAAAGCGACATAAAGATTCTTTTAGTTTTCATTTTTTCTCCCTGCCTTTAATATCGAAATACTAATACCGGCAGCGGGCTTTGTCAAGTGGTGAAAGCTTCCTATAATCAATTCGTCGAAGCTTTGAAAAGCCAAGAGTATATGATATCATAAATAAAAACAAAAGGTGGTATTCTTATGCTACAGAACTGGAAAGAACAAAGGCAAAAGCTGATAAACGGGGAGATTAATATTGTAGCTTTTGTAAACTCCGTCAAAAACACAACAGTCTTCTATTCTACACCCGCGGGGAACGACAGGAGCGGAAAGCCTCAGCTTTATCTTCTATCGAATAAAGACGAAGACGTTAAATACTTTCCCGTGTTTCTCTCGCAGGAAAGTTGTATGAATTGGTACAACAGCGTTGGGCGAAATGGGTTTGTTCTTCTTGAGGGCGAGCTTTTCAAGATGCTGGAAATGCTCGACTCTAATGAAATGCTAAGCAAGCTTGGTGTTCTCGTGGCGCTTGGCTCAGACGAGCAGGTCATTATCCCGCCGAATATTAGAGCGGAAAAGTAGTCCGCCGACTAACTAAAAACAGCGTTCCTTGCGGTTTTTTCGACATTCCTCGTACACCTTGCCGTCTTCGCATTGGTAGCAGACCTCGTTGGTCAGCGGTTTTCCTTCGAAAAACTCCTCGATATTTGCGTAGGTGGTTTTTGCTATACTCTCAAGAGCTTCTTCGGTAAGAAACGCCTGATGTGAGGTGATTATTACGTTGGGCAACGAAATTAACGTTGCCAATAGGTCATCGCGCTGAACGCTTTCCGAAAGGTCGCGGAAGAAGAAGTCCGCCTCCTCCTCGTAAACGTCAAGCCCCGCTCCGCGAAGTGTTCCATCGTTGAGCGCCGAGAGAAGCGCCTCACTGTCAATTAGTCCGCCGCGAGAGGTGTTGATTAGAAAAGCGCCCTTCTTTACCTTTTTAAAGGCTTTTGAATCCAACATATGAAAGGTTTCATCGGTAAGCGGACAGTGAAGGGAAATCACATCGCTTCTTTCAAGAAGCTCGTTAAGCTCAACATATTCGATGCCTGCGTCCTTAGCGGGGAACTTATCGTAAGCAAGAATATTCATTCCATAGCCTCGGCATATGTCAATCAGAACGCGTCCTATTCTTCCTGTTCCGATAACGCCTACGGTTTTTCCGCATAGGTCAATTCCGGTTAAGCCGTTAAGGCTGAAGTTGAAATCGCGAGTTCTTATATATGACTTATGAATGCGGCGGTTAAGCGTCTGAAGCAGCGCCACGGCGTGCTCCGCTACCGCGTGGGGTGAATAAGCAGGCACGCGGACAACATTTATCTTCTTATATGCCGCTTTAAAATCCACATTGCTGTAGCCCGCACAGCGCATGGCGAGAAGCCGCGTGCCGCCGCTATAAAGCTTATTAATTACATCCTTGTCTATCTCGTCGTTAACGAACGCGCAAACCGTTTCGCACCCCTCAGCGACCTTAACGGTGCTTTTATCCAGTCGTGCGTCGCAATATGTGATATCGTAACCGGGGTTAGTTTTATCAAACCAGATTTTATCGTAGGGTTTCGCGTCAAAGAAAGCTATCTTCTTCATTAGTTTTGCCCTTTCTATGGTTACTCACTTCAAATATCGGTTAGTTTTCCCATTAATAAAGAATATATCATATTTTAAAGGAATACTCAAATTGTCATAAATGCAAAGAAAACTTTGCAAATATATTGACAAGTATACTTGTCAGAAGTATAATGCAGATAACAAGTATACTTGGCAACAACAATCGGAGGTTAAATATGAATAAGGAAGAAGTTTTGGAAAAAAGCCGAAGGGAAAACAACAACCGGGACATATACGAAAATGAAGTTTTAAGAGAGGGCGGAAACATCGGAGCTATTGTGGCGGCGATACTCGCGGCTATTTTCTTTATTGTTCAAATTATGCTCGGCGGAGGACAGAACTATGGGCTTTTCGCGGTGGTGTTTTCTATCCCAGCGGCAAGTTTTGTGGTTAAGGCTGTTCGTTTGAGGCGCAAGCACGAGATAGCCATAGCGATTTTATACGTGTTTACGACCCTTGCGTTTTCATTGGCACACATTTGGCAGCTCGTTAAAGCGTCTATGATACTTTAGGAGCAAAGTTATGGAAGAAAAATTAGTTTTACGAAACAAGCTTAAAGAAATTAGAGCGGAAAAGAAGCTTTCCCAATCACAGCTCGCCGAGATGGTCGGAGTTTCCCGCAACACGGTGAGCTCAATTGAAACCGGACAGTTTAATCCAACAGCAAAGCTTGCGCTTATTCTGTCAATCGCTTTAGATAAACGATTCGAGGAGATATTCTATTTTGATTAGTTTTCAAAATAGCAAGAAAAGTCGAGAAGGTTTCCTTCAATTTTGAGATAATACATTTCGTCAGAGGGTGCAGAGATGGTAGAAAAGACCTTAGCGGTACAGCGTATGCAGGATTACATCGAATTACATCTCGGCGAGCGTATAACACTTGCCGATTTGGCAAGAGAGGCGCATTTTTCTCCGTTTTACTCGGCAAGATTGTTTAAGGAGTTAACGGAGCTTGCGCCGGCGGACTATATTCGTCGTCTTCGGCTATCCAAATCCGCGCTTCGTCTTCGTGACGAGCGCTGTAAGGTCATCGACGCAGCATATGACGCAGGATACGACAGTGTGGACGGATATCAGAGGGCGTTTTTCAAAGAATTCGGCTGCAACCCACGAGAGTATTCCGTTTCGCCTGTACCCTTACCCCTCTTTACCTCATATGGCGTAAAATTTCGAGAATTGTGGAAGGAGAACAAAAGAATGGAAAGAATAGCAAATGTTTTTATTCAGGTAATTGAAAAGCCCGAACGAAAGGTAATAGTAAAGCGTGCGGAGAAGGCGACGGAATATTGGAGCTACTGCGAGGAGGTCGGCTGTGACGTTTGGGGTGTGCTGACAAGTATGAAATCCCTTTGCGGTGAGCCGGTTTGCCTGTGGCTTCCCGAGAGATATCGTAAAACGGGCACAAGTGAATATGTTCAGGGAGTAGAAACCAAAAAAGACCTCTGCGGTGTTGTTCCCGAGGGCTTCGATGTAATCGAACTGCCCGCGGCGAAGTATCTAATGTTTCAAGGCGAGCCGTTTGCAGAGGAGGACTACTGTGAAGCGATTGAAGCTGTACAGACCTCTATGAATCGTTACGACCCGACTGTAATAGGGCTTTCGTGGGACGACACAAACCCGCGTATTCAGCTTGAACCACGCGGCGAACGAGGCTATATAGAGCTTCGCGCCGTAAAATAGAACATCAGACTAAAGCGTCGTATTTATATACGGCGCTTTTCTTTAGTTTTGTGGGTTTACTGTTTAATAATATGCTGATAAAATAGTATAAAAGATACGGAGGTGCCACGATGATAAAAGAGGGAATTGACAGCGGAAAACCGTTTGATTGGGGAAGAACCAGCGAGGACTACGCGAAGTATCGCGATATATACCCGGAAGTATTCTATGAAAAGATAGTTGAAAGAGGGCTATGCGTTGAAGGTCAGCGAGTTCTTGATTTAGGTACAGGGACAGGAGTTATTCCGAGAAATATGTATCGCTTCGGCGCGAGCTTTGTGGGAACTGATATATCTGACAACCAGATTGAACAGGCAAAGATACTTTCGGCAAAAGAAGATAAGCCGATAGAGTATTATGCTTTATCCGCAGAAAACGTAGACTTTCCTGACAACTCATTCGATGTCATTACAGCCTGCCAGTGCTATTGGTACTTTGACCATAAGCGTGCTATGCCCAAGCTAAACAGACTTCTAAAGGATAACGGAAGAATGTTGTTTTTATATATGGCGTGGCTTCCGTACGAGGACGAAATAGCAAACGCCAGTGAACAGCTTGTCTTGAAATATAACCCAAAATGGACAGGCGCGGGTGAAACCTTTCATCCTATTTCCGTGCCGGATGATATTATACTTGATTATTTTGTGCCGAGCTACAGCGAGGAATATAGAATTGATGTTCCTTTTACACGTGAAACATGGAACGGAAGAATGAAGGCCTGCCGCGGTGTAGGTGCCTCACTTTCAAAAGAGGACGTTGAAAGATGGGAAAAAGAGCATATGGCTATGCTTGAAAACAGAGCTCCGAAACAATTTACGATTAAGCACTATGCGGCGATGCTGGAGTTTATCAAGAAATGAAACATTCTGTGAATATATCGAAAACAAGGGTAAAATGATAACTCAGTGTGATATAATTAATTCATACAGAATGAGGCATTCGGCTACGGAGGTAGTTACAATGGAGCAAAAATTCTATATCTGCAAGCACTGCGGTAATATTATAGCTTTCGTTAAATCAAGCGGTGTTCCCGTTATCTGCTGCGGTGAAAAGATGAGTGAAATAATCCCGGGTACAACCGACGCTTCGGTTGAAAAACACCTTCCCGTATATACCATTGAGGACAATAAGGTGTCTGTTATTGTCGGAGCGGCCGAGCACCCTATGACAACGGAACACTATATCGAGTGGGTATCGCTGCAAACAAAATACGGGAACCAACGCAAACAGTTAATGCCTGGTGACGCGCCTAAGGTGTGCTTTAGTATCTGTGAGGGCGACGAGGTTGAGGCGGTTTATGCGTTTTGCAACCTTCATTCTTTATGGAAAGCGTAAACTATGTATATCCTCTGACTTTTGTCAGAGGATATATTTAATAAGACAGTTTAATTGAGGTATAAGTTGGATTATATAATCACCTTTATTGAGGGCATAATTTCATTTATTTCGCCGTGTATGCTTCCGCTTCTTCCTTTATACGTTTCTTACTTTGCGGGCGGGGCAACTAATAAACGCCGAGTGTTTGCTCGTTCGCTTAGCTTTGTCTTTGGGTTTACCCTTGTTTTTTGTCTGTTGGGACTTTTGGCGGGTACGCTCGGTGGCTTTTTAATAAAATACAAAACGGCGGTTAACATTATCTGCGGTGTAATTGTAATTATCTTCGGTCTGTCTTATCTTGAGGTTATCAAGCTTCCTTTTTTCAAAGGCATGACCTCGGGAAGAACGGCGGATTCGATAGTTTCAGCGTTTGTTTTCGGAGTGATATATTCGCTCAGTCTTACACCCTGCATCGGTGCTTTTTTAGGCTCAGCGCTAATGCTTGCGTCCGCCTCGGCAACAGCGGTGAGAGGTGTGCTGTTATTGGTCGCGTATTCGCTGGGACTTGGCGTTCCGTTTATCATATCGGCGCTTCTAATTGATAAGCTTGAAACTGCGTTTTCCTTTATAAAGAAACATTATAAAACAATTAATATATGCTGCGGAGTATTCCTTATTATTGTAGGTTTGTTAATTGCAGTGGGCTTAACCGATAGATTCATTTCTATTCTTCGATGAGGTGAGATATGAAAGAAGGAACTAAATTTCTGCTTGTGTTATTGTCGCTTGCTGCGGTCCTGGTATTAGGTGTCTTCGGATACGAATTTTTGACAGACAGGTATCAAAAGCCTGAGATGGAGAATGGCGGGACTTCTTCGGTATTGCCCGAGGACTCTGAAACCGAGGGTGTGACGCCGAACGTGAACAATCCAATACCGCCGAATGAAGACGAGGTTATCAAGAACACCGCACAGGATTTTACCGTTCTTGACTGGAATGGAAACGCCGTCAAGCTTTCTGACTATTACGGACAGCCTATAGTAATCAATTTTTGGGCGACGTGGTGCGGCCCGTGTCAATCAGAGCTTCCCGCGTTTGATGAGGCTTATGCAGAATACGGCGATAAAATAACCTTTATGATGGTAAACCTAACCGACGGATATAATGATACGGTTTCAAGCGTAAAAGAATTTGTTAACAGTAAGGGCTACGGCTTTCCGGTATACTTTGATACTGATTATAGCGGCGCAAACGCTTATGAGGTATATTCAATACCGCTCACGGTAATGATAGATGAAAACGGAAACGTTTACGGCACACACCTTGGTTCAATGAATATGGAAACCTTGGAAGACTATTTGAACGGACTATTAGAGGGTTAAAGATGAAGATTACATTCAATCCAGACAGTGAAGTTGTTAAGACGGTCAAAGAAGGTCTTGAACGTACAGGCGGATACTGCCCGTGCCGAGTAATGAGAACAGACGAATACAAATGTATGTGCAAGGAGTTCCGCGACCAGATTAAGGACCCCGATTTTGAGGGCTTCTGTCACTGTATGCTCTACTATAAATCAAATAAGGATTAAGGAGAAAAAATGGCTGAGATAGTATTGACAAAAGACAGTTTTAAAAAAGAGGTATTAGAATCCGAAATCCCGGTGCTTGTTGATTTCTGGGCGACGTGGTGCGGGCCGTGCCGTATGCTCGCGCCGATAATTGAGGAGATAGCAAAGGAGTATGAGGGAAAAATTAAGGTTGGCAAGGTTAATGTAGACGAGGAAAATGAGTTAGCGGCTTCTTATCAAATAGCAAGTATTCCTACACTCATTCTCTTTAAAAACGGAAAGGCTGTAAAAACATCTTTGGGTTATAAGCCAAAAGCAGAGATAGAGGCGCTGTTTAATTAACAAAACCTGATAAAAGTATAAAAGCTAAACAAAGCCTGACAGCCCGAGGTTATATCGGACTGTCAGGCTTTTTTTTAACTATAAAACGTGGTAAAATGTATTAAACTTAGCAGGAGAAGGAATATGAAAAAGAAGGCAGTTTCCTTATTTATTATTTTAATACTATTACTATCATGTTTTTGCGGATGTAATAAAAAAGCAACAGTGAAGCCGCTTACCGACGTAACAGATATCGGCAACGGTATGTTTACCTGCGCTTATGACGGAACAGAGCGAAAGTTTTTGCTTTTTATACCGTCTGGGTTAAAGGAGGGCGCGCCTGTTACCTTTATGCTCCACGGATATTCAGGCTCGCCTGAAACCTTCTCAGAAAGCACGGGTATGAACGAAACAGCTGAAGACTACGGATTTGCCGTAGTTTATCCGGCGGGGTTACGAGACCCGGAAGATTCAACGGGCGGTAACGGCTGGAATTCGGGGCTTAAAAGCACGGGAAACGATGACGCGGGCTTTATTGTCGCTCTCGCGAACTACCTTACGGAAACATACGGCTTTGCGAAGGATAAAGTTTTTGCCGCGGGCTTCAGCAACGGTGCATTTATGATGTACCGTTTGGCAAATAGAGCGCCTGATACCTTTAGGGCGGTCGCGAGCGTAAGCGGAATGATGAGCGGTGGCGCTTGGGAAGAAAGAAACAAGAAGACGCGGATAGGAATCCTTCAAATCAACGGCACCGACGACGATGTCGTGCCGAACAAGGACGGGGTTTACGGTGACGCACCAACAATAGGCGGTGTGCTGGAATATTGGAGCGACGCCAACGGGCTGAAATTTTTAGATGAAGAAAAGCTTTCTGATAAGGTAACGCAGTTTACATATTGGAGCGACAAATCCAATGTTACCGTCCGCCACATTATAATAGAAGGCGGAAAACATTCGTGGCCTGAAAAGAAATATTCGGATATTGACGCAAACGAGGCGATTCTTGAATACTTCAGCGGCTATCTTGAATAGAAAAAGCCTTGCCGTTGGGCAAGGCTTTTAAATATCGTTATTTTGACCGAATACATTTTTTATGTGCTTGAAGGTTCCCATAACCGTTACGGTTGAACCCTCCTCAAGTATTGTTGCGGCGGTTGCCGGAACATAGGTGCCGTCCGAAATGCGAATTAGCAGCACCTGTATACCGTAGTTTTCCTTAAGCCCTGAGCGTAGAAGCGGGGCTCCGTGTAGCTTTTCGGGGAGCTTGTTTAGCGTGATATTTGCAAGTATCCTTTCGCCAAACTCATCGAGGACGATTATTGGATTCGTTTTAGCAGAAAAGAATATTTTATAGCCGATTTTGGTAAGCCAAATATCGGTCGCCATACGAAAAGCTTTAATTCGACGAACCAGCATAAACAGGACGAAGAAAACGCCGAGAATAATTATCAGCTTATATGAAGTGCTAATCTCATTTCTGTCGAAAGACATAAATAGGTTAACCATACTTGAAACAATAGTTATACTGAAAGCATAACCGAAAAACATAATTACCCGCGCAAGCCGTCGTCTGAAAGGCGTTTCAACGACGAATTCGCTTTCCTTTGTGGTAAAGCCTGAGTTTGTAAGAAGCGACACGACCTGGAACTTTGCCTTCTCCTTAGATAGCCCCGTGAGTCTGAAAAGCACGGTAAAGATATCAATTAGAATAACATATACCATCATGACAGCGCAGAAAAGTATAATTGATGCGTTCATTTTTATATTCCTATTCCGCCGAAAAGTCTTTGAAGCAAAGATTTAGGTCAACACTGTTTTCTATTCCGTCAATTCTGCCGCGGGCGGTATACTGCGCCATTGCGTAATCATAATAGAAGGAGGGAATAGCGTCAAACTCCGCTATCCAAAAATCGTAATCGGCAAGCTGCCCAATATCGTATTCCATATAAGCGAGCTCAAGGTTAAAATAAACCATTGGCGTATAACCCGCGCTTTTTACGGTCTCACAGAAGGTTTTGCACGCGTTAGTTAACACATCAGTGGGGGTACCTTTGGTCCTGTACGGCTCCTCACATTCGTAATAATGCTCCCAATCGAAGACAACGGGGTAAGTTATCTTCTTTTTATATGGCTTTAGGAGGTCTATGAGCATATCCGCTTCTTCCTTTGCTTCCTCAGCGGTTATAGCCTGTGAGTAAAAATAAGCGCCCACGTCAAGCCCGACAGCCGACGCTCCCTCAATATTCTTCTTGTAGTTTTCGTCCTCGTAAAGACCGCCTTGTGTTGCACCTCGGCGTGCTACACGAATCATAACAAAATCGACGCCCGCGTCCTTTACACGTTGCCAGTCGATATCGCCCTGCGCGTAGGATACATCTATTCCGAAATAGGTTTTTTCCTCACCCGAATAGGTGAGTATTCCGTCGTCGAACGAAAAGGCTTCTTTATCTTTGAGATTGACGCAGACGTTATTCTTAGCAATAAGCTGGTTTCCGTTATAGGTGAAGTAATGAGTTTCGCCGTCAGAAATCGGCGGCTCTATTACTTCGCTACTTTTTCCTGAAAGATTAATTATCATCGAAACAATAAAGATAATCGCTACCAAAAGAGCGAGAATAAATATTACTATCTCCCAAGCAGAGAAATGCTTATTTGTTTTTTTAAAATCAGACGCCATAAATCGACCTTTTCCCTCTTTGTTTGACAATAATATTATCATAAAAAAGTAACTATGGCAAAACAATTATTAAGCCCCCGACAATATTAAGTCGGGGGCTTAAGATATACTCAATTCTTTAAGAAGTCGAGAACTACTTGCGGGAGTTCTGAAACTGAACAGAGCTTTTCGTGAAGCACGGCTTTGTCTTCAAGACACAGAAGCGGGAAGGGAACAGCTGTTTTAGTTTTCTCACTGAGCGCCGAAAGAGCTTCAAACTCGCCGATGTCGCTTACATCGTCATCGCTTACCGCTGAAAGTACGCTTTTCGCAAACTTATAGGGGCTTGCGGTGGAAACAATAATTATGGTGTCGTCCGGCGAAAGATTTTTCTTCTGCTTCTCATATACGCCGAAAGCCACGGCAGTATGTGTATCTGTGAGGTAAGCGTCCTTCTTCCATACGCTTTTTATTACCTTCTGCGTTTGCGCGTCGTCTATGCTTCCCGCTATAAATATCTCTTGCAAAGCTTTAAGGGTGTCGGAGTCGACCTCATATCTGCCTGTTGCTTTAAGGTCATTCATCCAGCCCGAAACCTTTTTACAATCACGCCCGCAAAGCTCATAAAGAAGTCTTTCGAGATTTGAGGAAATAAGAATGTCCATAGACGGAGAGAGCGTCTTGTAAAACTCGCGGTTTCTGTCATATACGCCGGTATTAATAAAGTCGGTGAGAATGTTATTCTCATTGGAGGCACATACTATCTTTCCTATCGGCGCGCCCATTCGTTTGGCATAATAGCACGCGAGAATGTTACCGAAGTTCCCCGTGGGTACTACGAAAACAGCCTTCTTTCCCTCGGTGAGAATGCCGCTTGTGCGAAGCTTAGCACAGGTTCTGACGTAGTACACAATCTGCGGAAGAAGACGACCCCAGTTAATAGAATTAGCCGATGAGAAGGTGTAGCCGAGCGACGAGGCTTTTTTTGCAAGCTCTTTATCAGCAAATAGACCTTTTACTGCGGTTTGTGCGTCATCAAAGTTGCCCTTAACGGCGACTACTGAGACGTTGCTTCCTTCCTGAGTTATCATCTGGCGCTTTTGCACCTCGCTTACGCCGTCCTCAGGGTAAAGCACCATTATTTTCGTTTTTTCTATGTCGCGAAAGCCTTCAAGTGCCGCTTTACCCGTGTCTCCGGAGGTAGCGACGAGGATAGCGATATCCTTGCTGAGCTTTTGCTTCTTCATACTTGTTACCAAAAGGCGTGGAGTCAGCTGAAGCGCCATGTCCTTAAAGGCTGCTGTAGGCCCATGCCACAGCTCAAGGCAGTAAACGCCGCTACAAACCCTTTTAAGCGGCGCAATATCCTGAGAATCAAAGTTTTCGCCGTATGCCGCGAATACACAGTCGCGTATCTCGCCGTTATTAAAAGAAGGTATAAAACGGTTAATTATACTCGCCGCGCATTCCTTATAAGACGCTTCGCCGAAGGTATCAAAATCCCTTTCGCAAAGTACGGGAAACTCGTCGGGTACAAAAAGCCCTCCGTCGTCCGCTATTCCTTTAATTACTGCTTGCTCAAACGAAAAGCCTTCGTTAGAGCCACGTGTGCTTTTATATAACATCTTTACTCCGCTTCTTCCTTATCAAGGTCAAATTTATCGAAAAGCGCCTTTACAGCGGTTTTAGCGTCATCGCTTGCAACGATAAATGAAATCTTTATTTCCGAGGTGCTTATCATCTGAATATTTATATCTGCGTCGGATATCGCTTCAAATGCGGCGGCAAGAACGGCGGGGTTGCTCTTAATTCCCGCGCCTACCACTGAAACCTTTGCCACGTCCTTGCCGTAGGTCATGCCAGAAGCGCCGAGCTTATCGACAAGCTCGTTAACTATAGGCAGGGTAATATCAAGAATGTCCTCGCTGACGGTGAAAGCAATATCGTTGTGCATACCGCGCACCGCGCTTTGAATTACCATATCAACAGGAATATCCGCCTTTGCAAGGTCGCAGAAGACCTGCTTCGCCATACCGGGGCGGTCGGGAACGTCAAATATAACAAGCTTTGCGACGTTGAAATCGTGGGAAACGCCGCTTATTCTTCTTACGCCCTCCAATCGCTTAGAATGGGTTACAATAGTCCCCTTTTTTCTTTCAAAAGAGCTTAAAACTTCGAAATCCACATCGTTTTGCATTGCGCATTCTACCGCGCGCGGCTGCATAACCTGCGCGCCGAGAGAAGCAAGCTCAAGCATATTGTCATAGGAAATTTCCTTAAGCTTCGCCGCTTCCGTTATTTTGCGCGGGTCCATGGTATATATTCCGTCCACGTCGGTGAAGATTTTGCAAAGGTCCGCGCCGAGCGCCGCAGCTATAGCTATGGCGGTTGTGTCGGAGCCGCCGCGTCCGAGAGTCGCGACATCGCCGTTAGGCATAATAGCCTGAAAGCCTGCGACAATTACGATTTTTCCCGCCGAAAGCTCACTTTTTATTCTTTCGGGGTTAATGCCCGTGAGTCTTGCGTAGCTATAGCTTCCTTCGCAGTGTATTCCAGCTTGAAAGCAGGTGAGGGAAACCGCTTTTTCGCCCATGCTTTGAAGGGTCATGGCCATGTAGGCGGCGGACTGTTGCTCACCCGTAGCCATTAGAAAGTCGAGCTCGCGTCTGTCGTTGGTTCTGGCTATCTCGCCTGCGTCGCGAAGAAGCTCGTCGGTGAGTTTTCCCATAGCGGAAACCACAGCAACAACATCGTTACCTTCGTTTTTAATCTCAATGATTCTTTCAGCGACAGCTTTCATCCTCTCAAAGGAGCCGACAGAGGTGCCGCCGAATTTACAAACTACCAATCCCATTCTCTTTTCTCCGTTAAAACCGACCGGCAACATCAGCGCCGTCGAGACAAATCATTGTGTTTATCTTGTGTATATAGTCCTTCTTCATAAGCGCGGTTAGTGCCGAGCGAAGGTCATCTTCCTTTGCTTTATGAGTGATAATAACGAGTTCGGCGCGTTCACCGTTAAGGGTGTTCTGTTTAAGTGAAGCAAGACTAATGCAGTGCTCACCGAAATCGCTCGCTATGCCGGCAAGGACGTTGGGTTTATCTGAAACAAGCATTCGTACGTAAAATTTATTAGAGGTGGTGAAGATGTCCTTAACAGGTTTCGTTTCATAGCATATTCCGTCGTGACGTCCGAAGGAGCCGTATTTTATGTTTCTGCAAACGTCAATTATGTCGCCGACAACCGAGCTTGCCGTGGGAAGCGAACCCGCGCCGCGTCCGAAAAGCATTACGTCGTCTACGGCGTCCGCGCGAAGGAAAACCGCGTTAAACACGTCGTTGACCGAGGCAATAGGGTGGCTTTTAGGAACAAAGGCAGGGCGGACGTATGCCTCAATTTCGCCGTTCGTTTCCTTTGCGACGGCTACAAGCTTAATTACGTAGCCTAAATCCTTAGCGACGCTGATGTCCGTTTTATCTATTTCCGTTATGCCCTCGCAGTATACCTCAGAAAGCTTTACTTGAGAATTGAAGGCGATGGTAGAAAGAATAGCTATCTTTCTCGCCGTGTCAAGTCCCTCAACGTCGCTTGCGGGATTTGCCTCGGCGTAGCCGAGAGCCTGCGCGGCGGAAAGCGCGTCTTCGTAAGAAGCGCCCTCCAGCGCCATTTTTGTAAGTATATAGTTTGTTGTGCCGTTAAGCACGCCTATTATCTCACGGAATTTGTTGCCCGCAAGCGTCTGTTTCAGCGGCATTATTATCGGTATTCCGCCGCCGACGCTCGCTTCATAGTAGAAATCAACACCGTTTTCAGACGCAAGCTTATTTAGCTCGTCCCAATAAAGCGCTATGAGGTCCTTGTTGGCTGTGACCACATGTTTCTTGTGTTCCATAGCCTTAGTTATAAATTCATACGCAATCTTAGTGCCGCCGATAAGCTCAACGACAATTTGTATTTCGTCGTCGTTAAGTATTTCGTTATAGTCGCTACAAAGCTGGTCTTCTCTTATACCGAGCTTTCTGGGCTTACTGAAATCAAGTTCAAGAACCTTTTTAATTTCAACTTCCTCACCGAGCCGCTTTTCTATATCGTATTTATTCTGTTTAAGAAGCGTTACGACGCCGCCGGCTACCGTACCGCAACCGAGAAGTGCAATTTTAATCATAGTTCAACTCCTAAAATAAATTATTTCTATAATAACCGCTTTACTTAACGCCGTCAATACGCGCTTCAAGAACACCGTCAATCGTCAAAAGCGCGTCGATTAGCACCGAAAGGTCACAACTAAGCCTATCTGTTCCCACGGAAAGGGTTACTGTCGCCGTCCCGTGAGAGGGAAGCCCCTGATTAATCGTCAAAACATTCCCGCCGTATTTTGCTATCTCCGCGAGCACACCCGATAGAACGCCGGGCATATGGTCGAGAATCAGCGAAATATTCGATGTCTCAGTAGAGCTAAGGTCAAAAAATGTAAAGATGCCGTCACGATACTTATAAAAAGTACTGCGGGCAATACCAAGCTTTTCCGTAGCGTCGGGAACAGATGACGCCTCGCCGCGTCGTATCATCTCTTTTACCTTTACGGTTTTAAGTATGCCTTCGGGCAAAATATCCTCGGCTACTACGTAAAACCTCTTTCCGCTCTTTTTCATCAGTCCTCCGTGTTTGCGTGAGAAAGAATAATTACACTGTGTACGGACAATTATATATCATAGGTTTTAAAAAATCAATAGAAGCGGAGGAAAAAACAATATAAAATATTTTATGCTTATCTTAATAGCGGTTTAGTTGTTTTTATATTGTCATATCCACCTAAAAGATTGTTATTTTTGCAACAAATTTGTTAAATACCGAAATTTTGTATAAAAATTCTTGATATATTCTTTTAGTCCGCTATAATCAAATTATTGTTAATTATCGCCCGTCACTTTTGACTATGAGCGACGGAAGTATACGATTAACTCTGGAGAAGCTCTTTACAGAGTGCCGAAGGTGTAAG
>CAZUOY010000028.1:0-21162 GCA_964622315.1 uncultured Oscillospiraceae bacterium | reverse complement strand
TATCCGAGTTCGGATTGCCGAGCGACTCAAGAAACAATGCCTTTGTATTCGGCCGGATGGCTTTTTCAAAATTTCCGGGATCGCTTCCGTTAACAAATGTGGTTTCAATTCCCCACTCGCTTAAGGTATTGGCAAAAAGGTTGTATGTACCACCGTATAAGGTCTCAGAAGAGACGATGTGATCTCCGGATCTGGCGATATTCAAAATCGCATACGTAATTGCCGCAGAACCTGAAGCTGTAGCGAGGGCGGCTGCACCACTTTCAAGAGCCGCGATCCGTTTTTCAAATATGTCCGATGTCGGGTTCATGAGGCGTGTGTATATATTTCCGCCTTCGGTCAGTCCAAACCGCCCCGCCGCCTGAGCGGAGTCACGGAAAACATACGAAGTAGTCGCGTAAATCGGTACCGCTCTTGAGTCGGTGGCCGGATCGGGGGTTTCCTGCCCGACATGGAGCTGTAAGGTCTCAAATTTATAGTTATTGTTCGACATGATAATTTCCTTTCGTATTAAAAAAGTGTTTGTTCCAATACTCGGATCAACATCGACACATTCGTCCGAAACGAAAGTTTGCTCTCAGCAGAAGTTCAAAGATATTTATCATGATTATTACCTACCATTCTTGTAGTTAGATAGGATATTATCACATTTAACCTACAATGTCAATGGGTAACTATGAAAACAGGTTTATTACATTTGTAAAAGGATTGAACAACCACCGACTCTATGGTAAAATAACTTAGCAATGATATTTACAGTTTTATGTTTGCCAACCAGAAAGTGAGCCAGGCGAAGCGGAAGTTACCGTTTTGAGAGTGCTTTACAGTTCTTCGGATATCAGTACCAGGTTAAATGAAAGCTGAGTTAAACAACACGCAAACCCTCGGCGACGCGGAAATAATGCGACCATTGATAACACACACTTGATAATTTTTTGATAACAGGAGTCCGACAACACCGTATACGTTGGATAATCGGGATCAAAATGAGCAAATAATAGTCAAATCCACTAAACAGTATTGTTTAGAACCAGAGTTACCTTGGCGAGTGGGAATAAAAACTGTAAACAGCCTCGCACAGCGGGGCTGTTTTTTTACGAGAGCAAATTGAAATGTAAAATCTCGATTAATATGCTATTATAGAAAATAATTTGTAACGAATCGTCGTTTTGTGTGTCTTACTTTATGAAACCGCAGGGGAGGTGAAGCCTTGGAGACGAGTTTCGACGAAATATATCTCGAATATCATCAATACATATACCACTATGTTCTGGGGCTTTGCCGTGACACAGCGCTTGCCGAGGATATTACTCAGGACGCCTTCTTGAAGGTTTTGAATAAGCTTGATACCTTCAAGGGCGAATGTAAGCTGAACGTTTGGATATGCGAAATAGCTAAGAATACATACTTCAACTATTGCCGAAAAAAACGAATTACTCCGCTTGACGAAGTAGAGCAGACGGCTTCTGAAGACAATGTTGAGCTAAACGCTGAAAATAAGGACGCCACGCTCAGAATACATTCGGCGTTACATAAGCTTGAGGAGCCGTATCGCGAGGTTTTCTGGATGCGAACCTTCGGCGAGCTTCCTTTCTCGGAAATAGGAAGCATTCACGGTAAGACCGAAAGCTGGGCGCGGGTAACCTTTTACCGCGCAAGACTCAAAATTATGGAGGCGATGAAATGAAGAACTCGTGTGAGGTAATTAAAGATTTAATACCTATATATGCCGATGGTGTTTGTAGTAAGGAAAGCGCCGCTATGGTGGAGGAACACCTAAGCGAGTGTGAGCCTTGCAGTGACTACCTAAGAGAGATAAAGGCGACCGAGGCGGTCGCGGTTGAGAAGGTGAGCTTAACCGAGGCGCAACAGCTTGACTATCTTAAATTCGTAAAGAAAAAAATGCGGCGCAGAACTATTCTAATAGCTATTGCCGCCGTCATAGGAAGTCTTGTGGTTGCGGCGATAGTTTACGTAGTTGCCGTTGTCGGGCTTTTAAGCTTTAGCGTTAATTCCGCCGCGACGGAAACCTACACAAAAGTTCAGGAGTATAGCGAGCTTTTCGGTAAAGACGCAAAGAATGATTTTAACGACAAGTGGGGTATGGACGAGAGTATATTCCCCGAAAGCGTTGACGACGTGAGAGCGGTTAAAGAGTTCAGTCTCACCTATTACAACCCGTGGGACGCGCAGTATGTCGGCTACCTAACCGTGACCTATTCCGACGCGGACTACGAAAAGGAGCTTTCTCGCTTGCAGGCGAAGGGGATAGACGATTACACGGGCTACTATTCCGTAAAGGGAGAGCCGAGCGGTTATAACGTAGTAGCTATGGAAGCGGACGCATATCAGGGCTTTGTATATGCGCTTGTGTCGAAAACCGATGACGGCGAAAACACTGTAACCTATGTTGAGA
Source organism: uncultured Oscillospiraceae bacterium (assembly GCA_964622315.1). Taxonomy (GTDB): domain Bacteria; phylum Bacillota; class Clostridia; order Oscillospirales; family Ruminococcaceae; genus JAYFNU01. Next base: position 18,746 of record CAZUOY010000028.1, on the reverse strand, counting down.
TAATCTTCTGTAACTACTTTCTTGACCTTGATATTAACGAGTACGTCCCGCACAAGTACCTTCTTAAGGGCTTCGACGCTTCAAAGGATAACCCCTACGCCGAGGAGAAGCGCGCGGAGCTTGAAAAGACAGCTTGGAGCTAAGGCAAATTCAGCTAAACAAAGAAAAAGAGCCTCCGTCTTATGACGGAGGCTCTTTGGCTATTTTGTCGCTGGCTCTAAAAGGGTAAGCGATTTTCTTATCGGGTTAATTTCACACTTCAAGCCTATCGGAAGCACACCTATTGGCTCGGCGTGTCCGAAGTTCACGTTGTAGAGAATGGGAAGCGAAGGACGCTTTGCCTCAAAACCGACCACCTTGCGGTAAACCTCCTTGTACGGCTCATACTTGCTTCTTCTTGCGGGCTTTCCGACGATAATTCCGTTAATTACGTCGAGTATGCCCTGTGCGTTCAGGTTGCGAAGTATCCATGTGAGGGTGTCCGCTGACATATCCTCCTCGCTCGTTTCAATAAAGAGAATTTTACCTCGCCATTCGTTGAGCGTGGGCCAAAGAGACGTACCGAGAAGCTCTATAAACACGTCGGCACAGCCACCCAAAAGCTCACCCGTTACGGCTTCTTCACCCTGAAGCACCTCGTAGCCGACCTCCTCTTTATGATAAGCGCGAAGGGTGCCGACATTCTTTTCGTCCCACCATATCTTTTCGTCCTCATCGTCGTACCAAAAGGGTGCCGACGGAATATCAAGCGTTTCCTTCGGCTCGAAAAGTGTGGAGACTATCATGCTTTTCGTGTAATCGTTAATCTTTACGTATTCCGAAAAGTTGGTCATAATATTCGCGCCGTAGTAGGAGACAAGCCCCGCTTTATACATCATAAAGTGGTTGGTAGTCGTGTCGGAAAAACCGGTAAAAATTTTAGGGTTGTTTCTCAGAACATCGAAATCAATATAGGGCAGAAGTCTTATTGTGTCGTCGCCGCCAATCGCGCAGAGCACAGCTTTAACTGAGTTGTCGCGAAAAGCGTCCATAAGGTCCTTCGCACGCGCCTCGGGGTGGCGGTAAAGAAAATCTATCCCCTTCAGAGCGTTAGGCATAGCGGTTACCTCAAGCCCGAAATCCTCCTCAAGCCGTTGTTTCGCTATGTAATACTTGTGGATAAACTGCGGCTCTCCGAGTGAGCCGCTTGAAAGACTTACAATCGCGACCTTGTCGCCGCGTTTTAAATGTTCGGGCTTTATCATATTCTACCTCTTAATGTCCGAATGGACGTAAATTAAACACTCCTAAGCTGACACTCAATGAATGCGCCGTCGGTTTTTCCTTGCCGTGCGCTATATTCATACTACAAACAAACTCGGACAAAGTCAACGTCGATTCGCAAGCGGAGTTGCTTTTTGTATAGCGTCTATTCCGACCTTTCTAAAATATAAATCTCTGTATCTCTTTGGCGTGACGCCGTTTTTCTTTTTAAATACCTGAATGAAGTAACTTTGGTTGGCGAAGGCGAGTATGCTTGCTATCTGTGAGGGCAGATAGTCGGAGTATTTCAGCATATTTTCTGCCGCTTTAAGCTTTTCGTTTCGCACATACTCCGTAACCGTCAGTCCCGTTTCCGCCTTGAAAAGCCGCGAAAGGTAGCTTTCGTTTATCCCCGCCGCCTGCGCGAGTTCTGAAATAAGAATGCGCTTATGTATATTATTAAAGATAAAATCCACGCACTTTACTATCGGCTTGGAAAATATTTTTTCCTTGCGAAGCAGGCTCATACGCTGCGCGTAATCAATGTTCATCTCTCGGTGAAGACGTGAGACCTCCTTGAAGGAAATACATTTATCCGCCTTTTGTATATAAAGGTCGCTTAGGCTATACGCTGTTTCGTGCGCCATTCCGCCTTCTATGCAGTAACGCGCCACCAACGCGGCTGTAACGACAAAGTGATACTTTATGCTTTGTAGCGGATTGTCGGAAAGCTTACCAAAACCGCTTTTGTCTGTAAACTCGGTTTTGCATAGCTGCGACACCTTGTCTGTCTCGCCATTCTTCACCGCCATATAAAACTCAAACTCAGGACCAAATGGGGCGTGAAACTCGCTGCCCTCGCGCATTACGTATTCCTTATAGGTTAGCTCCTTCTCGCTATTCAACTGCCGCGCCTCCTTAAGACTATTGATATCACTATATTAACATAAAAGTAATGAAAATAGTATATTGCGACGTTAAATAATGCTACTATGAAGCTGAAAAGGAGGGAAAAGTATGAAACAGTTTACAGGCTATATGAGAGGCATTAATCTCGGCGGGTGGCTGTCACAGTGTGTGCACACCTATGAGCATTACGATTCTTTTATTACGCAAGAGGACATCAAAACCGTTTCAAGCTGGGGGCTTGACCATGTAAGGGTGCCTGTCGATTATCAGCTTCTGCGTGATGCTTCGCACAGCGACATTAAAAAAGGCTACGCATATATTGACAACTGCCTTGATTGGTGCGAAAGGTTCGGGCTGAATATGATACTTGACCTTCATAAGACGGCTGGCTTTTCTTTTGACGAAAGCACAAATGCCTTTTTTGGAAGCGAGCCGCTTCAAGACAGATTTGTCGAGCTTTGGATAGAGCTTGCGAAGCGCTACGGCAAGTATCACAAAAGGCTTACCTTTGAGCTTTTGAACGAGGTGGTTGACGATGCCGTCTGTGAGCAGTGGAACGGGATAATAAAAAGAACAATCACGGCTATAAGGCAATACGCGCCGGAAATAAAGATAATTGTCGGCGGCGTTCGCAACAACAGCGTGCTTCGCGTAAGCAAGCTGGATAAGCCGTACGACGAGAATGTTGTATACACCTTTCATTTTTACGAGCCGCTTATTTTTACTCACCAGTCAGCCCATTGGGTAGATAAGATGACGGCTGATTTTCATACCGAGTACCCTGCCGCAAGAACTAAGCTTTACGCCGAGACGGAGGGGTTTCTGCCCGCTGACCAGATTGAGTTCTTTCACGCCGTCAAGACCGAAAGCATAGACAGAGACTTTATTGAGACGGCGTTCCTTGAAGCTGTCCGCACCGCAGAGGAGCGGGGAGCGGCGCTTTACTGCGGCGAGTACGGCGTTATCGACAAGACCTCGCTGTCCTCAGCGCTCAATTGGTACACCGATATCAATTCCGTATTCGAACAGTACGGAATCGGCCGTGCCGCATGGACGTATAAGAAGCTGGATTTTGGAATAACCGACGAGCATTATTCGGATATCTTCGATATGCTTATTAAACTGCTTTAATCGCGAAGGGAGAAGAAAATGAAAAAGCTATTTACCGTTTTAACCGTTGCGGTGCTGGCGTTGAGCCTTGCAAGCTGCGGCTCGAAGACAAAAGCGGAAGACCTGCCTCAGCTCGACGGCTATTCACTGCTTTATTTTGACGAGTTCGACGGCGGAAAACTTGACAAAGACAAGTGGAACTATGAACCGCATGAGCCCGGGTGGACGAACAGCGAGCTTCAGGAGTACACCACCTCAACGAAGAACGTCTTTATAAAAGACGGCAAGCTTGTAATTAAAGCTATTGAGTCCGAAAAGGACGGCGAGAAGTATTACACCTCAGGCAAGGTGACTATGCAGAACAAGTGCGACTTTACCTACGGAAAGGTGGTCGTCTCGGCGAAGGTTCCCGAGGGTCAGGGCCTTTGGCCCGCTATTTGGATGATGCCGAAGGACGAGAGCTTTTACGGACAGTGGCCGAAATGTGGAGAAATTGACATAATGGAGGTGCTCGGAAACGACGTTTCCACCGCCTACGGCACCCTTCATTACGGCGAGCCTCACGCCGAGCAGCAGGGCGTTTACGAGCTTACGGGTGAGACCTTCGCGGACAGCTTTCACGAGTTTTCCGTTGAGTGGGAGCCGGGCGAATTCAGATATTACATTGACGGCAACCATTATCTTACCGTAAACGACTGGTTTACCGCCGTGGACGGTGAGGACGAGAAGCCCTACCCCGCGCCGTTCAACCAACCCTTCTTTGTGCAGATGAACCTTGCTGTCGGCGGCACATGGCCGGGCAACCCCGACGAAACCACAGATTTTGAAAACGCTGAGTTTGAGATAGACTATGTGCGTATATATCAAAAAGCGGAATATGACACCAACGTCACAAAGCCCGAAAAAAGCTATCGTGAGCCGCTTGCAGACGGGAACTACATTTTTAACGGCGATTTTGCCGAGAAGGAAAGCCTTTCCGACGACGTGAACTGGAAATTCTTGCTCTTTAACGGCGGCGAAGGCAGTGCGAAGATAGAAGACGGCACAATGATAATCGCCACCGAAAAAGAGGGTACGGTGGACTATTCCGTTCAGTTGGTTCAGCCTGAGCTTCCTATGATAAAGGGTGAGAAGTACATGGTTACTTTCGACGCGAAGGCGGACGAAAACCGCGACATCGTTGTTTGCGTTAGTGCGCCCACAGCGGGTTGGATACGCTACTTGAACGACACAAAGCTACCCATAACGACCGACTGGGAAACCTACACTTTTGAATTTGATATGAAATCAAAGGACGACCCAAACGGAAGGCTTGAATTTAACCTCGGGCACAGAGGTTCAGACGCAACGGTCTACATAAAGAATGTTCGAGTAGATAAGCTTTCTTAGAAAATGTCTATAATTGAAGCCCGCAACGCCGTTTTAGGCGTTGCGGACTTTTTTTACGTCGTTTTAAGGTGCGGTTATATGATATAATAAAGAAAAGTTGTATGTTTGAAAGAGGATACCGTCATGAATGGAAGAATTATTGCCGCGGGGCATATCTGCCTTGATATAACGCCTGCTTTTTTTGACAGACATAAATCGACGTCGGAACTGTTAAGCCCGGGCAAGCTTATCGAGGTGGGCGCGGCGGACGTACACACAGGCGGCTCGGTTGCTAACACGGGTCTTGCGATAAAGTGTCTTGGCGGTGACGTGGAGCTTATGGGCAAGGTCGGCGGCGACGCCTTTGGCGAGATGGTTTTAAATATTCTAAAAAAGCAGAACGCTGAAAAGGGACTTATCGTGTCTAAAGAGGAAGCTACCTCCTATTCAATTGTTGTTGCGCCGCCGAATACAGACAGAATGTTTCTTCATAACCCGGGCGTGAACGCCACCTTCAAAGCCTCGGATATTGACGACGAAGCGCTTGCGAAAGCCTCGCTTCTTCATTTCGGATATCCTCCGCTGATGAAGGGAATGTATGAGAACGGCGGAGCTGAGTTAGCCGCGTTGATGAGCAGAGCTAAGTCGTTAAATACCGCCACGTCTCTTGATATGGCGGCGGTGGACGAAAGCTCCGACGCGGGACTGGCCGACTGGAACGAGATACTGAAAAGAGTTCTCCCGTTTGTGGATTTCTTTCTGCCGAGCGCCGAGGAACTGTGCTTTATGCTTGACAAGCCGCGCTTCTACGACTGGCAAAAACGCGCAAACGGTCGCGACATAACAGAGGTGTTAAGGAGAGAAGATATCCTTTTGCTCGCTGAGAGATGTATGAAATATGGCGTTAAGGTGCTTCTTATCAAATGCGGCGCAAAGGGTATTTATTACCATACGGCTGATAAGACGCGGCTAATTGAACTAAAGGAAACGCTCGGGCTTGAGCCTTCATTATGGGCGTCGCGCGAGGGCTTTGAAAGAAGCTTTCTTCCAAAGCGTGTGCTTTCGGGAACGGGCGCGGGAGATACCGCGATAGCAGCGTTTCTTACGGCGATGACAAACGGCTGCGGGCTTGCCGAGTGCTTAACCTTTGCCGTGGCGACCGGAGCGTCCTGCGTGGAGAGTTACGACGCCTTAAGCGGACTAAAAAGCTTTGATGAGATTAACAGAAAAATAGCGGCAGGCTGGAAAAGGACAGACGCCGAGTTTTAGCGGAGGTGGATTATGCTTGTTAATATGAATGAACTGCTGATTCCCGCGAGGGCGGGCGGCTACGCTGTGGGCTTTTTTAACGCTGTTAACATTGAAATGGCGCGTGCTGTAATCGAAACGGCTGAGGAGCTGAGTTCTCCCGTAATGATAGGCACGGCGGAGGTTCTGCTGCCCTTTACGGAGCTTCAAAACGTGGCGGATTATCTTATTCCAATAGCAAAAAGGGCGAGCGTCCCTGTCTGTGTTCACTACGACCACGGCTTAACGCGTGAGCGCTGCGAACAAGCGCTGAGACTCGGCTTTACTTCAATAATGTACGACTGCTCCACGCTTGAGTATGAAGAAAACGTTGTGCGTGTTGCCGCGATGAGTGAGCTTTGCCATAAGAACAATGTAAGCGTGGAGGGTGAGCTTGGGCATGTTGGAGATAACGAGGGGAGCGGTCGGCTTAATTCGCCGAGCGACTTTTTCACAAACCCGGAAACGGCGGAGGACTTTGTAAAGAGAACAGGTGTAGACGCGCTCGCCGTCGCCGTAGGAAACGCGCACGGTGACTATAAATTTCCGCCTAAGCTCGATTTTGTAAGGATTGACGCCATAGCGCAAAAAACAGGACTTCCGCTTGTGCTTCACGGTGGAAGCGGGCTTTCTAACGAGGATTTTAAAAGGGCGATTGCAAAGGGTGTTTGCAAGGTCAATATCTTCACCGATTTAGACAAGGCGGGCAAGGCAGGTGCCGAAAAAGGGATAAGCGAAGGGGCAAAAACGCTTTCGGGTTTAATGGCCTATACACAAGAAGCGATGAAGGCGGTTGTTGCCGAAAAGCTTAATCTATTCGGTTCGGTCGGCAAGGCGTAAGGCTAAGCTGAACGCCTATACTTGACAACGGATAAAACTCGCATATAATATAATTAGTTTCGAGGCGGGGAGAGTTTCCCCACCGGCGGTATAGCCCGCAAGCCTTTTTGGCACGATTCGGTGAAATTCCGAAGCCGACGGTATAGTCCGGATGAAAGAAACGGCGCGTTTAATCTGATTATAGAACGTGACGCTCCCCGAAATGAAAAACGGGGAGCGTTTTTATATCCCCGAATAACGAAAGAGGTGTTATTTATGACAAGAAACGAAAGGGTAAAAACGCTTACCCGCATGGCTATGCTCGCGGCGCTTTCGGTGGTGCTCGCGGCAGTCGTCCATTTTCCAATCTTCCCGTCGGCGGCGTATCTTGAGTATGACCCTGCTGACATACCTATTTTAATCGGAACCTTCCTTTACGGACCGTGGTACGGAGTAATTCTTACCGTTGTCGCGAGCACCGTTCAAGGCCTTACCGTAAGCGCCGCGAGCGGAATTTACGGTATACTTATGCACCTTGTCTCGACAAGCGCACTGTGCCTTGCCGCCGGATATATTTATAAGACGGGGAAGACACTGCCCAGAGCGATAATCGCGCTGGCTTGCGGAACCATTGTAAAAACTGCGGTGATGGCGGGCATGAATCTTCTTATTACTCCGCTTTATACAGGAATGCCAATTGAGGTGGTGAAAACAATGATTTTCCCTGTTATTGTACCCTTCAATCTGATTAAGTCAGGCATTAACTCTGTCATTACCTTCTTTATCTATAAACCGATAAGCCGTCTGTTTGCAAAAAGCGACGCTCAGACAAAAGAGGAATAGCAACAAAGCGACCTGCCGCATAGAATAAACAAAAACGTGCGGGGGCAACATTATGGACGCGGCAACAATGATAACAATAAGCTTATTCGCGGCGGCGGGGATTCTCTGCGCGGTAATAAGCGCGGCGGAGTTGGCTTTTTTCAGCGAGCTGAGCAAATCCGTTACGGTCATACGCGGCGGCGCCGACACTGCGGAGATAGCTAAGGTTGCGCGGCGTTGCGGGCTACTTCATTCAAGCGCCGCGGTAGTTATAGTTTGTAACGGTGAGGAAAAGGGCAGAGTAAATGAGGAACTTATGAAAAGCGGCATAATCGCCGTGGAAAAGAAGGAGCTTGCCGACACCGTCGAATACCTGTTAAATATGTAATTTCTGTTGAAAAACGCGGAGAAAACCCTTATCATTATCGGTAAGGGTTTTCTTTATTATGGAGATACAAATGGATTCAAAGATAAACGGAACAGTTGAAAACATCGTTTACAAAAATGACGAGAAGGGCTTTGCCGTTATCGAAATGGACGTAAACGGCGAGCTTGTCACGGTTGTGGGCGAGCTTTTCGGCGTGTCGGTGGGCGAGGAGCTTACCGTCTACGGCGAGTTTGTCAACCACCCTACCTTCGGACCTCAGTTTAAGGCAGGCGCTTGCGAGGTGGTGTTGCCGAGCGACGCTACCGCTATATATAAATACCTTTCCAACGGAGCGATAAGCGGCATAGGTCCCGCGCTTGCGCGACGCATGGTGGACGCATTTTCTGACAAGACGCTGGACGTTATCGCAAAAGCCCCCGAACAGCTGACTAATATTAAAGGTATATCTAAAGAAAAAGCAAAGAAGATAAGTGAGGAGTTTAAAAAGATTTACGGCGTTCGCGAGGTATTCGCCGAGATGTCGTCGTTAGGTCTTGATATGTCCGATTCGCTCACACTTTACCGCGCTTACGGCGACTTCACCCCCGAGCTTATTAAAGGAAACCCATATATGATTTGCGGTTTCCCCGTATATAAGGAGTTTTCCACAGCAGAGGCGCTTGCCGCTAAGCTTGGCTATTCGAGTGACGACGTAAACCGCATAAGAGCGGGGATAATTTATATACTGCGACATAACCTTAACAACGGGCATACCTGCGTGCCTGTCGAAACGTTAATAACGAAGGCTTCCGACTTTCTTGAGATAGAGCGCGACACGGTCGAAATTGCTCTTTTTGACGCGGCGGAGGAGGGAAAGCTTTCTGTTATTAAATTCAGCGGAACAGAGTACGCCTTTTTGTGCGATATGGCGAAGGCGGAAAGATATATCGCGGAGCGCCTGCTTTTCTTGAAAACTATATCCTACAAGAACGCGTTGGACGCCGGCAAGGAGATAGCCGAGTTCGAGAAGTTTAACAAAATAGAATATGAGGAGCTTCAAAAGCGCGCAATCTCCGCGTCGCTCACCTCGGGCGCTGTGGTAATTACGGGCGGACCGGGAACCGGTAAAACCACGGCGCTTAACGCAATAATCGCGCTGTGCGAAAAGAACGGCGACAGGGTTTCTCTCTGTGCGCCTACGGGACGAGCCGCCAAACGGCTTTTTGAGCTTACGGGTCGCGAGGCGAAGACCGTTCACAGGCTTCTTGAGATGGACTACAAGGACGGAAACCTCTCCTTTGTTCACAACGAGGAGAATCCGTTAAAAAGCGACGTAATCGTCATAGACGAGATGTCAATGGTTGACGCCGCTTTATTCGAGGCATTGCTTCGCGGCATACAGCCGCACTGCCGCCTTGTTATGGTGGGTGACTTTAACCAGCTTCCGTCGGTCGGCGCGGGCAACGTCTTGCGCGACATAATCGAAAGCGGAGTCTGTGAGACGGTGGAGCTTCAAAAGATTTTTCGTCAAGCGGCAAAGAGCCTTATCGTTGTTAACGCTCACAGCATAGTGAACGGCGAGATGCCCGATATTGAAACAAGAAACAACGACTTTTTCTTCTTAAAGACCACAAAGGAGGACGGCGCGGCGCTGATATGCGGCTTGATTGCGCAAAGACTTCCCAAAAGCTATAAATACGACCCATATTCCGATATTCAAATTCTCTCGCCCTCTCGCATTGGCGAGCTTGGAACGGTTGCGTTGAACGAAAAGATACGCGCGAGGCTGAATCCGAAGAAGGAAAACAAGGGCGAAATAAGGATTATGGGCACATTGTTCCGCGAGGGCGACCGAGTAATGCAGACGAGGAACAATTACGACATTACGTGGACGAAGGATGGCGGAGAAAAGGGAATAGGCGTATTTAACGGTGATATTGGAATAATAGAGAATATAGACCATAAACGCAGGGTAATTAAGTGCTTCTTTGACGATAGGACGGTGGAATACACCTTTGAACAGGCTGTTCAACTGGAAGCCGCCTTCGCCGTAACCGTGCACAAAAGCCAAGGCTCGGAATTTCCCTGTGTAATTCTTTCGCTTTGCGGTTTTCCGCGAAAGCTTTGTTACAGGAATCTTTTGTATACAGCGGTAACGCGAGCGCGCGAAAGGCTAATCATTGTCGGTGACCAGGAAACCTTAGAGGCAATGGTTCAAAACGACAAAAAAAGCCTTCGCTATACGGGTCTTGCCGCATTTTTAAGAGGAGAAATCGAATGAGCTTTTTTAGGAATATAAAGGAGAAGGTGCTTAACCTACTTTATCCGCCGCGCTGTATGTTTTGCGATGAGGTTTTGCCTGTCGGAAAAAGCTGTAAAAAGTGTGGCAAAAGAACGGCTGTTTTTCGCCTTGAGGGAGAACGGGGCGAAAAACAGGGTATGAACGAAAAAACACTGGGCTGCCTTGACGCGGTGTCGGCAAGCTATCGCTACGCCGATGAGGTGAAAGAAGCGGTTATCCGTTACAAGTTTTTCGGCGAGGCGGGTATGGCGTATGACATGGCACGGATAATGACCCGCGACATAAAGAAGCGTATGGACGTGTCCGAAATTGACTGCGTAATAAGCGTGCCCGAGCATAAGGAAAGCGACAGACATTCAAGACTTCTCGCAAAGCAGACGGCTCGAATACTTGATAAAAAGTACTACTCAAAGCTGCTCATTAAAACAGTCTCAACCAGAAAACAGCATGATGGACTTTCCCGCGCCGAGCGGGAGAAGAACCTCCGCGGCGTTTTCGCCGTGCGTGACGAGGAAAAGCTTAAGGGAAAGACGGTGCTTATCTGCGACGATATTATAACGAGCGGCTGTACTCTCAATGAGTGTGCGCGTACCCTAAAGTGCGCGGGAGCACGCGCGGTCTACGGCGCGGCTTTTTCTTCGACTTTATTGGATAATTAGTATTGAAAAGCGAGAGAAAATAGGTTATACTGTCATTTAGTGTTTTTTTGTAACGAAGGAGTTGTAATTATGGCTAAAAGTATAAAGATAGAAGCGCCTTATAAGGAAATAGTCACCGCGAGCGAAGCGAAAAGCGCAAGCTTCAACGGTGTTTCGGCTGAAATAGTGGCGGCTATCTCGGGAGCTATCGCCGTCATCTGCGGTGAAGGCTACACTGTTAAGAGCATTAAACGCTCAAGCCGCGCTGTCACAAGCGGAAGAAGTGCTTGGAGTACAGCGGGACTTCTCGACAACACCCGCGCGTTTTAATAAACCCCAAAAAGCATCGGACGCCGCCAGCTTGGCGCGCGTCCGTTTGTTATATTCTGCTTTTGCGCTTACCCTTTAAATTGTGATATAATATTAGGGTTAAAGATTAATTATCGGACGGAGAAAACAATGGGGCTTAACGAACAGTTTATTGAACTTAGAAAAAGATATATAGAAACCCGTTTTTTCCGTCTTAACGATGTTCAGCGTGAGGCGGCGTTCTGTGTAAAGGGGCCGCTTCTTATCCTTGCGGGTGCGGGAAGCGGCAAAACAATGGTGCTTGTAAACCGCGCTCGGTATATAATCGAGTTCGGTAACGCCTACCACAGCGATACGCTTGCACGCGACGTTAGCGAAGCGGAGCTTAAGGAGCTGAAAGCCGCGATTGAAGAAAAACGCGAATGCTCCGCTGACCTAAAACCGCTTATGAAGACTGACGCTGTGCCCGTTTGGAGCATACTCGCCATTACCTTTACGAACAAAGCGGCGGCTCAGCTTAAGGAGCGAATTTGCAACGAAACGGGCGAGGAGGGAAACGATGTTTTCGCCTCAACCTTCCATTCCGCTTGTGTTCGGTTCCTTCGCCGCGACGCGGAAAAGCTCGGCTTTCCGAAAAGCTTCACGATTTATGATACGGACGATTCCGTTCGCGTCTTAAAAGCGATATATAAGGAAACCTCGGTTGACGAAAAGATGTTCCCGCTCAAGTGGATGGCGTCGAAGATTGGGCGAATAAAGGACTCGATGGTGTCGCCGGAGGATTTCAAAAACACCCCGGGAGATTTCCGCGACGAGGTGATAGCGAAGGTCTATCTTGAATATCAAAGACGGCTTAAAGCGGCGGGCGCATTCGACTTCGACGACCTTATTTATATGACCGTGACGCTTTTGCGCGATTTTCCTGAGGTGCGCGAGTACTACCACAGGCGTTTTCGCTACATAATGGTGGACGAGTATCAGGACACATCCTACGCACAGTATAAGCTGATAGAATACCTTACGGGCGAGGAGCAGAACATCTGTGTCGTGGGTGACGACGACCAGAGCATTTACCGTTTCCGCGGCGCGACGATAGAGAACATTCTCGGCTTTGAGAACTGCTTTAAAAACGCGCGTGTAATCAGACTCGAACAGAACTACCGCTCTACTGAGAACATTCTAAACGCCGCAAACGGCGTTATTAAAAACAACGTCGGGCGCAAGGGCAAAACCCTTTGGAGCGAGCGGGGCGCGGGTGATAAGATAACCGTCTTCTGCGCGGACAGCGAGCTTGACGAGGCGGCTTTCGTCGCAAGGGAGATACTCAAGAACAAGGAGAACGGAATAGGTCTTTCTGAGCAGGCGGTTCTTTACCGAATGAACGCACAGAGCAACCCGCTTGAAAACTATTTTGCGCGAGCGGGCATACCTTATAGAGTATACGGCGGACAGAAGTTCTATGACCGCATGGAGATTAAGGACGTTCTTGCTTATTTACAGCTTGTTGATAATAGGAACGACAACCTTAGACTTATAAGAATAATCAATAAACCCGCACGAAAAATTGGTGACGCGACCGTTGCCGAAATATCGCGGATATCCGAGGGACTGGGCGAGCCTATGATAGAGGTTATCCGCCGTGCTGACGAGTTTGAGGGACTTTCCCGTGCGAGAGGCGCTCTTAAGGATTTTTACGATATTTACGAAAGACTGCTTGAAAGCCTCAGTGAAAACACGCTCGGCGATTTTGTCGAGTCGGTGCTTTCAATTACAGGCTACCGCGCTATGCTTACCGCTCAGGGCGACGAGGGGCAAACCCGCCTTGAGAACACAGAGGAGCTTATTTCCAATATAAGAATTTTCGAAAAAGAGAACCCGAGCGGGTCGCTTTCGGAGTTTTTGGAGGAGATAGCGCTCGTCACGAGCATCGATAACTATGACGAGGACGCCGAAACAGTAACGCTTATGACCCTTCACAGCGCGAAGGGGCTGGAGTTCGACTGTGTATATATCATCGGACTTGAGGAGGGTATCTTCCCGGGCGAAGCTTCGCGTTATAACAACGAGGAGATTGAGGAGGAGCGAAGACTTGCCTATGTCGGCATAACCCGAGCAAGGAAACGACTTTATGTTACGCGAAGCCAGATGAGGATGCTTTTCGGAAGCACAAGGCGAAACGCGGAGTCTCGCTTCTTAAAAGAGATTGACGAAGAACTCATAGATGACCTTTCGCCAAAGCGCGCACAGAGCTGGCGGACCGCTGAAAGCGGCTTCGGCGGCTTCACGGGCTACGGCGAAGCTAAGCGCGATTACAGCGGTTACACGGCAAGCGCACGGCAAAGCGAGGTTTCGCTCGCGTCGTCCATGACGCTCGGCGGCGACAGACCGAAAACGGAGACCGCGAAGGGAACCGCCTTCCAAAAGGGCGACCGCGTTGAGCATAAAATTTTCGGCTTGGGCACGGTTCTTTCAGCGACGCCGCTCGGAGGCGACACGCTTGTTGAAATTTCCTTTGACACGCAGGGCGTGAAGAAGGCTATGGCGAACTACGCGCCTATGAAGAAGATATAACGCTTTAAGGAGGATTTAAGGTTATGAAGGTATACTTATTAGCGTATACGGCTATGCCTGAAAAGATTGTTGCGTCAGCGGCAAAGCTTTGCTACTCAAACACCGAGGTTAATGCCCTTCTTGAGGGCTTGACCGAGGAGAAGACGGAAAGCTTTGTTAATATGCTCTCGGAGATTGGCCACGAAAGCCCGATTGAGCACGCAAGCTTTACCTTCGCCGTCGAGGGTGTGTCGCGCGTGCTTCTCGCGCAGCTTACCCGCCACAGAATCGCTTCCTACAGCGTGCAAAGCCAGAGATATGTGCGGCTAAACGATTTTAAATATGTTACTCCTCCCGCGATAGAAAACGACGATGCGGCAAAGAAGCTTTACCTCGATATGATGCAACTGGACGCGAAGGCGTACGAGGAGCTGACCGATATATTAAAAAAGAAATATACCGCTGAAAATCTTGCCGCGGGAGACGATGAAAAGACCGCCGCGCGAAAGGCTGAAAAAAAGAGCATAGAGGACGCACGGTTTGTTCTGCCGAATTCCTGCGAAACAAAGCTTGTCGTTACGATGAACGCGCGCTCGCTTCTCAACTTTTTCCGCCACCGTTGCTGTGGGCGTGCCCAGTGGGAGATAAAGGAGCTTGCGGATAAAATGCTCGCGTTGGTGTCGGGCGCAGCGCCCGCGCTGTTTAAGGCGGCTGGACCTCCATGTATACACGGCGCTTGTCCTGAGGGAAAGATGAGCTGTGGACGGGCGGCAGAGATGAAGGAGTTTTATAGTAAGCTAAAAGAGGACGCTGTAAAGTGAACGGAAAGCTGATTGTAATTGAAGGACTTGACGGAAGCGGCAAGGCAACACAGTCAAAGCTTCTTCTTGAAAGCCTTATTTCAAAAGGAATAGAATGCGAGGCGCTTTCCTTCCCGTGTTATGACGAGGAATACTCGGCGCTGGTGCGAATGTATCTCGGCGGAAGGTTCGGAGACAAGCCCGGCGACGTTAACTGTTACGCTGCCTCGGTTTTCTATGCCGTGGACCGCTACGCAAGCTACAAAACGTCGTGGCGCGAGGGTTATGAAAACGGCACGGTGTATGTTGCTGACCGCTACACGACCTCAAACGCCGTATACCAGACAAGCAAGCTTCCCGAGAGCGAATGGGACGGCTTTCTTGACTGGCTGAGCGATTTTGAATACAATAAGCTTGGTATCCCGAAACCCGACGGAGTTATCTATCTTGATGTAGCTCCCGAGGTAAGCGAGGCGCTTATGAGCAAGCGCTACGCCGGCGACGAGACAAAAAAGGACATTCACGAGAAGGATATAGAATACCAGCACAGAAGCCGAAAAGCGGCAAAATACTGTGCCGAAAAGCTCGGCTGGCATGTTATAGAGTGCGGCAAGGACAAGGTTATGCGTTCAGTTGAGGATATCTTTCGAGAGCTGGTTGCCGTGGCGTCAAAAATTACGGAGTAGTTATGCTTTCATTCAAAAGAATTTCCATAGAGGATAAACGCGAGCTGACAGAGGTGCTGTTTAATTCACCAGACAGAGGGTGTGAGTATACCTTCGGAAACCTTTATATTTGGGGCGGCGTTTACCGCACGGAGTATGCAAGGACAGGCGGATACTATATTATCCGTCACGAGGACGAGGACCACGCGTTCTTGTTCCCTGTTGAAGCTCAAAACAGCGGCGACGCCGGGTTAAAGGCCGCTGTGGACGAGATGCTTCTCTACTGTGAAGCCGAGAATAAGACATTTAAAATAATTGCCGCGACAAAGTCCGACTGCGATAGGCTTGCGGTGCTTTATCCCGACCGCTTTAGGTTTGAAGTTACGCGGGATTACGCCGAATATGTCTATAACAGTAACGACTTAATTAGTCTTTCGGGCAAAAAGTATCATTCCAAACGAAACCATCTTTCGCGCTTTATAAACGAAAACAGTGATTGGGAGTTTCACGAGATAACTCGTGACAATATAGACAGCGTTCAGGCGATGAATGATAGCTGGTACCGCGAAAACTTCGACGGGAACGAAACGCTTCGTGAGGACGAGGCCGCGGCGGTCGCGGCGTTCGACAGCTTTTTTGAACTTGGGTTTAAGGGCGGCTTTGTTACCGCTCGTGAAAAGGTTATCGCCTTTGCTATGGGTGAAGCGATAAACCCCGACGTTTTCTGTGTTCACCTCGAAAAGGCGGACTATTCCTTCGAGGGCGCTTATGCTATAATTAACCGAGAATTCTCTGCGCACTTTTGCGGAGAGTATAAGTATATTAACCGCGAGGACGACATGGGTGACGAGGGGCTTCGTAAGGCTAAGCTATCCTACTACCCCGCGCAAATTACCGAAAAATACGTGGTGACATTAAATGATTAGAAACGCGACGCAAGAGGACATAAACCAAATAAGAAAGCTGTGGGACAGGTGCTTCAACGACCCGCTGGACTATGTGGATTTTATCTATGACCATATAGCGGACGTAAGCGGAACGCTGGTGCTTGAGGAGAAGCGGCGCATTGTCGCTATGCTCACCGTTATCCCCGCCGCCTTCAAGTTTCGCGACAAATCGGTCAAAGCGGCATATTTTTACGGCGCGGCTACTGAAAAGAATTTCCGTAAGAAGGGCTATATGACCACCCTTCTCGATTACGCCGAAAAGCGTTGCCGCGAGGATAAGTTTGCCTTAAGCGTGCTGGTTCCCGGCGAAAGCGTCCTTTTCGACTACTATGCAAACCGAGGCTACAGCACCGATTTTTACCTGAGAACCGTACATATCGGCATAGGAATGCTGGACGCTTCGCTAAAACTCGACTCTGAAATAGTGTATGATAAACCTGACTTCAAAAAAATATACAAGCTTCGTGAGAAAGCGCTGACAGACATTCCGCATATTGCGTGGGACCCGAAACAGGTTGCGACCGTCGTGAACGACTGTATTCTTTACGGCGCGAATACCGCTTATTATGCAGGTGAATACGGTGAGGCATACGCTATTTACGACGTTCAGCTCGGCAGAATGTTCGTGAAGGAATGCTTCGGAACAAGCGAAGCGGCTGAAATGCTGCTCTTAAAGGAGATAACCGTCACCCATAACCCACGCTCTGTAACCGTTCAGCTTCCCGTAACAAGCGCTCTGTTCAAGTTCGAGGGCGAGCGTGCGCGTTACGGAATGGCGAAGCCGCTGAACATAGAGTCGGGCATAAGAGATATGGACCCATATATGAATTTGATGCTTGATTGACAGGAGGATATATTATGGTATACTTATTTCTCGCGGACGGCTTTGAGGAAGCGGAGGCGCTTGTGCCGCTCGACCTTCTTCGCCGCGCGGGCATAAAGGTGAAAACCGTCGGGATAGGAAGTACTACGCCCACGGGCGCCCATAAAATAACAGTTATGAGCGAAATTTCGGAGGAAACCTTCTTTCCCGAAGACGATGTTGAGGCGGTTCTTCTTCCGGGAGGAACGTTGGGAGTGCAAAACCTTGAAAGTAGCGATACCGTAAAACGCGCTGTAAGGCTTGCGCACGAAAAGGACATTACCGTCGCCGCAATCTGCGCCGCACCGACCATTCTTGCGCGCGCGGGGCTGTTGATGAACAAGAAAGCGGCGGTATATCCAAAGCTCAAGGGCGAACTCGGCGAAAGCTATTGCGACGAGGATATTGTTTACGACGCGCCGTTTTTAACGGCTCGCGCCGCGGGCGTTTCCACCGAATTTGCTCTCAAGCTCATTGAGATAATCAAAGGAAAAAAGGCGAGCGAAAAGGTCGCCGCAGATATCTGTTTTAAGCTGAAATAGGGGAATTGAAAATGAAAATCAAAACTTCAAAAAAGAAAAAATCCGTTTATCGCGCCGCGCCGTCAAGCACGGTGAGAAAAAGAACAGCTTCGCCGCGCCCCGAGCGCGAGCCGCGCGAAAGAAGGGAAAGAAGCGGCGGCATAAGCTTTGGAATGATATTAATTATTTTTCTGTGCGTATGCCTTGTCGGCGGAATGATTGGCTTCGGTGTGATAATTACCGAAATTAGCGGAGATAAAAACGCCGCCTTCGCCACTTCTACCCCGATAGAGATACCCGAAGGGTCATCAACCGAGGCAATAGGCAAGATACTTAAGGACGGCGATATGATTGGCTCGGTTAATATCTTTAAGGTTTACTGCCGCGTTAAGGGCATCGACGGAACCTTCCAGCCGGGACCCCACACCTTCGACCAGCGAATGAGCTACGCTGACGTGGTTTCAGAGCTGCAAACGGTGGTTATCGCCCCGCGTGAGACCTTTGAGGTCACCTTCCCTGAGGGCGTGACTGTTGTTAAAATGGGAATGATACTTGCGGATAAAGGCGTGTGCTCGGTACAGGATTTTGTTACTGAGGCTCAGACGGGTGAATTCACAAACGAGTTCCTAAATGAGATACCGAATGACCCCAACATATTTGTTCGCCTTGAGGGCTATCTATATCCTGAGACCTATCAGTTCTATAAGGACGACACACCTCATGAGTGGATACAGACAATGCTCGACACATTTGAAGAACGCATATTGACCGATGAAAGAAAAGCGGCGATTGAACAAAACGAGCTTTCACTTCACCAGATAATTACCTTTGCATCAATTGTCCAAAAGGAGTACAGCGACGCCGCACATAACCAGCGCGATATCGCAAAGGTGTTCTGGAACAGATACTATAATCCTACCGATTATGCTTACTGGGGCTCCTGCGTTTCGGGATATTATGTAAACGATACACGCGAGGAAGGCTATATCAACAACTGTATGATGTTCTACAACACGCAGTTTTTAGGCAAGTCAACACCTGAGAGTATGCAGATGGCTTACGATACCTACCGCGGTGTTCAGGGTCTGCCGATAGGTCCTATGTACAATATGAAGGAGGATATCGTTGACGCGGTGCTTAATCCGAGTGACGTTGATTACACCTTCTTCTGTAACGATAAGTACGGCAACACCTACTGGGCTTATGATTACAGCACGCACCAAAATGT
>CAZUOY010000027.1:0-22022 GCA_964622315.1 uncultured Oscillospiraceae bacterium | reverse complement strand
AGCATGCGGCTGTTAACCGCAGGGTCGTTGGTTCGAGTCCAACAGTGGGCGCCATCGTCAACATTGTTGACATTAGACAGGAGTTCCGCCAATCGGCGGGGCTTTTTGTTTTATCTGCGGAAAAGAGCGTCGTGTACGGCGCTCTTTTCATATAATAATATAATAGAATTAATAGTAAACTGCTAAGATAACCGTTACTGACGTTTTGAAGGAAACGCTATAGTTATTGCCCCTTCTCCATTCGGCGGAGCTTTGCTTTTATCTGTTTTAGCTTTTCCTCAAGCTTCTCCCTTTTTCCGCTGTTGCCGGGAAGCCGAAGCTAAAGCTCTATTCGGGACTGCTCTTGTTTTAGCTGTTGGATTTCTCGCGCTGTGCCGTCGCCATTCTTGGCGGCGGCTTTTTCATTATCGGTAGGGGTAAAGTCTATTCTTCTCTCGCCGTCAGCGTCCTTAGTTATGCGGTATACACCGCTTGGGTTTTCGGAATGCTGTCCTGTTTTTGTAAAGGAGTCCTTTGCCGCGCTTGGCTTAGTCGTCTCCTCTATGGTAGAGACGGCTTTCTCTGCGCGCTGTTCAAGCTGTGTTTGAAACTGCTCGTACCTTTGGGCGCGCTGTTCTTCTTCCTTTATTTCATCGAAATACTCGTCTATTGATATGGGCATTCTCTCGCTCCTTTGCGGTTAGATAATAACATTTTATTCCGTAAATTTTGCGAAGTCAATGCTTAGGACTTTTCGCACAGTCTGGTTTCACAATGAAACTTTTTTGTATTAGCTGGTGCATTTATAAAATATTTGATATACTGAGCTTAAATCAGAGACTATATCTACCAGCGCGGGAGGTGAAAAATGGATAGTTTAATGCTTTATTCTGTAAGCGTTGCTTTTCTTGTAGTAACCATAAGTATTGTTGCGTGCCTTTGGTGGGCGTTTTCCCACAAAAGACAAACGGCAAGGG
This sequence comes from uncultured Oscillospiraceae bacterium, assembly GCA_964622315.1. Lineage (GTDB taxonomy): Bacteria > Bacillota > Clostridia > Oscillospirales > Ruminococcaceae > JAYFNU01. The sequence continues at coordinate 21,066 of CAZUOY010000027.1, read as the reverse complement.
ATATTATCGAAAATGTAAACGAAACGATAGTTATTTTCGATAGTAGCGATAAGGCTTGCTATGTCAATTTGACCTTAAGCAAAGGCGAAATAGACGAGTTTGAGTTTCTGCAGAGCATTGAAAGGGAGATTAACCAATCAACAGATGTTCCGAGGGATTTAAACACACGCTGTATAGAGGAAAAGGAGCCTCTTTTGTTTGAAGGCGAGATGAAGCCGCTTACGAACAGAGAAATAGTTCTTTCCTGGAAGATGTGTCCGGTTGTGAAAAACAGGCAGTATATGGGGCGCATCTACGTTTTTAACGATATTACACAATATGTGACGCTGCAAAGACAGCTTGACCACCAGAATAATAAACTTAAAGCAGCGTTGGAGTCACAGCGAAGATTCGCGTTGATTTCTCAGAAGCTGAGCGCCGAGGAAGAACGCGAGAGAATAATGGTGATAATCAACAATATGGCAAAGGAGTATCTTGGGAAGCTATATAACGGTATTTCGGAGATGGAGAACAGCACATATGAGGTTAACGCCGACCCGTCAGAAAGGTTTGAAGAAGAAAACGAGAAGATGATACAGCTAACAAGAGAAACCATACGAGACGTACGTAAGACAGTTAAGGAGCTCCACGCGATAGTTTAAAATTAGGAGGAGAAGCATGAGAATTTTAATTGCCGACGACCACACGCTGTTATCGGAAAGCCTGAAAATAATTCTTGAAAGAGATGCCGACACCGAGGTTGTGGGCGTAGCGGAAAACGGGATAAGAGCGCTTGAACTCTGTGCGGAAAAGAAGCCGGACGTAGTGCTTATGGATATAAAAATGCCCGATATGGACGGCATTGAGGCAACCGAACGGCTTAAGAAGGAATTTCCCGATATTAAGGTGCTGGTGCTTACCTCTATGGAGGATACAGATTGGATTTCCAACGCTTTTTCGGCGGGCGCGGACGGGTATTTGTTAAAGGATACCTCTCCTGAAAGATTGAAAACTCTCATTAGATGTGTCTCTTGGGGATACACGGTGTCAAGCTCCACCGCACTTCACGCCATACTCGCCGCAAAAAGTCAAAAAAACGAAACGATAGAAAGCTTGGCGATAAGAGACGAGGAGCTTAGGATAATTAAGCTTATCAGCGAGGGCAGGTCGAACAGCGAGATAGCGAAAAGCATGAACTACGCCGAGGGTACCGTAAAGAATAAGGTTACTAAGATAATTGAGCTCGCCGGCGTTGAGAACAGAGCTCAGCTTGTACTCTACGCGCTAAAAAACAATCTTTTGTGATTGGAGAGTAATGCTATGGAACAGGCGTTGGATATTTTCAAGCAGGGCGAGTGGGTAGTTACGCTGCTTTTCACAGCCGTAATGACGAGCTTCCTCGCCTACATAATAATAAACTCCAAGCACACCCGAGTAATGGTATATTACTGTTTAGGACATTCGCTCACAATATTACTCATTACCGCAAGCTTTGCAGCAGAATTGGCGGTGGAGGAAAGAACAAAGTGGATAATCACAGCTGGCGTGTATCTTTTTAAGCTCGTTTTTGACGTCATTTTCATTTTGTATATTAACGCGTTCTATAAACCCGCGAGAAGGTACTTTCATCTGGCGGCGATTATCGTTTATGTTATTGCGGGCGTGACAACTATTCTGACAAACCCGTTGCACGGGCTTTTTATTAAGTCGTTTTCGCCCGACGGAGCTGTTTTCGGAGCGCTTTACTATGTCTTTTTGGGGTGTGGCTTTGCGCTTGAAGTGATTGGAATGCTTTGCATAATTAAGTATTGGGTAAAGAAGCTTGACAACCGAGGCTTTCGTGTGATTGCCTCGATGATTGCTATTTCCGGAATGGCTTTTCTGCATCTTTCGCTCATGAACGCCTTTAAGCTAAAAGTGGACTGTTTCCCGCTGCTTATCGCGCTAATCTTCGCGTTCTACTTTGTCGGTGCGAGCAAATACGGTATGTTTGACGCGATTTCCTACAACAGTGTGTATGGACTTGAGCTTTTCACCGACGCGCTGTTGATAACGACAGGTAAGGGAACCGTCACCTACAGGAATAAGGCTTGTGAGCAAATAGACGAAAAAACGCTTCATGAGATAAGGGAAAGCTTCGGTTGTGAAGTGAAGCGGGGCGAATATTCTCAAGGCGAAATAAAAAGAGAGCTTGAGCTTGCGCAGGAGGACGGAATTAGGTTTTATACCGTGACGGTGAAGCCTGTGAAACGCAGGGCGTTTTCGGTGAAAAAGCAGATATATATTATTCACGACAATACAAAGGAAATCTCCGCGATTAACCAGCTTTGCGAAAAGAACCAGTACTTACAGGAGATGAACGACAGTACAAAATCAATGGCAGAGGACGCAAAGAGGCTCGCGGTATTAAGCGAAAGAAATCTGCTTGCGAACGAGATACACGATGTAGTTGGGCACGCGCTGATTCTTGCGCTGAACACTATGGAAAGTAATAAGCTGCTTCGCGACAGGTCGTTGGCTATGCGAAGGCTAAGACAGGTGGTTACGGAAATAGGTGTGATACTACGTGAAATGGAGTCAGCGCGATATCGTGACAGAAGCGAGACGGCAAGCGGTGGAAAAGCAAGCCGTATGTTGTTGTCCGAACGGCTTTCAGCGCTTGAAACACGCTTGTCAGAAGCAGGAATTGATTTGGAGATTTCATCAAGCGGAGATTTGGACGGCTGTAAACGCGGAGTTGCGAACGATATCTACAGGATATGTCAGGAATCGGTGACTAATGCCATTAAGCACGGAAAAGCGGGTAAAATAGCGATATCAATCAAGAACAGGTCGGGGCTAATAGAACTGTATATTCTCGATAACGGTAAGGGCTGTGCAAAAATAGAAAAAGGAACGGGGCTTTCGAGCATGGAAAGCCGTGTTCAGAAGCTTGGCGGCACGATTAACTTTAGCTCCTTTGAGGGGCAAGAGGGCTTCATGGTCCGCGCCGGAATACCCATGTAGACAAATATTGCGAGATGGCTCAGCATAGTATCGAAGTGATTAAATCCCAAAAGGAGGTGCTGTTTGCACCTCCTTTTCTATATCATCATTTGTTTTGAAGATAGTCTTGAAATACGCCCGCTATACAACTATACTCTCTTTGACAGACAAAGCTTCAAAGCCGATATTCCCTCGGCTGGGAGCGGTTGTCCGTTTGTAATAGCATTTCCCCCAAATATTCCATCCTCATCGAAAAGGGGCAGGTCGAAAGACCTGCCTCTTTTCTAATAAATTATATAGTTTGTTTCTGATTGACAGTAGATGTCGGTTTGGTAAAGCGAAAGAAAACAAAGGTTACTTTTCAGGAAGCTTGTAGAGCATATTTATCGTTCGGTAAATTTCGCCGCACGCCGGGCATTTCCAGTCGTTATTGCTCTTTTTTGCCTTCTTATGAAGCAGTGTAAGCTCAGCCTCGCCGCATTTGGGGCAAACCACGTTTTCGCCACTCCACAATCTTTTTAAAAGCTTTACCTCTGAGTCTCTGTTTTCCGTATACATATACTTTCCTTTTTAACGTTCTTGTTGGTTCGCTCGCCGCTTAGACCTTCGTCGATTCTTTGGCGTTCTCCTTCTTTTCCTTTAGCCTTCCATAAAGAAGCAGAGCCTTTGCTTTTATATGCTTTAGCAGAACGCCGATTAACACTGAAACCGCTACGCCCATAAAAAGATAGATGAAGCCGTAGGGCTTAAGGTTTTCGGGTATGTTGAAATACCACACGTTTGTGCCGTACTCGCGCACCTTAAATTCAAGGGTAAAGATTTCGGAGTGGCGAAGCGAGTATTGAAAGGAATTGAAGATGAAGAAGCCTAAGAAGTGGTTAATCATTATGGAATAGGTGTTGTCCGCCACAAGCCGCACGGCTCGGCTGTCCTTCAAAGCGGGAGTAAGCATCTTAGAAATTCTCAGCCAGAAGGCTATTCCCGTTATTGAAGTAAGGAAAGGAACTATAGGTCCGTTGTTGAAATCCTTGCTCCAGGAGGCTGTGTAGAGCACCGACTGCTCGCAGTTGAAAAGAATAATAAGCTGAAGCGCGAAAAGTATAAGCATATAGGTTATGTTACCTATTTTATCGTCGTATTTTTCGAGATAAAGCTTATAAATGCGCCCGAGTGCAAAGAAGGGAAGGAAGAACATAACCCGCGTTACTACCAGCATAATTCCTGTGTTGTAACCCTTAATTGAAAGACAGACGCCCGCAATTCCGACAGCGAAGTAAAGAAGCGCGAGAATAATCTCCTTAACCGTGCTGTTCTTTCCAAAAAGCTTGCGGATAAACAGATTAACCACCTCGGCAAAAAAGAGCGCCGAGGCAAACCAGCCGCCGACGTTGAAGGCGAAGGCGCTTTCACCCGAGCAAAGCGGTATCACAAAGAGATTTCGCAATGTTATCGGTTCACCTATCTGAAAGCCCTTGAAGGTGAGAAGCCAGTCAAATACTCCGTAAAAAAAGTTCCACAAGTAAAGCGGGATTATTAAACGCTTAATCTTGTGCCAAAGATATCTGAAAACTCCGTCCTCGCTCGTCTCCTTGTAGAAATAACCCGCTATGAAAACGAAAAGGGTGATGTGAAAGGAGTAAGGCGAAAACCACTCATAAAGAAAAGAGATTCCGCCGCCCTTCGGAATATGACCTGAAACAATCAGAATAATGCCGAAAGCGGACAGGATTTTAAAGGTGGGATTAATCTTGCTTTTTTCTATCATACTTTCACCGCCGTCAGTTTCTTTGCTGTTAATTATAACCTAAGTTGTAATATTGTTCAATTATGTGTAAAAAAATCCGACCAGAATTGCGGCATTTTTCTTGCACGAAAAGAAAACTGCTGATAATATTATTGTATAAAGGCGGTGATAATATGGCAGGACCCGGCGGCGGGCGAGGACCGATGCATTTTCTGACCGACGAGGAAAAGCAGAACAAACCGAAGGTAACGAAGGAGCTGTTGGTAAGAATAGCGGGCTATTTGAAGCCCTATGTCTTTCAGTTTATCCTCGTTTTCATAACAATTATCGTAGCGGCGGTGATAGGGCTTTTGCCCTCTATCATCACGGGAAGAATAGTTGATGAGGCGCTTATCGGCGAGGATATGTCGCTGTTAATCAAGCTTATTCTCGCGGCGCTCGGAACACTTACAGTGTCGCAGGTAATCGGCGTGCTTGAAACCTACATAAATTCGTGGATATCGACACGGATTATCTTCGATATGAAGAACCAGATGTATAGACACCTTCAAGGTATGCCGCAGTCCTTTTTTACCACCGAAAAGCAAGGCGACATTATAACACGTATGAACACCGACATTGACGGAGTAAGCTCGGTGATTTCCGGAACACTCACAAACGTCGTCAGTAATGTCGCGACAGTCGTGACCACCCTTGTGGCGCTTTTTACTATGAGCTGGCAGCTCGCTTTAGTGGGCATAGTTGTAATACCGCTTCTTATCCTTCCCACCAAGCAAGCGGGTATGTCACGCTTCAAGCTTTTGGGCGAAAGCCAGATGAAGCGCGACGAGATGAACCAAACGGTTAACGAAACATTAAGCGTCAGTGGTTCACTGCTCGTAAAGCTTTTTGCGCGAGAGGAGAAGGAATATAAGCGCTTTGAAAAGATTAACGGCGAAGTTGCGAAGTATTCTATGAAGGAGCAGCGGGCGGGCACATGGTTTCGCGTGCTTATGGGAATGTTTATTCAGCTTGCGCCGCTGCTTATCTACTTTGCGGGCGGATACTTTATTATTGCGAAGGTTGACTCGGCGCTTACCGTGGGCACAATTACCGCCACTGTATCGCTGGTTAACCGCCTATATCGACCTGTACAGTCGCTGTTTAACCTGCAAGTTGACTTCACAAGGTCACTCGCTATGTTCGTTCGAATCTTCGATTATCTTGACCGAAAGAGTGACATAGTTGAAAAGGAGAAGCCTTTACGTCCCGCTGTTAAGGGCGGAGATATTGAATTTAGCCACGTCGCCTTCTCATATACCGAGGAGGTGCCGGTGCTTACCGATGTGGATTTCACCGTTCCAAACGGCAAAATGTTCGCGATAGTCGGGCGCTCGGGCTCGGGAAAGTCCACTATAGTGAACCTAATACCGCGCCTTTATGACGTAAAAGCGGGAAGCGTTAAAATATCGGGCGTTGACGTACGGGACTTTGAGCTTAGATATCTTCGCGAAAAGGTGGGCGAGGTTAGTCAGGACACCTACCTTTTCAACGGAACAATAAAAGAAAACCTGCTTTATGCTAAGGACGACGCAACCGATGAGGAGCTTATCAAGGCGTGTAAAATCGCGAACATTCACGATTTTATTATGTCACTTCCCGACGGCTATAACACAATGGTCGGGAACCGTGGGCTAACGATGTCGGGCGGCGAAAAGCAACGTGTTTCCATCGCCCGCGTCGTGCTGAAGGACCCGGAAATACTTATACTTGACGAGGCGACCTCGGCGCTTGATTCAATAAGCGAAAGCGCTATACAGGACGCGCTCGAAACGCTTATGAAGGGAAGAACGAGCTTAGTTATTGCGCATAGGCTTTCCACTATACTCGCCGCAGACGAGATACTCGTTGTGGACGGCGGCGTGATAGCCGAGCGCGGCGACCACGATTCGCTTCTTGAGCTCGACGGAATATATAAGGAGCTGTATGAAACGCAGTTTCAAAAGGTGCTTGAGCTTGAAGCGGCGAAGGGCGAGGGCTGATACAAGAGGCGATATTACAAAAACAGGTTGTATTTTCGGTTTAATTTGTGTATTATGAAACCATAATTGCAGAAGGATAAAGGAGGAGCATATGGGACTATTAAACAGGCTTACAAGAGGCGCGGTGAGCGAGCTTGGGAAATCCATTGGCAGTAAGCTCGGCGACGCTCTTACCGACAGCCTTGAGAAGGCGACGGGTATTGACCTTGACGGAAGTGATAACGGTACGGCTTCCACGACTTCCACGGCGTCAACGATGACGGCGTCCGCGGCGGTTGGTACGTCGGCGCCGCTTACAGACGCGGAGCTTGCAAAGATGTTTGACGAGCTTCTTGCATCTGACTTTTCGGCTTATGAAGTAAGGAAGAACGCCTCGGCGCAGTCGCTCGGAATAACGGGCGCGCCCTGTAAGGATTATGATTACGCGCTCATAAAGGGCGGAAGAACCGCGGCGGTAATTATGCTGACCCCCCACAACCGCGACAATAACGCCGCGTTTAAAAACGCAAAGGCGAATGCACTCAAATCGAACGTCGCGTTCATAAACTTCTACACACATATGGATAACGAGAGAAGCTACGTTTCTTCACGCATAAAGAGCTTCTTATAAACCCGTGAAATAAGAGAGGGAAACGCAGGAATTGCGCTTAGCGCAATGATGTACTCGCGATAGGGCGAAGCGGCCGCGAAAAAAAGCCGTGCGGGTGGCTCGCGTCCGTTCAGTCCGGTGTCAGCAACGCTGCCTTCAAAGCATTTTCCCTCTCTTTTTCTTAAAAAGGCGGTAAAGTTAGTGAGTCTACTCGACTTAGTCAAAGACCCCTCGGTGTGGGACGCGTTTTATGAATATAAAACAGAGAAAGCGCATTTTTCAAAGGAAGACGCGCTTTTTTTTGACGGCTTTATAAAGGAAAAGAGATATCTGGAGCTTGGCGAGGCTTTTTCACGCGGCGAATACAACCTCTCGATACCCGAAAAGAAGCTTATTAATAAGCAGGGCACAGAAAAGAAACGGGTGGTGTATTCCTTTTCAAAGGACGAGAACGCGGTATTGAAGCTGCTTGCTTTTTTGCTTTATAAATATGACAAAGAGATGAGCGGCAACCTGTATTCATTTAGACGTGACCTCGGCGCAAAAGCGGCGATAAAGCGATTTACACAGACAAACAGAATAGATGAAATGTACGGCTATAAGCTGGACATAAGCAACTACTTCAACAGTATTGATGTGCCACGGTTATTATCAATTCTAAGAGAGCTTTTCTCGGACGACCCATCGTTGTATGCGTTTTTCGAATGTCTGTTGAGTCTTGACAAGGCGGTGTTTGAGGGCGAAGTAATAGAGGAAAAGCGCGGGGTCATGGCGGGAACGCCGGTGTCACCTTTTCTTGCCAACGTCTTTCTTACGCCGCTCGACAGAAGCTTTGAGGAGAAGGGGGCTTTATACGCCCGCTATTCGGACGACATAATTGTTTTTGCCGATACAAGGGAGAAAGCGAAGGAATACGAACGGTTTATCAAAAGCTTTCTTTCGGATAATTCGCTGACGGTCAATGAAAAGAAGGAGCGCAGCTTTGCTCCGCATGAGCGCTGGGAGTATCTCGGAATAGAGTATCTTGGCGGAACTACGGATATCGCGCGCGCAACGATAGTTAAGGCGAAGGGCAAAATAAGGCGAAAGGCGCGTGCGCTCTATCGCTGGAAGCTGAGGAAGAATGCCTCAGACGAGCGGGCGCTCTCAGCTTTTGCGAGAACCTTTAACAGAAAGTTTTTCGGCGGCGGTGACGACGGCGAATTTACATGGTCTCGCTGGTTCTTTCCCCTTATCTCCACCGATTGCGCCTTGCGGGAGATAGACGAGTATATGCAGGAAAATATGCGGTTTATAGTAACAGGGAAGCATAACAAGGGCAACTTCCGCACAAGCTACGAGAAGCTGAAGGAGTGCGGTTACAAAAGCCTTGTAAATGAATATTATAAACAAAAAAAGCCGCCCGTTCTTTGAACGGACGGCTTTTGTGCGCTGTCAGTTGTTTTTCTTCGCTTCGCGTTTGATTATGGCGCGTTGAATTAGCTTTACGATTTCTACTATCGGAATGACCGAGAAGGCAAGCGCCATAGCTACGCCGTATTCAAGCGGGCTAATCTTTTCAAAGCTGAAGGCGTTAGCGAGGAACGGCACATAGATAACGGCGGTGGTGAGAACAAGACTCATCGCGCCCGCGCCCCAAAGCACGGCGTTTTGAGTTTTGAGCGAGAAGACGCTGCCTCGCTGGCTCCTCATATTAAAGCTGTGGAAGATTTCCGCCATACTCATTGTAAGGAACGCCATTGTCATGCCGTCCTTGCTGTTGGTTATCTCCCATATGCCGCTTTCAAGGAAGTGGCCGATAAAGTAGGCGGCAAGCGTTACGGCTGTAATCAACACGCCTTGATAAGCGATATCCGCGCCGACTCCGCCTGAAAAGATTCCGTCCGAGGAGGAGCGGGGCTTCCTTCTCATGACGTTGAGCTCCGCTTTCTCCATACCGAGCGCGAGAGCGGGGAAGCAGTCGGTGATGAGGTTTATCCAAAGCAGGTGGATGGGCTTTAGCACCGTGAAGCCAAGAAGCGTCGCGGTAAAGATGCTCAGCACCTCGCTCATATTGGAAGCGAGCAAAAATTGAATTGATTTTCTGATGTTGTCGTAGATGCGCCGTCCTTCTTCAACCGCGCCGACTATTGTGGCGAAGTTGTCGTCCGCAAGCACCATATCCGCTACGTTTTTAGTGACGTCGGTGCCCGTTATGCCCATGCCCACGCCGATGTCGGCGGTTTTTATCGAGGGCGCGTCGTTGACGCCGTCACCAGTCATAGCGGTAATGAAGCCGCGCTCCTTCCAGGTCTTAACTATTCTGGATTTATGCTCCGGCTGAACACGGGCGTAAACGCTGTATTTCGAAATGTCGTTATAGAAATCCTCGTCGGAAATCTTATCAAGCTCTGCGCCGGTTATTGCTTCCGACGGGTCGCTGATAATGCCCAGCTGCATTGCTATAGCCGCGGCGGTGTCGCGGTGGTCGCCCGTTATCATTATGGGTCTTATTCCCGCCGCGCGGCATTTGTCTATCGCCTCGCTTACCTCGTCGCGAACAGGGTCAATCATGCCTACAAGCCCGATAAAGCATAGATGGTTTTCAAGCGCGTCGGGCGAAAAGTCGTCGGGCTTTTTGTCGTAATTCTTTCTTGCCGCAAGAAGAACGCGAAGCGCTCTGTCCGCCATAGCCTTGTTTGCCGAAAGAATTTCGTCGCGCGTCTTGCTGTCGAGCGCGACGGGCTTTCCGTTAAGAAGATAGCTGTCACAGCGCTTTAGCACCTCGTCGGGCGCACCCTTTGTGTATTGAACATACAAATTGTCATCTTTTTTATGAACGGTGGACATCATTTTTCGCAGGCTGTCAAAGGGCGCCTCGCCCACGCGGGGAAGCTTGACTGAAAGCTCGTCCTTAGGAAGCGAGAGTGAATTTGCGTAGTTTACAAGCGCCGCCTCTGTAGGCTCACCCTTTGCGTCGCCGTCCTCGCCAAGCTCGGCGTCGGAGCAAAGAGCCATAGCCGTGGCAAGAAGCTTTTCGTCCTCGCCATAATGCTCGACCACCGTCATCTTGTTCTGCGTAAGAGTACCGGTTTTATCCGAACAGATAATCTGCGCACAGCCCAGTGTTTCCACCGCGGTTAGGCGGCGGATAATGGCGTTTCGCTTGCTCATATTGGTGACGCCTATTGATAGCACAATGGTGACGACAGTGGCGAGCCCCTCGGGGATAGCCGCGACGGCAAGGCTGACAGCCACCATAAAGGTGTCGAGAACAACCTTTCCGTCAAACGAGCCGGCGCGAAGAAGGCTAAAGCCGAAGATAAAGACACATATTCCAATGACAAGGTAGCTTAAAACCTTGCTTAGCTGTGAAAGCTTGAGCTGAAGCGGAGTTTTCTCCTCAGCCGTCATTGCGATTGCGTCGGCTATCTTGCCCATTTCCGTGTCCATGCCTGCCGCCACTATGACTGCTCTGCCGCGTCCGTAAACGACGGTGCTTCCCATATAGCACATATTTTTGCGGTCGCCGAGCGACACGTCGTCCGCACCCTTTTGAAGCCCCAGAGCGTTAATCATTTTATCCACAGGCACGCTTTCGCCCGTGAGTGCCGCTTCCTCTATTTTAAGCGAGGCGCTTTCGATTATTCTGGCGTCCGCGGGAACCGCGTCCCCCGCTTCGAGCAGGATAACGTCGCCTGTGACAAGCTCCTCACTTTTGACAGTGGTCAGCCTGCCGTCACGCAGCACCTTAGAGGTAGCCGCCGCCATCTCCTGCAGGGCTTCAATCGCTTTCTCAGCCTTGTTCTCCTGATATACGCCGAGCACGGCGTTAATGAGAACGACAATAAGAATTATGATTACGTCGGTAAAGCTGTCACCCGAATATACCGCCGTAAGTCCGGAAACCAGAGCGGCAGCGAGCAGAATAATTATCATCGGGTCGGTCATCTGTTTTAGAAAGCGAATAATCAGCGGGGTCTTCTTCGCCTCGTCCAGCTTGTTTTTGCCGTTTGCCAAAAGCCTTTTTGCGGCCTCAGACGAGGAAAGTCCGTCGTGAGACGAATCAAACCTCTTTAGAACGCTTTCAGTGTCCTCAAAATAGAATTTCATTGCATTACTCCTGTGCTTTGTTATTAAAAAAGACCCAAGCATAGTGTTACCGTCAGATAAACTATACATGAGTCTTGTCATTTAAGCCAAGCCGGACCGTAAACGGCCGTGTTGTCGACTTGAAACGCGCCATGGCACGCCAACTACTCCCTCATAAGGACTTTATTATTAATAATTTAACATACATATATAATAGGTGTCAAGCAAAAAAAGATTGACAAATAAACGTCAATAGGGTATAATGCTCAAAGCAAACAAAGAATATTTGGCAAAACAGACGAAAGTCTGCCGACGCAAAGCTATAGGGCCTCACCGTCAATGACGCTGGCAGCCAGTTGCAACACTTTTTAGTGTATTTGCGTCGGCTTGTTTCAGCCGACTTTTTTTGTGCTGTTAAAGAATTAATCGACAAAGAGAAGCGTTAAATGAAAAAAGGAAACAAAAAAAATTACATTGACGAAACCGACGGTGAGCTTCGCCGCCACTGTTTGTATTTAAACAGGCAGCGCGCGTGTATCTGCTGCGCCGCGGTTTTGATTATTCAATCTCTCAACATTTTCGGGCTGAACTGCGCGCTTGAGGGTGTTCTTCGCACCGGCTCGGCAATATTAATATTTGCGTCGGTGGTCTATCCGCTTACCGTTATGCTCTTAAGCGGTGAGCTGTTGGAGTTTTTAAGAATGCCGCTGTATATGTGTTATTGGGCGGCGCTCTGCATCGGAATGACGCCGTTTATAGCCGGCGACATCAATAAGGAGCTTCCCTTCAATGCCATTTTGCTTTGTCTTATGCTTTCGCTTTTCCCTATCTTTACGAATAAGCAGAGCGTATTTGTTGGCATAATATATACAATTAGTAATATTACTGCCGGCTTATATTATCATTACGATATGAAATACGCGGTATGTCTCGCCGCGGTATCACTCTGTGCTTTCTTTATCGGGCGAGTAGTAAGCAGAAGCTATGTCTCGCTCGTAAGAAAACTGCTTTCGGATAGTCTTACCGACTATCACACGAGGCTTTTGAACAGGCGCGGAGGCTTTGAGCGGCTGGAGCAGGCGCTTGCGTCGGCGGCGAGGAACGGCGAATACCTTGTGGTCATGATGATAGACATAGACGATTTCAAATTTTATAACGATACCTATGGACACAGCTGCGGCGACGAGGCGTTAAAGGATGTGGCGAGCGCCTTGGGCGAAAGCTTTAAGCGAACGAACGACGTAATATTCCGCTACGGCGGAGAGGAATTCGTCGCGGCGTTTGCGGTGAAAAAGCGCGAACAGGCGAGCGTGATAGCTGAGAGTCTGCTTAAGGCGATAGGAAAGCTCGCGATAAAAACGGCGGTTAAGAAAAAGAACCTTTCGGCAAGCATTGGCGTTGCGATAGCCTCACCGAACGAGGCGGGGAACGACTGCGGGTCGCTCATTGCACGCGCGGACCGCGAGATGTACAAAGCGAAGGAAAAAGGAAAGAACTGCTGCTCAATAGAGGAGTAAAAGAAACGGTGCTGCTAAAGCGGCACCGTTTCTTTTTTACTGTTTTGAGAGGCGCGGCGGTTATTGTGCGTCAGCCTGCGTTGTGCTATCATAATGTAAAGGAAACGGAGAAGATATGGATATTTTTCTTTACATACTCGCAAATAACATAGCGCCGATGTTTCTGTTAATTATAATTGGCTTTATCATCGGGCGACTGAGACATATGGACGTAAAGACGCTGAGCGCAGTGCTTATCGACGTCTTTATTCCCGGGAACGTTATTGTTCGGCTGTATAAAGCCGATTTTGACATGTCGCTTTTAAAAACGCTTATTTTTTCGGTGGTCTTTGTTTTGTTATGCGGCGTGCTTGGCTTTGTTGTTTCAAAGCTTCGCCGCTTTCCTCGTGAGAAGACAGCGTTTTTTGTTGAAAGCCAGATGTTCTTTAACTCAGGCAATTTCGGACTTCCGCTGATAATCCTTGTTTTTTCAAAGCCGCCTTTTCTCGTGAACGGCGAGGCGGTGTATCTAACCTTTGCCGTGGCGGTGCAAACGGTGGTCTTGTCTATGCAGTCGCTGATTACAACGCCGGGCTGTTACGCAATGAACGGTAGCGGCAAGGGGAGCATTAAAGACGTGCTAAAGCGGGTGCTTAGGCTTCCGATTATATATGTAATACCTCTCGTTTTCATAATGAAGGCGATACCCTACGATTTCACCTCCTTCTTCCTTTGGCCGAGTGCGGAATTTGCCTGCGACGCGATGGTTGCGGTTTCGTTGGTTTCGCTTGGAATACAATTCTCCGGCTCAAAGCTTAAAAACTTTAGCATTGACAGCCTACTTTCTAACCTCTCAAGACTTATTGTCTGCCCTGTTTTAGCTTTCTTTTTAATTAAACTGTTTGGCATAGACGGACTGTTGGGTCAGGTTCTTCTCATCTCCTCGTCGGTACCTACCGCGCTTATGGTGGCACTTATCGCCGCTGAAAGCGACAATGAGGCGGATTATGCGGCGCAGACGATACTCAGCTGTATGCTTATCTGCCCCTTTACCCTTTCCGTTGCGGTTTACCTCGCAAGGATACTCTTTCCTATCGTATAGACAAACTTTGCTCTCCGTGCTGTTTGCGGGGAGCTTGTTATTTCAAGCATAATTATAGGAAAATATAGCACAAAAATGCTATTTGTTCCTTTAGATTTTACAAAATAAAAGTGTCTGTGATATTATTTGATAAAAGGAGGCGGTAGAATGAAGGACAGAAAGCTTAGCAGCAGGTCGCTTACCCTCATATCGGCGGCGGCTGTAATTATACTTATACTCACTACCGTTCTCAGCGCAGTGCTGTTTCAGCGGCTTATTGACAGGTCGCTTGACGAAACCGACAAGTCCGAGCCGAAGTACTACAAATACCACTTCGCGCTGATTGCGCCTGATTACGACGACCCGTTTTGGCTTTCCGTTTGGAACGCGGCTAATGTGAGCGCAGGTGAGGTGGACGCTTATGTCGAGTGGGTCGGAAGGGAGCTTCCCGATGAATTTTCGACGACGGAGCTTATGAGGGCGGCTATAGAGGAATCGGTGGACGGAATCCTTGTGCGCCCTGACGGCTCGCCTGAAATGGCGGATTTAATTAACGAGGCGGTGAGTCGGGGTATTCCCGTTATTACCCTTATTTCCGACTCGCTCGGAAGCGAACGCCAGGGCTTTATGGGCTATAACAGCTACGACCTGGGACTAATCTACGGCGAACAGGTTTTGAAGATAATTAACGAGAACGACAGAAGCCACAGCCTTGACGCGTTAAACGAAAACGCGAACGATGAAAAAACCGACCGTTCGCTAAAGATTACAGTGCTTTTCGACAACGAGGCGGCGGCAAACGACCAAAACATTATTTTTTCAGGTATCGTTGAGACGGTTGACAGCTACAGCGGACCTACCGAAACGCTGGTTGAAATTGTGACGATAGACAACCAGAACGCCTTTAGCGCCGAGGAAGCGATAAGAGAGCTTATCGTCGCGCCTGAGGGAGCGCCTGATATATTAATCTGTCTTAACTCCACCAACACCCTTTGCGCATATCAAGCGGTGGTTGACTACAATATGGTTGGCTCGGTATCCATTCTGGGCTTTTACGATTCCGAGGATATCCTTGGTGCCGTAAAGAAAAGAATAATTCAAGCCACCGTTTCGGTCGATTCGAGAGAGATAGGCAGCGGCGCTTGCAGCGCGCTTTATGAAAGCGTTGTAAGCGGACGTACAAACGACTATGCTGTGGGCAGTCTTAACACAATAACCTCTGAAAACGTAGACCGTTATCTTTCCGAGATGAAGAAGGGGGAGGAGACGGAATAATGTCGAACAAGTTTTTTGAAAAGCTGACCAAGGCTTCGATAAGAACGAAGCTCACCCTTGTTTTTGCGCTGACCATGGTGCTTGTCGTTATAATCAATGTTTTTATGCAGGTCAGAATAAACGGTGTTATCGGCACGATTGACGAGGTTTATGGAAGCAACGTCAGCTTAAACGACCTGCTGGCTTCTCTTGACGAGGTGCAGGATAACATGTATTCCTACCTCAGTACAAAAAGCACCGACGCACTGGACAGCTATTACCGCTCGGGACAGGATTACAGAAACCAGACCGACGGCTTAAACACGCTTACAACCGACAACTATCCAAAGCTCTGTGAGAAGAATATTAAGAATATGTCGCTTCGTTATCTGTCGCTTACCGAGGAAGCGGTTAACGCTAAGCGCGGACGTGACGTTGAGGGCTATCGCCTGCTTTACGATGAGGCAACCGAGCTTCACCGCTATTTGAAGGCGTATATTGCCGACCTCAATAACAGACAGTTCCAGAACAACTCCGAAAACTACGGAGTGCTACATTCGTCGCTGAAATATCTGCAGACCTTCAGCACAGTTATTCTGGTGTCTGCCATTGCCGCCGATATGCTTGTTCTCTGGCTATTGTCGGGCACGATAACCCGCCCGCTTACGAAGCTTGCGAAGCAAAGCGAGCAGGTAGGCCGCGGAGATTTCGATATCGACTTTATTGAGGTGAACTCAAACGACGAGGTCGGCACAATGGCAAACGCCTTCAATAAGATGATTAAAAGCCTTAACGCCTACGTTGAACATGAAAAGGAGCAGATAGAAAACGAGAGCAGACTAAAGGAAAACCAGCTTCGAATGGAAAACGGACTTAAGGAAGCTCAGCTCATCTTTCTGCAGTCGCAGATTAACCCGCACTTTCTTTACAACACCCTCAACGCGGGCGAGCAGCTCGCGATGATGGAGGGAGCGGAGAAGACCTGCTTGTTTATCGAAAAGCTTGCGGATTTCTTCAGATACAACGTGAAGCGGACGGGCGAAACCTCCACCCTTGCCGAGGAGATAGAGCAGGTAGAAACCTACCTGCATATTATTAACGTGCGCTTCTCAAATGAGATTGATTACACGAAAACCATCGAGGCGGACGTCGAGCGAGTAATTATGCCGGGCGTTGTGCTGCAGCCGCTTGTCGAAAACGCAATTAATCACGGTCTTCACGACGTTGTGGGAAAGAAATGTGTTTCGCTGAGCGTAAAGGAAGCCGACGGAAGGCTTGAGGTAACCGTTACGGATAACGGTAAGGGCATGACCGAGCAGGAGATAGAAGCCGTCATGCACAGTCCCGTCAACGACAAGGTGGACGAGCGCCCGAAGGGTAAGCGAAGCACGGGAATAAGAAACGTTATTGACCGTCTGCGACTATTCTATGGATTGAACGACGTGTTCTCCATTGCGAGCGACGGACCCGGCACCGGCACGGCGGTGAGTATATTTATTCCGAAGGAGAAGGGAACAGATGTATAAAATTTTGCTGGCGGACGACGAGGGTATTGAAACCGACGCGCTGCAGTTTATTATTAATAAGAATCTTTCGGGTATATGCGAAACGGCGGTAGCGAAAACAGGCCGCGGAGCTATTGAGCTGTGTGAAACCTTTCGCCCCGACATTGCGGTAATGGATATTCATATGCCCGGAATCAACGGCATTGACGCTATGCGTGAGATGCGCCGCATTAAGCCGAACATAATATTTATTGTTATGACGGCTTACGACAAATTTGAATACGCGAAGGAATCAATAAACATTTCGGTTTTCGAGTTTCTTACGAAGCCTATCAACAAAACCGTTGTCACCGACGCGCTTACAAAGGCAATCGAACGGGTGGACAAGGAGAGAAACGAAAAGAACGCCGCGCTAAAGAACAAAGAGCGGCTGGAAAATATGATACCCATTCTTGAAAACAGCTTTGTATATATGTTGACGGCGCAAAGCGACGACGCCGAGGCATACGACAGAATATACAAACTGCTTTGTCTCGATAAGCCCTGCGGGGCGGTTATGGTGCTTGAGATTACAGGCAAGGAGAAGTGCGACCTTGTTGACCTCGATTTCAAGATGACGGAATCGTATACCGCCGTTCGTGACCTGATAAAAGAGTCCTTCGACAGCATTGTAGGGCCGCCGATGGTGAATAGAATTATCTTTGTCTACCCCTGCGCCGAGCCGCGCGACGAATACTTCGAGCGGCTTCACCTTATTGAAAAGGGCAGGGCGCTTACACACAGGATAGGTGATAAAATCGGAGTTGAATGCAAGCTCGGAATCGGCACTACCGTGCCCGTAGGCGAGCTTTGCAAGTCCTACGGCGAAGCGGTAAAGGCGGTAAAGCTCTGTAAGGGCGTGGTTTCTCATTATAACGACCTTTCCCTTGCTCGCGGGTATGAGGACGGCTACCCCATAGCCCTTGAGCGACATCTTGAGGAGATGATAGCTAAGGGTGACGTTGCCGCCGCGACTCAGGATTCCGAAGCCTTCTTCGACTGGATGGTTGAGAGATATCCCGAGCACGAGATGTCAATAAAGCTCAAGGTTCTGGAATTTATAATGAGAACAGAGTATACGGTGTTCTTTGAGTCCGGTGACCGCTATAATTTCCTTGACCGAGACGATTATATGAAAACCGTTCTGGATTTCAAAAGCTATGAGGAGCTTAAGGAATGGTATATACGAAAGACCGCTGAAAACGTCCGTAAGATAGCCGAAAAGGAAGACGAGAAGATAAACACGACCATCAAGGACGCGAAGGCGTTTATAGATAAGAATTATGGTCGGGATATAACCCTTGAGGATGTCTCACGAGAGGTGTTTGTAAGCCCTTACTACCTCAGCAAGCTGTTTAAGGACATAACGGGAAGCAATTATATTGAGTATATTACAAACAAACGCGTAAACGCGGCGAAGAAGCTTTTAAAGAACGAAAGCTTAAGCATTAAAGAAATATGTGCTAAGGTCGGCTACGGTGACCCGAATTATTTCAGCAGATTATTTAAGAAGGTGGAGGGCGTAACCCCCACAGAGTATCGTGAGAAGGGCATACGGGAGGTGTAAGAGATGAAAGCATTAAAAAGCATAGCGACGGTCCTTCTTGCTGTTCTTCTTCTCCTTACAGGCTGTGCGGGAGGCGAGAGCGGACAAACCAACGTGGACACAGGAGACAACGAGATTTTAATCGGCGTTTCCTTCGATTCCTTCTTAATCGAACGCTGGCAGCGTGACCGTGACGTTTTTGTATCTACCGCCAACGAGCTTGGCGCAACCGTTAACGTTCAGAACGCAAACGGAGACATAGACGAACAGATTTCCCAAATAGATTACTTTATTCAAAAGAAGGTAGACGCTATCGTCATTGTGGCGATAGACTGCTACGCCCTTTCAGATGTTGTGGCGCGAGCGAGGGAGGCGGGCATCTACGTGGTGGCTTATGACAGGCTTGTTATGAACGCGGACGTTGATTTATATATCTCCTTCGATAACGAGCGTGTAGGCGAGCTTATGGCAGAGGCGCTTGTGGCAAGCACCCCAGCCGACAGCAATATAATAAGCATCTGCGGTTCTCAGACAGACCAGAATGTTTCAGAGGTCAAGAAGGGCTTCGACAGAGTAATGGCAAAAAGCACCCTTCACGTCGCGCGGCTCGATTATGCCGACGGATGGCTCGCTGAAACCGCCTACGGCTTCGTTAACGACGCAATAGAAGACGGAATAATCTTCGGCGGTGTTCACTGCGGCAACGATGACCTTGCAAGCCAAGCGGTAATAGCGCTTTCCGAGCACAGACTCGCGGGGAAGGTCTCGCTCGTCGGTCAGGACGCCGAGCTTGCCGCCTGCCAAAGAATTGTTGAGGGCACGCAAACGATGACCGTTTATAAGCCCGTTGATAAGCTGGCGCGTCAGGCGGCGGAATGCACGGTCCTACTAATAAAGGGAAATATGCCGATAACGGAGTTTACAATTAACAACGGAGCTATTGATGTGCCGTTTGTAAAGCTTGAGCCGATTATGGTTACAAGGGAAAACATAGACGAAATAATAATAGACGGCGGCTTTCACAGGCGCGAGGAGGTCTATTTAAACGTAAGCTGACATATAAATAGTAGTGAAAACGCGGGGAAAAGAAGCTTTCTCCGCGTTTTTTTCAAGACAAGCAGCATTTTTTTAATTCGGTTCAAAAATTCGACAACAAAAAAATGCTTATAGCACTGCGATAAAAAGAAAACAGAACAATAATATACGGTTTATTGTGTTTTTTAACTATTTTGTTTCGCCGTTTGTTATGTTATCTTGTTATCAATGCCACAAGGCAGTAACAACAATTTAATGGAGGAAAAGTACATGAAAAAGATTCTTTGCGTAGTATTAGCACTTTGCTTAGTTCTTTCGTTCGCGGCTTGCGCTGGCGGCGGTGGAACAGCGGCTCCTGCTGATGACAAAAAAGTAGTTGGTATCTCGATGCCGACACAGGACCTTCAGCGTTGGAACCAGGACGGCGCCAACATGAAGGAGAAATTCGAAGCTGCTGGTTACACAGTTGACCTTCAGTATGCGAACAACGAAGTTAACACACAGGTTAGCCAGGTTGAAAACATGATAGCTAACGGCGCTGACGTTCTCGTTATCGCTGCTATCGAAGGCAACTCCCTCGGCGCGGTTCTTGCAAACGCTAAGACCGCCAACATCCCCGTAATCGCTTATGACCGTCTCCTTATGGACACCGACGCTGTAAGCTATTATGCAACTTTCGACAACTACAAGGTTGGCACAATTCAGGGCCAGTATGTTGAAGATACACTTAAGCTCGCCGAAGGCGGCAAGTACAACATCGAGTTCACCGGTGGAGACCCCGGCGACAACAACGCGTTGTTCTTCTATCAGGGCGCTGTAGACGTACTCCAGAAGTACATCGACAACGGCACTCTTACAGTAGTATCCGGCCAGACCGCTTTTGCTGACGTTGCAACAGCTGCTTGGAGCTCCGAGACAGCTCAGACACGTGCTGAGGCTATCCTTGCTTCCTACTATGCTGACGGCACACAGCTCGACGCTTGGCTTTGCTCCAATGACTCGACCGCTCAGGGCGTTGCGACCGCTCTCGTAAGCTCCTACACCGGCAATTACCCCGTAGTAACCGGTCAGGACTGCGATATCGTTTCCGTAAAGAACATTCTCGCCGGCACACAGTCGATGTCCATATTCAAGGACACCCGTACTCTTGCTGAGCAGACTGTTAAGATGGTTGGCCAGATTCTCTCCGGCGCGACTGTTGACGTAAACGACACGAAGACCTATGACAACGGCACTGGCATAATCCCGACATTCGCTTGCGACCCCGTATTTGCTGACATCAACAACTACGAATCGCTCCTTATCGACTCGGGTTATTACACTGCTGACCAGCTTGCTTAATTAACTTAAGCTAACTGAAAACAAAAAATGCGGGCGGACGGTTGTACCGCCCGCCCGCATTTAAATCTCGCAGCTATTCAAGTGTGTCGCGGTACAGACAGATGCGCGGCATAGTTGAATAAACTGCGGATTTTCTTGAAGGGAGGAGAAAATTTGAAAGACATAATTCTTGAAATGAAGGAGATTACGAAGGAGTTTCCCGGCGTTAAGGCGCTCGATAACGTCAACCTTCAAGTCGAGCGCGGCGAAATACACGCGCTTGTCGGTGAAAACGGCGCGGGAAAATCCACCCTTATGAACGTACTTTCGGGTATTTACGAGTACGGTACATATTCGGGCGAAATCTTCTTCGAGGGCAAACTTTGTAAGTTCAAGGGAAT
>CAZUOY010000026.1:0-22342 GCA_964622315.1 uncultured Oscillospiraceae bacterium | reverse complement strand
CCTCAAAGGGAAGCGTAAACGGAATTAACGGCTACGTTGATATGAACCTTTGCTATCTCGGCTATTAAACTCAGCGTGCCCGACAAGCTCATTGTCGGGCACAATTTATAAGGAGGCGAAAGATGCCCGATTTAATCTCCCACTCGCTTTTTGCCGACAAAATCCTTGCGGGGCTTTCCTTTTCGGGAAGTGACGACTGCAAGGTGAACTCGCGTCTCTTTCGTCTGGGCGCACAGGGCGCCGACCTTTTGTACTACGCGGGCTGCGTTTGTCCGAAGCGCGGCTTCTTCTCGCTCGCCGACCGCTTTCACCTTGAATTGGACGGCTCGCTTCCGCTCGGCTTGCTCAAGAACGACGACTCACTCACCCCGTTGACGAGAGCATATCTTTTCGGCTTCCTCTCGCACTATTGTCTCGACGAGGCGGCGCACCCTCTCGTTTACGAGCTGCAAGGAAAGGTCGCGAAGACTCGTAGCTGTGACGACGACACGGCGCACGCTTTTATTGAAGGCTGCTTTGAAGCGCGCGAGCTTTTAGAGCTTAAGGGAATATCGCCGCGCCGTTTCGACTACAAAAAAGACCTTCCTAAAGGAAGGCTTGAGCGCGATGCCGTGGCAGGAGCAATAATTAAGCTATGCGAAGCGGCGAACTTTGCCGCACCGAGTAAAGAGACGCTTACCCTTGCGCTGTCACGTTTTCCTCTGCTTTACTCGATACTCTTTGACAAGAGCGGAATCCTAAAGGGCGCAACGTCGTTAATTTACAGTATAAACAAAAAGGAGTATATGGCGCGCTGGCACCTAAAGCGCGCGTATAGCGAGAAGCTTTTCAACAGCGCCTTTAGCGAAAGCGATTATATTGAATACAAGCGCAGAACACAAACGGCGTTTGAAAGCTTTGAGGGCGCGGTTAAATCGTTGTAGCTTTCCTTTTCGTTCTCTTTCGTTTCATGAATTAAGTCACAAAGCCCCGTCCGAAAATCGGACGGGGCTTTTTATGCGTTTACTGCGCCCTTCGCGGCTTCCTTGCGGCGCGCTGCTTCTTTGACTCGACCGGATACTTAATCCGTCCTTGCTTTGAAAGCCACTCCACCGTGTCGCGAAGGCTCTCCTCGACGGGTCTCGGATTAAAGCCCAATTCTCGCGCAGCTTTTTCGTGCGAGAAAAGAGAATTGCTTCCGAGCGTGTAGATTGAGTATGCTGTGAAAAGCGGCGTCTGTCGAAGCATTTTATAGTAGCTTTCGCAAAGCGGCGCAACCGCCTTTACAAACCAAAGCTTGAGATATAAGGTAATCTTCCGCTTTCCCGTTATCTCGTGAACCGTGTTTAAAAGCTCCTTCACCTCAACATAGCGGTTTGCGAGAATATAACATTCGCCTTGTCTGCCGCTTTTACAGCACTCGATTGTTCCCGCCGCAACGTCGCGAACGTCCACGAAGTCGTAGCCGCCCTTTATTGCGGCTGTAAGTCTGCCGTTCATATAGTCGGTAACAAGCTGTGTCATATGCCCGTGACCGTAGTCGAAAGGACCGATTATACCCGAGGGGTGAACTACCGATACGTTGAGACCGCGTTTTCCCGCCGCGAGCACCGCCGCCGTCGCCTCAGCCTTAGTTTGGGCATAAAGCCCGACAAGTCGCTCCTTGTTAAACTCGTAAACCTCGCTGATTGTCTCGCCCTTCGCCTTTTCCGGAATAGCGTGGACGGAGCTTATATAAACAAGCTTCTTTGCGCCGTACTTCTCGCACGCCTCAATGACGTTCTTTGTGCCCGTAACGTTTACGTCATAGACACTCTGCAAAAAGCGGGAGGAGATAGTAACAATCCCCGCCGTATGAATTACATAGACGCTCTTTTTCGACGTTCCCTCAAAAAGGCGCGCAAGGTCACCCTTGTTTCGAATATCGCCGCGCACTATTTCCACCGACTCGTCAAAGACACCGTCGGTTCTGTCGCTTTGCAGTACAAAAACCCTCACCTGTTTTTTGTCTCTTACAAGACGCCGCGCTATCGTGTTTCCAAGATGCCCCGCGCCGCCCGTGATTATATATAAATCGCTCATGCTTCTCTCCCTTCTCCCATTCTTCGCCTTGAGTATATGCTAAAGATATTAACGAGTGATAGCTTTTATATGAACTATTTTTATATATAGTTTGCAAATTTCGTAGAAGTTTGCTATATTATGTTTAACTTTAATCTAAGGTAAAATAACACATGAGGAGAACAGAAATGGCAGAAACTAAAAAAACGGCAACAAAAAAGCCAGCCGCGAAGAAAGCGGACGACGCGCCCGTAGAAAAGGCGGCTCCCGCTTCCGTGAAAACGGCAGGTAAGGGCGGCGCCGCAGGCCTTCGTATTGGCGCGGCAATACTTTGGGTGCTTGCGATAGCCTTTGAGGTGCTCGCAATTCTTATCCTTAACGGCAACTGGGAAGCGTTCCAAAACTTCCTCGGAACCATCTTCAGCGACATCACCACCCCGCTCATTATCGCTCTTGTGGCTGACCTTGTGCTTGTGGTAGTCGGCAGCCAGCTTTGGAAAGCGGCGAACCACAAGGACCCCATCTCCGAAAAAAACAAGTTCAAATTCGTGCTTTGGAACAACATGGGCGTTATCGTCGCCATTATCGCGTTCCTGCCGCTCATTATCCTTCTTCTTAAGAACGACAAGCTTGACGGCAAGGCAAAGAAACTGGTTACAATCATAGCGGTTGTCGCTATTCTTATCGCGGCGGTCTGCTCTATCGACTTTAACCCCGTTTCCCTTGAGGATATGCAGACCAAAGCAAGCGAGGGCGGCTACGTAGGCGGTGAAATTTATTGGACTACCTTCGGTAAGTCCTACCACCTCGATAAAGATTGCCAGTCTCTCTCCCGCACAATTCCCGAGAACCTTCACGACGGCACTCTTGAAGAAGCTTTTGATGCTAACCGCACCGACCCCTGTGACTTCTGCGCGCTTGAAGACAGCGCCGCATAAACAAACAGAAAAGCCCGCGAAGGCGGGCTTTTTTTCTGCATTTTTGCTAACTTAGGTGTGTTGTGATATAATATAACCGTTGCGGCGCAACATTTTCTGCGGTTAACCGCACTTTATTAACGAAGCGTTAATCGCGTTCCGAAAGGAGATTGTTATGAAAAAGATACTAGCGCTCTTACTGTGTGTGCTTACGCTTGCGGCGGTGCTCAGCGCCTGCAAGCTGAAAAAAGAACCCGAACCCGTAACACCGCCCGCTATAACCGACCCCGACGACGATGACGAGGGCGAGGTTGGCGTTCCGAACCCCATGGTTGAGGTGGACGGCTACAAGACCTTTCAGCTCGGCGGCTTTGCTATCGTTCCGCCCGACGGCTCGACGGACATAGTTTGTCACTACATCGACGACTACAAGCTCGCTCAGGTTAAGTTCAAATACCTAAACCACGAGTTCAGCTACCGTGCCTCGACCGTTTACACCGATATCCTTGATATTTCGGGCGTTTACGGAATTGACATGAGCAAATGCCTTACAAAGAACATAAAGGGCGACGGCTACGACGTTGATGTAAAGATTTACACCACCGACGAGAAGGGACGCGTCTGTTTCTGGACGGTAGGCCCCGCCGCTTTCACCCTATTTACGGCAGACGAGCTTTCCGACGACGAGATTACCGCCATTACCCTCACTATCACAAATGCGGATATCCCCTTGACCGCTGAGCTTCAAACCAAAAAATCGTAAAGCTAAAGCCGAGACGAACGTCTCGGCTTTAATTCTGGCGTTTCACTATCTTGTAATCGTCGTCGCTGTGATAGTAGGGACATTCGTCGTACCGCCCTGTCATAAAGCGGCTCATCTCGTCCTCGTCGAGGTTCTGCTCGCAGAAGTAGCATTCCGCCTCGTCGTCGTACTGATAGTTGTTACAGCTCTCGCAGTTGGATTTCATTTCTTTTCACCACCCAGTCCATTATACACCATATCCGCCGAATGAACAGAACGCTCTTTTCCTTTAGGCATTTTTCATAGTATTTTTTCTTCTGCAAAGAGTTTTTTCTGATTGACACGGGCGCTGTAATCATTTACTATATTTAAGGTTGAGTTTATAGGAGGTAGTGCGATGCAATTGCTGCTGTCGGGCGGAAGCGTATACGTTGAACGCGAATTTAGGCGTTTGGATATCGCCGTTCACGACGGGCTTATTGTTTCTCTTTCCCCCTTTATTAAAAAGGACGGCTTCGACTCCGTTATTGATTGTAATAATTTATTTATTGTTCCGGGCTTCTTTGATGTTCACGTACATCTCAGAGAGCCCGGTTTTTGTTATAAGGAAACCGTTAAATCGGGAACTCTCGCGGCGGCACACGGCGGCTACACGGGTGTTTGCGCAATGCCGAACCTTAACCCCGCGCCGGACTGTTTGATTAACCTTTCGCCACAGCTTCGGGCAATAGAGCAAGACGCGTGCGTCGAGGTTTTGCCCTATGGCACGATTTCGCGCGGCGAGAACGGGGAGACTCTTTGCGATATGGCGGCTCTCGCGCCGTATGTCTGCGGCTTCTCAGACGACGGGCGCGGAGTGCAAAGCGAAACGCTCATGCGCGCCGCCATGAAACAAGCAAAGCTGCTCGATAAGCCGATAGTCGCTCACTGTGAGGACAATTCGTTACTCAAAGCGGGCGGCTGCGTCCACGACGGCGAGTACGCACGGGCACATTCACTTGTCGGCATATCCGGCGAAAGCGAATGGAGACAGATAGAGCGCGACCTTCGGCTTGTCGCCGAAACCGGCTGTCGCTACCACGTCTGCCACATCTCAACAAAGCAGAGCGCCGAGCTGATTCGAAAGGCAAAACGCGTGGGGCTTCCTGTTACCTGCGAGACCGCGCCGCATTACCTTGCGCTTTCGCAGGAGAACCTTCGCGACGAGGGACGCTTTAAAATGAACCCGCCGCTCAGAACGAGCGAGGACAAGGCGGCGCTAATCGAGGCGCTCGCCGACGGCACGATAGACATAATAGCCACCGACCACGCACCGCATACCACTGAGGAAAAGTCACGCGGGCTCGTGGGCAGTCTAATGGGAATTTCGGGGCTCGAAACGGCGTTTTCCGTGTTATATACTCGGCTTGTTAAAACAAAGGTGATTTCACTTGAAACGCTTGTTGAAAGGCTTTCGCTCACGCCACGAAGACTTGTCGGAAAAGGCGGCTTTGAAGAAGGAATAGCCGTGGGGGATTTCGCGGACCTTGCGGTGCTGGACACGGTTAAGGAATACAGAATAGACAGCGGCGGCTTCCTTTCAATGGGGAAGGCAACGCCGTTCGACGGCGAAACGGTTACGGGAGAGGTTGCGGCGACAGTATACCGCGGGAGGAAAGTATGGGACAGAAATACTCAAAAAAACTTGTATTAGAAAACGGCACCGAGCTATACGGCTTCGGCTTCGGTTCAAACGAAGAAGGCGTGTTTGAGATTGTGTTTAACACCTCGATGGCGGGCTATCAGGAGATAATCAGCGACCCGTCCTATACCGACCAGGCTGTAGTTATGACCTACCCGCTCATAGGAAACTACGGAATTACCGACGAAGACTACGAAACGCGCACACCCTCAATAGGCGGGCTGATTGTCCGCGAGTACAATGACCTGCCGAGCAACTTTCGCTACACCCGAACGCTAAGCGAAACCCTTTCTGATTTCGGCGTAATCGGAATTGAGGGGGTTGATACACGCCGCCTTGCGCGAATTATTCGCGAGGAGGGCGCAATGCGCGGAATTATCACGGCGCCCGACGTTTCTGTCGAGGAGGCGCTTAAAAAAATAAAGGCAACACCCATTCCTCACGACGCGGTTTCGCGCGTAAGCTGTAAGAAGCAGTGGTACTCGCGCACCGCCAACTTCAGGTTTAATGTTGTGGCGGTGGACTGCGGCATAAAGCTAAATATAATCCGCTCGCTCAATAAGCGCGGCTGTAATGTGACGATAGTGCCCTTTGACACAACGCCCGAGGAGATAGAGGCGCTTCGCCCCGACGGGCTTTTTCTCAGCAACGGCCCCGGCGACCCAGAGGACGTAACGCAGGTCATCGCCACCGTAAAGGCGCTTCACGGAAAAATCCCTATCTTCGGTATCTGTCTCGGTCATCAGATAGTCTGCCTCGCTCTCGGCGCGAAAACCTACAAGATGAAGTTCGGGCACCGCGGCGGAAATCACCCTGTAAAAAACCTTCTAACGAACAAAATCGAGATAACCAGCCAGAACCACTCCTATGCGGTTGACGCAAGGTCGCTTGAAAGAACAGAGCTTTCTGTTACGCACATAAACCTTCTTGACGACACGGTGGAGGGTGTTCGCTCGAAAGACGAAAGCGTTTTCTCGGTACAGTACCATCCCGAAAGCGCTCCCGGACCGCAGGACAGCGCCTATCTGTTCGACGAATTTATAAAGCTTATGGAGAAGGAGGCGGCGAGGAATGCCTAAGCGCACCGACATAAACAAGATTCTCGTTATCGGCTCAGGCCCTATCGTAATAGGGCAAGCCGCCGAGTTCGACTACGCGGGCACGCAGGCGTGTCTCGCCCTTAAAGAGGAGGGCTATTCGGTTATCCTCGTTAACTCCAACCCCGCCACCATAATGACAGACACCCACATAGCCGACAAAATCTATATGGAGCCGCTCACCCTCGAATATGTCGCAAAGATACTTCGCTTCGAGCGCCCCGACGCGATACTCCCCGGGCTTGGCGGACAAACTGGGCTTAACCTTGCCGCCGCTCTGCATAAAAAGGGCGTTCTGCACGAATGCGGCGTAGAGATACTCGGAACCAGCTTTGACAGCATCGACCGCGCGGAAGACCGCGAGCGGTTTAAGGAGATGTGCGAGGCTCTCGGCGAGCCTGTGCTTCCGTCGGAAATTTCCCACACGGCGGACGAAGCCGCGGCGGCGGCAGAGAGAATAGGCTACCCTGTTGTGCTTCGCCCCGCCTTTACCCTTGGCGGCACCGGCGGCGGCTTCGCGGATAACGAAAGCGAGCTTCGCGAGATAATGAAGAACGCCCTAAAGCTTTCGCCCGTCGGACAGGTGCTTGTCGAAAAGAGCATTAAAGGCTACAAGGAGATAGAGTACGAGGTAATCCGCGACGCGAACGACACGGCGATTACGATATGCAATATGGAGAACCTTGACCCAGTGGGTATACACACGGGCGACTCGGTGGTCGTCGCGCCCAGCCAGACGCTCACCAACAAGGAATACCATATGCTTCGCGACAGCGCGTTAAAAATTATTCGAGAGCTGAAAATCGAGGGCGGCTGCAACGTGCAGTTTGCGCTTGACCCTTACTCTTTCAGCTACTACTTAATTGAGGTTAACCCGCGCGTCTCCCGCTCCTCGGCGCTTGCGTCCAAGGCGAGCGGATACCCGATTGCGCGTGTTTCCGCAAAGGTTGCGACGGGGCTTTTGCTCGACGAGATACAAATAGCGAACACCCCCGCTTCCTTCGAGCCGACGCTTGATTATGTGGTCACAAAGATTGCGCGTTTCCCCTTCGACAAGTTTGTGTCTGCCTCAAACAGGCTGTCCACCCAGATGAAGGCAACGGGTGAGGTTATGAGCGTTGGGCGCACCTTTGAGGAAAGTCTTCTTAAGGCGGTGCGCTCGCTTGAAACGGGTGTATGCCACCTTCACATGAAGAAGTTTGACGAAACCCATACAGACGAGCTGCTTTCCTATATCGCCGAGGGCACCGACGACAGAATCTTCGCGATAGCGGAGCTTATCCGCCGTGGTGTTGACCTTGGGCTTATAAACAACGCGACCAAGATAGATATGTTCTTCCTATATAAGATTAAAAACATAGTAAAGTTTGAGTCGCGGCTGAACGAGAAGCTAACAAGGGAGCTGCTCTACGACGCGAAGCGCTTAGGCTTCTCAGACAAGTATATCGGCGAACGCTTCGGCAAGAGCGAGGAGGAAATCTTCCTTCTCCGCAAAAAAGAGGGCGTAATGCCCGTATACAAAATGATTGACACCTGCGCGAGCGAGTTTAAATCCTACGTGCCTTACTTCTACTCAACCTATGAGGACGAGAACGAATCCGTTGTAAGCGACAAGGAAAAAATCATTGTTCTCGGTAGCGGCCCTATCAGAATCGGGCAGGGTGTTGAGTTCGACTACTCCACCGTTCACGCAGTTTGGACGATACGCGAGCTTGGATATGAGGCGATAGTAATAAACAATAACCCCGAAACCGTCTCAACCGATTACACCACCTCGGACAAGCTCTACTTTGAGCCGCTGGCAGTAGAGGACGTAATGAACATCATCGCCCTTGAAAAGCCGAAGGGGGTTATCGTCTCGCTCGGCGGACAGACGGCGATAAACCTTTCAGAGCCGCTTGACCGTCTTAACGTACCGATAATAGGCACCGACAACGCGGCAATAGAGAAGGCGGAAAACCGCGACTCCTTTGAAAAGATTATGGAGGCGCTGAATATTCCCCAGCCACGCGGACTTGCCGTTACCGACATAGAAACGGGCGTTAACGCCGCGCGTGAGATTGGCTACCCTGTGCTTGTGCGTCCCTCCTACGTCCTTGGCGGTCGCGCCATGCAGATAGTTAACTGCGAGAAATCCCTTCGCCGATATCTGCAGACGGCGGTGGAGATAGACGAAAGCCGCCCTGTCCTTGTGGACAAGTACATTATAGGCAAGGAGCTTGAGGTGGACGCGGTCTGCGACGGCCGCGACGTGTTCATCCCGGGTATAATGCAACACGTAGAGCGAACGGGCATACACTCAGGCGACAGCATTAGCGTTTACCCTACCTTTAGCGTAAGCGAACGGGTACGCGAGACAATAATAGGCTACACAGTAAAGCTTGGGCTTGGTATAGGAATTAACGGACTCTATAATATTCAGTTCATTGTGGACGAAAACGAACGGGTTTATGTAATTGAGGTTAACCCGCGCTCGTCAAGAACGGTGCCGTTCATTTCAAAATCCTCTGGCTACTCTCTTGCGGATATCGCGACAAGGGTTATGCTGGGGCAGTCGCTGCGCGCTCAGGGCTATGGACTTGTTTTTCCCGAACAAAAAAAGAAGTGGTATGTAAAGGCTCCCGCCTTCTCCTTCTCTAAGCTTCGCGGCGCGGACGCTTACCTTTCACCCGAAATGAAATCGACGGGCGAGGCAATAGGCTATGACAAATCACTCAACCGCGCACTATTTAAAGCGCTTCAATCGTCTGGCATGAACGTTTCAAACTACGGAACTATCCTTGTGACGATAGCAGATAAGGACAAGGAGCGGGCGCTTCCGCTGATTAAGCGTTTTTATAACCTCGGTTTCAATATTGAAGCGACGCGCGGTACGGCGGAGTTTTTAAAGGAGCACGGTATTCGCACACGCGTCAAAAAGAAGCTGAGCGAGGGCAGCGAGGAGATTCTCGATTCCCTTCGCAAGGGCTATGTCAGCTATGTAATTAACACACGTGACATAGACAGCGAAAGTCAGGATTCCGACGGCTATATAATCCGCCGCACGTCGGTGGAGAACAACGTGACAATGTTCACCGCACTTGAGACGGTCGATGTCCTGCTCGACGTGCTTGAGGAGATAACCATGGGCATTTCAACAATAGATTCAAATTAGGTGGAAGTATGACGAACACAGAGCTGACTCTTTCTGCAAAAAGGCAACTGACGCAAACCATATGGGAGCTTCGCTTTAGCGGAGATTTTGAGGCGCAAGCGCACTGCGGTCAATTCGTGAATATCGAAATCGGCGGGCTTTATCTGCGCCGCCCCGTTTCGGTCTGCGACCGAAACGCCGACGAGCTTACGCTCGTCGTCCGCGCCGTAGGCGCGGGCACGGCGGCGCTATGCAACGCGGACATCGGTGACCGCTTCAGTGCGCTTTGCTTCCTCGGCAACGGTTTCGATGTAAACGAGCGGGGCAAAAGCCCAATCCTTGTCGGCGGCGGTGTCGGCGTGCCTCCGCTCTACCTTCTCGCAAAAGAGCTTATTAAGAGCGGTGTAAAGCCAGCCGTTGCACTCGGCTTCGCTGACACAAACGACGCTTTTTACAGCGACGAGTTTCGTGCGCTCGGACTACAGGTTTTTATCTCTACAATCGACGGCTCGCTGGGTACTCGCGGCTTTGTCACCGACGCAATAAAAGAGAACCTTCCGCACGCAGACTACGCTTTTTGCTGTGGACCCGAGCCAATGCTAAAGGCGGTGTATAACCTGCCGCAGATAACGGGCGGGCAGTTTAGCTTCGAGGAAAGAATGGGCTGCGGCTTTGGGGCTTGCATGGGCTGCAGCTGTAAGACCAAGTATGGCAGTAAGCGTATATGTAAGGACGGTCCCGTCCTTAAGCGGGAGGAGATAGTATGGTAAATCTTTCGGTAAATCTTTCTGATGTTCAGCTCGACAACCCTGTCATTCCCGCAAGCGGAACCTTCGGCTATGGTCGAGAATTTGCGGAGCTTTACGACATAAATATGCTCGGAAGCTTCTCCTTTAAAGGCACGACAAAGGAGATGCGCTTCGGAAACGCCGCACCGAGAATAGCGGAAGCGCCGTCGGGAATACTCAACGCCGTCGGCCTTCAAAACCCCGGAATTGACGAGGTAATCAGAACCGAAATTCCGAATATGGCGAAAATCTTTCGCAAGCCACTTGTTGCGAATATAAGTGGCTTCTCGGTTTCAGAGTATGCGGAATGCTGTGCAAAGATTAACGCCTGTGAAAACGTCGGTATCATCGAGGTGAACATCAGCTGTCCCAACGTGCATAACGGCGGAATGGCGTTCGGCACAACACCTAAGGGCGCGGCGGAGATTACCCGCGCCGTGAAGCTCGTCACGAATAAGCCCGTATATATGAAGCTCTCGCCGAATGTTATGGATATAGCCGAAATTGCCCGCGCCTGTGAAAGCGAGGGAGCAGATGGAATCAGTCTGATTAACACCGTGCTCGCTATGCGCATAGACCTTAAATCAAGAAAACCATTGCTTGCAAACAGAACGGGCGGTCTTTCCGGCCCTGCGATATTCCCGCTTGCCGTGCGAATGGTTTATGACGTATACAAGGCGGTCAAAATTCCGATTATCGGTATGGGCGGCGTAACCTCTGCGAGCGACGTCATTGAACTTATGCTCGCGGGCGCGACGGCGGTCGAGGTTGGCGCCGCTAATCTCAAAAACCCCTATGCTTGTAAAGAGATAATCGAGGAGCTTCCCAAACTCTGCGAGAGGCTAAATATTGAAAGTATCAGTGAAATAACAGGAGGCGCACACTCATGAACAAGGACGTAATTGTTGCTCTTGATTTCCCGTCAAAAGCCGAGGCTCTCTGCTTTCTCGACCGCTTTTCCGAGGAAAAGCCCTTTGTCAAAATCGGTATGGAGCTTTTCTATGCCGAGGGACCTGAGATTGTTCGAGAGATTAAATCAAGAGGACACAAGATTTTTCTTGACCTCAAGCTGCACGATATTCCTAACACAGTGAAAAGCGCTATGACTGTCCTTTCGGCGCTGGACGTGGATATCTGCAACCTGCACGCGGCGGGTGCAGGCGAAATGATGCGAGCGGCTCTTTCCGGCTTAACCCGCGCGGACGGCACCCGACCTCTGCTAATCGCCGTGACCCAGCTTACCTCTACAGACGAAACGGCACTCAAAAACGAGCTGTTGATTGATACGCCGATGGAGGAGACTGTGCTTCACTACGCAAAGAACGCGGCGCTCGCGGGGCTGGACGGAGTGGTCTGCTCTCCGCTTGAGGCCGCCTCGGTCAAGAGCGTCTGCGGCGACGGCTTCCTCGCGGTCACACCGGGAATACGCTTCGCCGAGAGCGACGCGGGCGACCAAAAACGCATAATGACTCCGGCGCGTGCGCGTGCCGCGGGAAGCGACTACATAGTAGTCGGCCGTCCGATTACGAAATCGGACGACCCCGTCGCCGCCTACCGCCGCTGTGTTAAAGAATTTTTAGGTTAAAGGAGAGATATATGGAGAAAAAGATAGCAAGCGAGCTTTTGTCTATCGGCGCGGTGTTCTTACGCCCGGACGAGCCGTTTACATGGGCGAGCGGCATTAAAAGCCCGATATACTGTGATAACCGTCTGACGCTTACCTCCCCGAACGTTCGAACCGAGGTAGAAAACGGACTATGCTCACTCATTAAAGATAATTACCCTGACTGTGAAATCCTTATGGGCACAAGCACGGCGGGTATCGCGCACGCCGCGATATGCGGGCACATTTTAGGGCTGCCTATGGGTTATGTCCGCTCAGGCGCGAAGGACCACGGCCGCGCGAACCAGATTGAGGGCAGGCTTGAAAAGGGTCAGAAGGTCGTGGTGGTTGAGGATTTAATCTCAACGGGCGGCAGTGTAATAGAGGTGGTGAACGTCTTGCGCGAGGCGGGCGCTGAGGTGTTAGGCATTGTCAGCATCTTTACCTACGGAATGAAGAAGGGTCTTGAGCGACTCAAGGAAGCCGACGTAAAGAACGTCTCCCTTTCAAATTTCGACGCGGTTTGCGCCGTCGCCGCTGAAAAGGGCATAATCGAGCGCGGGGATATCGAACGGCTGATAAGCTTCCGAGATAACCCGTCGGACGAATCTTGGATTAGATAAGGAGGAGCTATGCGGCATTTAATCGACATCGTTGACCTTTCGGTAGAGGAACTAAATTCACTTATAGCTGTCGCCGAGGACATAATTGAGAACCCTGACAAATACGCCGACGCGTGTAAAAGAAAAAAACTTGCGACCCTCTTTTTCGAGCCGAGCACCAGAACGCGGCTTTCCTTTGAAGCGGCGATGCTTGAGCTTGGCGGAAGCGTGCTTGGCTTTTCGAGCGCAAATTCCTCGTCGGCGGCAAAGGGCGAAAGCGTAACCGACACGGTACGCACAGTCGGCTGTTACGCTGATATAATTGCCATGCGCCACCCAAAGGAGGGCGCTCCGTCCGCGGCGATACGCCGCTCGACAGTTCCGATTATTAACGCGGGCGACGGCGGACATAATCACCCCACCCAAACGCTTGCCGACCTTCTCACCATTCACCGCGAGAAGGGACGGCTTTTCGACCTCACCGTCGGCTTCTGCGGCGACCTGAAATTCGGGCGCACCGTTCATTCGCTGATTAACGCCCTTTCGCGAAACACGGGAATCCGTTTTGTTTTTATATCGCCGCCTGAACTTCGCGTCCCCGATTATATCAAGGAAGGGGTGCTTCGAGACAAGAATATTCCTTACACCGAAGCGGAGCGGATTGAGGAGGTCATTCCAAGCCTCGATATTCTGTATATGACCCGCGTCCAGCGCGAGCGCTTCTTCAACGAGGCGGATTATGTTCGCTTAAAGGATACCTACATACTTGAACCGAAAAAGCTGGAGTTTGCGAAGCCAGACCTTTCAATAATGCATCCCCTTCCGCGAGTAAATGAAATTTCGGTTACGGTGGACGACGACCCCCGCGCTTGCTACTTCAAGCAGGTGCTTAACGGAAAGTTCATCAGAATGGCGCTTATCCTAAAGCTTTTGGAGGTGACGGTATGAATATAGACAGTATAGAAAACGGCTATGTTATCGACCACATACACGCGGGCAACTGTATGGAGATTTACAAATATCTTTCGCTCGACTCGCTCGATTGCTCCGTCGCCATAATTAAGAACGTAAAGAGCAACAAGCTCGGCAAAAAGGACATTATCAAGATAGACTCGCCTATCGACCTTGACCTCGACGTGCTGGGCTACATTGACCCAAACGTCACGGTCAACGTGATTAAGAACGGCAAGCTAATCGAGAAGAAGCCGCTTTGTCTTCCCGACAGGATAACCAACGTAATCAAATGCAAAAACCCTCGCTGTATAACCTCCACAGAGCAAGAGCTTGACCACGTTTTTTTCTTAGCAAACAGAGAAAAACGAATCTATCGCTGTGTTTACTGCGAATCAAGAAGCAACGAGTATAAGTAATTTATAATTGTCATATTCTGCACAGTTTGCTATAATTTGTTTATCTTAACAAAAGCGGGGTGCTGGTTGTATGAAGCTCGAAAAGAAGCTGTCTTCCGAGAAGCTGGTCTTTATTATTTTTGTCGCGTTGGTGCTGTTGCGTCTGCTATATTCGTCTGGCTTATATTTAAACTTTAAGCTCAATTCTCCCCACGACGATATGCTGCAGTTTGTTAAGGCGGCAAGCATAGCCGACGGAAGCTGGCTCGGCGAATACAACAATCTCACCCTTGTTAAGGGCTGTGGCTATCCCTTGTTCCTTGCGCTCATAATTAAGCTTCGGCTGAACTATATGTTCTGCTTGGAGCTTGTCTATGTTTTAGCCTGCGTTTTGGCGGTAACGGCAATTAAGCCGATACTGAAATACAGGTATTCTTCGCTTGTCACGTTTGTGTTTTTATCCTTCGCGCCTATCGCCGCAACCTCTGAGGTTCTGCGGCTGTATCGTGACGCCGTCTACTTTTCCTTTGCGTTTATCTGTGTCTCCTGCGTTATCGGCTTTGTTGTAAGATATAAGCAGAGCGGTTTTCGCCGCTATCTGTTTGCCGTCGGTGCGGGGCTTTCCTTCGTATTTACATACAACACCCGTGAGGACAGTCAATGGCTGTTACTGTTTCTCGCGGCGGCAACGGTCGTATATGTAATCCTTGTTCTGACAGACAAGCAGGTGAAAAGTAAGGCTGTGAAGTCTGTTCTCTTTCCGTCAATCACCGCTGTTTGCTATCTTCTCGTCGCCCTTCCAATCTGCCTTTTAAACTATTCGCATTACGGCGTTTTCACGCTTGACGAATATAACAGCGGAGCGTTTCGCGACGCCTATTCCGCTCTTAACCGCCCTTATTCCGAAAACTTTCACCAGTATATTCCGCTTTCTGAGGACGTGCGTATAAAGCTCTATGACCTTTCGCCTTCGTTCGCAAAGCTTGAACCCTACCTTGAGGGCGACGGCGCGGCGACGGCGTGGAAATCTATAAACGACGATTACCAGTACGGCTATCTCAGCTATGCGCTTCGCGACGCCGCTGCATACGCGGGCTATTATGAAAGCGCTTTGAAGGCGGAGGCTTTCTGGCGAAGTGTGGCGACGGAGGTGAACGCCGCTTGCGACAGCAGGCAGATTGACGCTCGAAAGGGTATAAGCCTGGGTCTTGCTTCACCGCTTCCCTCAAGTTATTACGGCGAGGTGTTAAAGGACACCTACATGACCGTTAAAGCCACGCTTCTCTGCGCGTGCTCGGAGCCGTTTATGGAGTATGACTCCATACTCGAAATGGACCTTTCCTCAGCACAGAAGTATGAGAACACGCTGAACTGTAAAATCTTTTACACCTACCGCGAGGACGGAAAGCTGATAGCCTCCTACGACAAGGATTCCTTCTATTTTCAAGCTGTCTTTTTCGTAGCCAAGCTTTACAGCTTTATTTCGCCCGTTCTCTTTATCGGAGCGCTGGCTCTTAACCTTTGCTTTATCGTGTGTCTGCCGTCGCTTATTAAAAACAGAAGCCGCGACGGGAACTATTACACAAAGCTACTCTCAATTATTCTTTCGTGGGGGCTTCTGCTGACCTTTATTGTTCGCTGCGCAATGATTGGCTATGTCAACACCATCGGCACCACCGGAGCGTGGGCGAAGCCGTCATATATTGCGACGGGCTACCCTTTGCTTTATCTTTCAATCTGCGTGTCTTTTGTTTGTGCGTTTCACCTGTTTAAGGATAAACTCTTTTCGCGGCTCACGGCAAAAAGCAATACCGAGGCAAAAAGCACGGAAGCCTAAGGCGCATTGATTTTTGTTTTCTATATGTAAAAGTCTTATATTTTCTTAAACTAACAAAAGTCTTTCGATGAAAGACTTTTGTTTTTTGCTTGTCGCCGCCGCCGTTATGTGCTAATATTTATTAAACCTAAAAGAAAGAGGCTACGTTATGAAAGCTATCGTTACCGTTATGGCGAAGGACGCGGTCGGCATAATCGCCTACGTGAGCGGTCTTCTCGCTGAAAAGAGCATAAATATTATGGATATGAGCCAAACGCTTATGCAGGAATACTTCACTATGATTATGCTTGTTGAGATACCCGCTGAGCGCACCGACTTTGATGAGCTTCGGCAGTTTTTAAAGGAAAAGGGCGAGGAAAGAAACCTTGTCGTGCGTATTCAGCGTGAGGATATCTTCAACGCTATGCACCGCGTATAACTGAGGCGTAGCTATGATTAATACACACGATATACTTAAAACCATCGAGATGATTGACCACCAGCACCTTGACGTACGCACCATAACCATGGGCATATCCCTTCGCTCCTGCGCGGACAGCGACCTTAAAAAGTGCTGTGAAAAAATCTACAATAAGATAACCGAGAAAGCTCGCGACCTCGTAAAGACGGGCGAAGCGATTGAAAAGGAATTCGGAATACCTATAGTTAACAAGCGAATATCCGTTACGCCTATCGCGCTCGTTGCGGAAAGCTGCGACGCAAACGATTACACCGAGATAGCGAAAACTCTCGACCGCGCCGCGAAGGAGGTCGGGGTTAACTTTATCGGCGGTTTCTCCGCGCTCGTTCATAAAGGCATGACGACGGGCGACAGAATTCTTATTAACTCCATTCCACGTGCACTCAGCGAAACCGAACGCGTATGCGCCTCGGTCAACGTCGCGACCACCCGCGCGGGAATTAACATGGACGCCGTAAAGCTTCTCGGCGAGACGGTTGTGGAATGCGCTAAGCTTACGGCTGAGCGCGATTCGGTTGCCTGCAGTAAGCTTGTGGTTTTCGCGAACGCCGTTGAGGACAACCCCTTTATGGCGGGCGCATTTCACGGCGAGGGCGAGGCGGACTGTGTAATTAACGTGGGCGTTTCGGGGCCCGGCGTTGTCGCGCACGCGCTTGAGGCCTGTAAGGGTCTTCCGTTTGACGATGTGGCGGAAAAGATTAAGCGTACCGCCTTTAGAATAACCCGTATGGGTCAGCTCGTGGCGAGGGAAGCCTCCAAGCGGCTCGGCGTACCCTTCGGTGTTGTCGATTTGTCGCTCGCGCCCACTCCCGAGGTCGGCGACAGCGTAGCTAAGATACTTGAAATTATGGGGCTTGAAAGCTGTGGTACCCACGGAACAACGGCGGCGCTCGCGCTTCTTAACGACGCGGTCAAGAAGGGCGGCGTTATGGCAAGCAGTCATGTCGGCGGTCTTTCGGGCGCGTTTATCCCCGTAAGCGAAGACGCGGGCATGATAGACGCGGTTAACCGCGGAAGTCTCTCGCTTGACAAGCTTGAGGCGATGACCTGCGTTTGCTCCGTCGGAATTGATATGGTAGCCGTGCCCGGCGACACCCCCGCCTCGACAATCTCTGCGATTATCGCCGACGAAGCGGCGATAGGCATGATTAACAACAAGACCACCGCGGTCAGGATTATTCCCGCTATCGGCAAGACCGTCGGCGAAAGCATAGAGTACGGCGGACTTTTCGGCTCCGCGCCGATTATGCCGGTGCACCCCTTCTCCTCTCAGGAATTTATAGACCGCGGCGGAAGAATACCCGCGCCGATACATTCACTGAGAAACTAAGCAGACTGCAATTCGCTAATGTAAGAAAAGAACCGAGCATAAGCTCGGTTCTTTTGTTTATTACAGAAGCCGCAACAGCCAACACCGTGTTTACGGTTACTCAGCTTTCTTTCCGCTATTAATAAATGCTTTGATTTCTTCCTCTGTTTCAAATTTGTCGTAATCGCCGACAAGCTCGCCCTTGTAGTGGTAGCGTACACCGCTCTTTTCGTTTCTTTCAAGGTTGTTAAGTAAAGCGTCCTCGCCGTTTTCGCGAATGTAATCTGCAAAGGCGTGTATGCGGGGTTTTTCGAGCATTCCGCAGCGGCTGTCAAAATCCGCGCACTCCCAACAGCCCTTTATGCCCTTTTCGATACAGCAAAGACGGTTTTTGCACCAGTCGCGGTCCTTGCAGCCGTCGTTGCGGCAGCCAGCACAGCTCTCGTTTTCGCCGCAAACCGCGCACGCAAGCCCGCAATAGGCTATTCCCTTAGCTCTTTCCATAAACTGCTCTCCTAAATCGTCTGCACAAGGACGCACAGTGCCGACGCAACATTCATAAAGCCGATAGTGACATAAAGCGCGTTCATTGAACGCTCGGGCTTTTCGTTGGGATGAATCGCCGTGAGCGAGAGGAGCAGCGGCGTAAGCACAGGCAGGAGATATCTCCCCTGAAAACCGCTGACAAGCCCGCTCTTATACTCCGTAAACTGAATATACAAGCTCATAAAGGTAAGTGCAACAACCAAAATCGAACAGCCGGTCAAGAGAAACACGGGCACGCGCCTTTTCTCTTTTGAAAGACCCCTGTCGAAAAACACCGCGAAGATTAGGCAGAGCGCGAAGGCGTCCACCGCGAGCCACGGAATACCCGCGTTAAGCCAGCCGAGCATGCTTCCGAGCATCCAATCGAAATACGCGCTTCCGTTAATAATCACGGTTTTGACGCAGGCCCAAAGGAAGGAAAGCGGGCTTCCGATGAGATAGGCGAGCTGGGCAGGGGAATCCGCCCCCGCGGCATAAGGCGTTTCCAGTACGGGCGCGGCAATTAAAAGCCACGCAAGGTTTGTTATAATAATCATTCCGCCGACCGCCGCGACGCTAAGAAGATAATCCTTTTTTGAATTGAACCGCTCCTTCGGAATAAGGAACAGAAGAAGACATAGAGGAAGATAAACAATCTTACACATAGAAAGCACGAAGGGGATAAGAAACAGCAGAACCCTTTGCTTTTTTGTAAGCGGTTTATTGCTCTCGTAACGAAGATAAAGCACGAACGAAACAAGCGCCGCCGCGGACGCGTAGGCAAGCCCGTCAGCCGTTATTACCACGCTGTTTTGTAAAGACATGGGAAGAAGCGAAACCGCAAGAAGAATATTCTTTCCTATCGGTATATACTTTATCGCAAAGTAGAGGATTGCGCCGGTTGAAATGAAGTTCGCCGCCTTCGCCGCATAGCCTATCACCCAGATGTTTTTTGTAAAAAGCCGAGCGATAAACATTCCAGCCGCTTGCGGCAGATAATTAACGGGTGAATACAGCGCCGTGTTGAGATATGAGTAGCTCTGCTCTGCGGCTGAATTATAGCTTTGAGCAAAGCTGTCGAGCATAAACCGAAGCGTTGAGCTTCCCCCGCCGCGCCCGCTCGAAAGACCGGCTGGAAGAACGCCGTCAGAAACAAGACGTCCCATGGATATCTCGAACGCCCGAAGAAAATGGCTTTCCTCGTCGGGCCCCCTAAAAAGCGGAAGCGCGATAAAATAAAGCGTTCCTGCGGCGATGAAAAGCAGAAGAAAGACCTTTTCTTCCCTTATGGAAAAACCGTTTTTCCACAGAACAAAAACGATACCTGCGCACCACAGCACCGCGGAAACCGCAAGCGCGGCGGTAAGGGCATTATAATTCAAAACGCTGTAAACGGGGCGCGCCGCTATCTTGCTTGCTATCGTTTCAGCGCATGTCGCTGTGACAATGAAGGTTTTTCCCTTTGGTGATGACGGAAGGTTGCCTTCGTCAAAGGCATAGTAATGAAAAACGCCGTCGCAGTCGTTTTCGTCGACAACAAAGCTTCCGACCGTGTCGTTGTCCGCGTCGCGAACCGTAAAGCTCATTTCGCCTGAATGTCCAGCTTCTACCTTAAGCTGTATTCCCTCAAAGCTTTCCGACTGAGGAATTATAACTGCCTCGGCTTGGTTTATATTCGCGGTTTCCGCCAACGGCTCAAAAGCCGTTTCGTTCCCTTTATAAACCAAGGGCTCATCGGCGCGAACCTCGTAAACCACCAGCAAAAGCACCAGCGCAAGCAGCACGGCACAATAAAAAATAAGCCCCTTGTTCTCTTTTAAGGAGGGTGCTTTGCATAGTCGCTTATTGCCGTTATTCATAAAACCACTTCCATTCGGGGCTTTCCCCTTCAAAGTATTCCACCGTGTAGCCCAAGCCGAGATAGATTTCACGGGTGGATATGTCGCTTTTCCGTGCGAAAATCGGTCGCTTCTCTTTCATATACCTCATGCGGTCAGCGCCGGTAAGCAGGATAAGAATAACCGCGACAATAACAAACGCCTTGCCCACGCCGACCGCCTTAAGAGCGCCGAACGGTGTCACGCGTCTGTTCTCGTTTTCGTCTGCGCCGTTTTCCTTGCTCATAGTTGCCTCCGCTAAAACAACGCCTCTATTAGTCTTCCTGCACCGAACATTATAAAGCCAAGGGCAATAAACGCACCCAGAAGAATTCCGATATTCTTCAAAACCTTCTCCCAGCCGATAAGGTCGGGCGACATAAACTCATAAGGATAGCGGCTCTTTGTTCCGTAAATCGGTCTTTTAACCAACGCGCCGCGCAAAAATGCGAAGCCGGCGTAAACAAGGGGAATGGCTATCCAAAGAATGGCGTAGTACCAACGAACTGCGCCCTTCGACTCAAACACCAGCCAGTTTACTACCGAAAGCAGCGGCACGGTATAATGCACCGCCTTGTTGCCGAAGCCTTGATACTGAGAAAACTCGCCGTAGGTAACAGGGTCGGCCTTTATCGACGGCAGTAAAAGAAAGTGGTATATAAGGAAGGTAACGAATATCATCAGCGTTACCGAAAACCACGAGAAATGCGAAAAGAAAAGGTTGTACAGCCCGGGGTTGTCATAGAATCTGAAAATATTGCAAAGCGCTCTTACGAAAAAGAAGATAAGAACGGCGAGATTGCTTAGGTTTGTGTAGTAAACGAACATATCAGGTCGGTGCCCGCCCTCGGTGCCGCTTTTAAACTGCGAACGAAGCCCCAGGAAGGCAAACACCATAATAAACAATTCAAGACCTATGTTAAGAAGCGTTATCATCTTTCCCTCCGAAAACCGTTTGGAATATTATATCATATTTTTCCTTTAATTTGCCGAAAAACAGCGTATAATTATAGTGCAAGACCAAATAAGGGGGTGTGGCCAATGGATATTTCCGCAATCGCGGGCGTAAGCATCGATATGAATCTTATGAAGGTGCAGCAAGCAGTTGACATCACGCTCACCAAAAAGGTTCTCGATTCCACCGAGGAGCAGGCCTTAAACCTCATCGAAAAGATGATGCCTCCTCCCGGAACCCTTTTAGACATCAAGGTCTGAAAAGCAAAGGAAGCAGTCAATAGATTGCTTCCTTTAATTTTGCCTTTTCGCATGCGGCTCTCAGTCTTCCTGCCACTGACCCGGAAGCACCAGTTTTTCCATATAGGGAAACGCTTTATCAAATTCATCAAGCTCCTCGCTCGGAAGGTCAAAATAGACCGCGGGCTCAAAGAAGCGTCCGCTCGGCAAACCGCCCTTAACAAGCTCTATTCCCATAAAGGCGGGAAAGTTCTTTCCGTCCGGGGTGGTGACGCCGAAGCTGTCACATGTAAGAAAACCGTGGCGCGGGTAGTATTCCGGCTCGCCGTAGATAACAACTCCCGAAAAGCCCTTTGTTTTCGCAAGCGCCAATGTTTCGTCAAGTAGCCGACCACCGACACCCATTCTTTGAAAGTCGGGGTCAACACAGAGCGGTCCGAAGGAGATTATCGTCTTCTCCTCGCCGCTTTCTTTTACAAGCTTTGCTTTCGCATAGTATATCGCGCCGATAATTCTTCCGTCCTTTTCTGCTACGCGGGAAAGCTCCGACAGATAGCTTTCGTCCTTTCGCAGTTTATGCACAAGGAGGTGTTCGTCACAGCCCGGACGATGAAGGTTCCAAAAGGCGCGCTTCGTTACAAGCTCCGCCGCGAAGAAATCTTCTGGCCTTTCCTCTCTTATTGTAAACTCCATATAAACTCCTGTTTCTGAAATTTCTCTTTTTTAATTTTAGCATCTGCCTTTAAACAATACAACGCCTTCTTCTTGTGTTTTCGACAGTTTCTTTAACCTTTAACCTTTGTTTTTCACCAGCTTTTGTTTTTCTTCTTTTTTTTCATTTTTTCAACCTGTTTTGCACAAAAGAGAACACGTTTTCAACACCTGCTTTTCTTCGTTCCCGTACCGCTCATCTTCACTTTTCAACTGCTTTGACAGCCCCTACTACTACTGTTATAAATATTACACCCTTGAGTGAGTTTTTTTTCTGCTGTTTACGGCAAACAAATTCTTTGATTGTAAAGCCTTTGTTGATAGTATATAATGAGATTGTATAATATAGGCAGTTATCGGCTTAACGTAAATAAATTTTGATTTAGAGATTGACAAAAATGAAAGAAAAACACAAAATCGTTAAGACAGACAGACAGACAGACAGACAGACAGACAGACAGACAGACAGACAGACAG
>CAZUOY010000025.1:17777-22946 GCA_964622315.1 uncultured Oscillospiraceae bacterium | reverse complement strand
ATTTAACTTTTCAGCAGGACCGTCGATGCTCCCTCTATCAGTTCTTGAGAAAGCTCAAAAAGACCTCGTATGTTATCCCGGCGCGGGCAGCAGCGTTATGGAGATGAGCCATCGCTCCCGTCCCTTTGAGGAGATTATTGCGCGTACAGAGGCTACGCTCAGGAAGCTTATGAACATCTCTGATGATTACGCAGTGCTCTTTTTGCAGGGCGGTGCTTCGCTTCAGTTTTCCATGGTTCCTATGAACCTATTAAAGCGCGGTGAAACCGCCGACTATGCGCTTACGGGTCAGTTTGCGACTAAAGCTTATAAAGAAGGTCAAAAGTGGGCAAACGCTGTAGCTGTTACCTCAAGTAAAGAGGACACATATTCATACATACCGAAGATA
Source organism: uncultured Oscillospiraceae bacterium (assembly GCA_964622315.1). Taxonomy (GTDB): domain Bacteria; phylum Bacillota; class Clostridia; order Oscillospirales; family Ruminococcaceae; genus JAYFNU01. Next base: position 22,558 of record CAZUOY010000025.1, on the reverse strand, counting down.
ACCCCCGATATGCTTTCAAAGGACGCAAAGTATCTACATATCACCGGAAACAACACTATCTTCGGCAGCTGCTACAACACCCTTCCCGAGACAGGAAATGTTCCACTCGTTTGCGATTTATCCTCTGTCATACTCGGCAAGGTGTTTGATGTCAACAAGTTTGAACTAATTTATGCGGGCGCGCAGAAGAATATGGGACCGTCTGGGCTTACTGTTGTTATTATTAAGAAGTCTTTGCTTGACAATGAGGTTGACCCAATCGTTCCGTCTATGATGAACTATAAGCTGATGGCTGACAACAACTCCATGTACAACACTCCGCCTTGCTTCTCAATTTATATGGCGGGTCTTATATATGAGTGGGTTGACGAGCAAGGCGGCGTAGCGGCTATGGAAAAGAAGAACGCTGATAAGGCGGCTATGCTTTACGATGCCATTGACGCATCCTCTATCTTCAACAGCCCCGTAAAGAAGGAAGACCGCTCGATAATGAACGTTACCTTCACCCTTCCCGACGAGGATATGACCAAGGAATTCCTCGCCATGACGGTTGAACGCGGAATGATTAACCTTAAGGGTCACCGTTCCGTCGGTGGCTGCCGTGCCTCCATTTACAACGCAATGCCCGTCGAGGGAATTGAGGCTCTTGTAAAGTGCATTAAGGATTTTGAAGCAAAAAAATAAACTGACAATATCGAAAAGGAATTGAATTATGTATAAGGTAAAAAAGCTTAACAATATTGCCGATGTGGTAAACGATTACTTGAAAGCGGATAAATTCGCGCTCACAAGCGAGGGCGAGGATTACGACGCGGCGCTTGTTCGCTCCGCCGATATGCACGAGCTCGCGCTTCCCGAAAATCTGCTCGCCATAGCGCGCGCGGGCGCAGGTACCAATAATATTCCCATTCCTCAGTGCAGCGAGAAGGGAATAGTTGTTTTTAATACCCCCGGAGCTAACGCAAACGCCGTAAAGGAGCTTGTTATCTGCGGTATGCTTCTTGCGGGGCGCGACGTTCTTGCAAGTGCCGAGTGGCTAAAAGCCGAGGTTGCAAAGGGAACAACAGGACTTGATAAGCTTGTAGAAAAGGCGAAGAATAATTTTGTAGGTCCCGAGCTTACAGGAAAGAAGCTTGGTGTAATCGGCCTTGGTGCGATAGGCGTTCTTGTGGCTAACGCCGCTTGTAACGGTCTTGGCATGGAGGTTATCGGTTATGACCCGTATATGTCTGTCGATGCGGCTTGGCATCTGACCCGTGCGGTTAAGCTTACCCCGAACATAGACGACATACTTACAAAATGCGACTATATCACAATTCACGTTCCGCTTAACGATAAGACGAGAAACACAATATCCGCCGAGCAGATAGCTAAGATGAAAACTGGCGCGGTTATTCTTAATTTCGCACGCGGACCGCTCGTAAACGACGCTGATATAGCGGCGGCACTCGAAAGCGGAAAGATAGCTCGCTACGTTACCGACTTCCCGAACGATTTTATCGCTGGAAAGAAAGGTGTTATCGCCATTCCTCATCTTGGCGCGTCAACTCCCGAAAGCGAGGACAACTGCGCTAAAATGGCGGCGAAACAGCTTCGCGACTATATTCTTGACGGAAACATTAAGAACTCCGTCAACCTCCCCGAGTGCGTTCTGCCTAAAGCGGAAGGCTTTGTAAGGGTTGCAATTATTAATAAGAACATCACTAATATGGTCGGACAGATTACCTCGGTGCTTGCTAACCACAAGCATAACATTGAGCATATGCTTAATAAGAGCCGCGGCGATTACGCCTACACCCTTATCGACATGAACAGCAAGCCTGACGCTGCTTGCGTAAACGAGTTGAAGGCGATAGACGGCGTTATTCGCATTAGAATTATAGATTAGTATGGAACTGAAGGAAAAGTTCAGGTCGGTCGGTGCAGACATTCCGCATATCATTCTTCCGACGAAAGGCATTGATTATTCAAGGTTTTCCGTCATTGCCTGCGACCAGTTTTCGGCTCAGCCCGAGTATTGGCGTGAAGTCAAGGATATTGTAAAAGACGCGCCGTCAGCGCTCAATATAATTCTTCCCGAGGCGTTCCTTTCAAGCGAGAGTCCCGAGAGAATAGCTGAAATTAACAGCAATATGGAGCGCTATCTTACCGAACAAACGCTAACCGACATAGGTGAGGCGCTGGTATATGTGGAGCGTGAAACCTCATCTGGGATAAGAAAAGGACTTGTAATAGCCTTAGACCTTGAACAGTATGACTACGGCAAAGACTCTAGCAGTCTTATACGCGCCACTGAAGAAACAGTTGTGGAGCGACTTCCGTCGAGAATAAAAATACGTTCGGGTGCGCCGCTGGAGCTGCCGCACGTTATGGTGCTGATAAACGATAAGCAGAATCTGCTCATGGGTGCAATCGAATCGTTCAAGGAGAGCTTAGAGAAGCTTTACGATTTTAATCTAATGCTCGGCTCTGGCAATATCAAGGGCTACAAGCTTTCTGACGATAAGAGTCTTAACGCCGTGGCTGACGCGCTGTTATCCTTAAAAGAACAGGCAAAGGGCGGTATGCTCTACGCAATGGGCGACGGCAATCATTCCTTTGCCGCGGCAAAGGATTGTTGGGAGACTATAAAAAAGAGTCTTTCTCAGGAAGAATGCTTGTCGCACCCCGCAAGGTTCTGTCTCGTTGAACTCGTAAATCTTTACGACTCAGCATTAAAATTCGAACCTATTCACCGCGTACTGTATAACGTGGAGCCGAATAAGCTTCAACTCGAAGTGGGCTTCGACGCGTCAAATCCGCCTTCCTTACAGGAGCTTCAACCGAAGCTTGACGTGTGGCTGAAGGCTCATTCGGAAGCCGAGATAGAGTATATTCACGGCGAAAAGGACTGTAAAGAGCTGGGCGCGGCACCCGACAGGCTGAGCGTGATATTTCCAGAGTTTGATAAGGACTCGCTGTTCGATGTTGTGTTGAAAAACGGCTCCTTCGTGCGTAAAAGCTTTTCAATGGGGCACGCAAAGGATAAACGCTTCTATCTTGAAGCACATAAAATAATTAAGTAAAAGAAGTCCGAAACATTGTTTCGGACTTTTTTTTGTTGAATTAATTGGAAAAAAGGGTTACAATGTTACTATAGTTTTTAAATGGGAATGAAAGATGATTAATAACATTTTTAAAGTAAATATGCTCGGTGATTTCGAGGCTTATTTCGGCGATAAGGTCATTGTTGACAAAAATGACCGCGCCAGTAAGCCTGTTCAGCTTTTCGCATATTTTCTTTGCAACCAAAACAAACCGCTGTCTCAAAGCGAGCTTATTAAGGTTGTTTTGAAGAATGAGGGAGAGAGTCCCGAAAGCGTATTAAAGAATATTGTTTACCGCCTTCGCAAGATGATTTCTGCGGCGGGCATGAGCGAGGATTGCATAAAATACAGCAGAAGCGCTTATATCTTCTCCTATGACGGAGAAAAGGAGATAGATGTTGAACAGTTTCTTGAGCTTACCGATAAAGCGGGCAAGCGAACGGATGAGGACGCGCTTGACGAGAGAATGAAGGCGGTGTCGCTTTATAAAGGTGAACTCCTTTCCAAGATGTCGGGCGAAGCGTGGGTGGTCGAACTCTCACTAACACTGCAAAGACGCTTCCTCGATTGTATAGATAAGCTTTGCGAGTTTACAGGGAATGAGGCATATCTGCCTCAGCTAATTTTGGCACTTAACACGGCGCTATTAATTTCGCCGTATGATGACGATATACTCTGTGCGTTGGTTAACGCGCTTTATAGCTGCAAGCGGGTGCGCGAAGCGGTTGAGAAGTGCGAAAGCTTCAGCGAGCTTCTGTATAACGACCTCGGAATAGAACCGTCACTTAAGGTTCGTGAGCTTTATAAAAAGGTTTTAGGCGGTTCTTATGACACGATAAGCTCGGTTTTCGAGCTTCGCGGGTTAATCTCCGAGGAGGAGTCGAACGGCGCTTACTACTGTTCGCTTGAGGTGTTTAAAAGCATTTATCATTTTTCGGTACGGCAGACAAAACGCACGGGACAGTCGATATTTCTTATGCTATGCTCGGTTCGTGAGAAGGACGGTGACCGTCCGAGCAGCGGAGCGCGGTTGTCTGCGATAACCGCTACGGTAAAGGATACCGTTCAACGTTCGCTAAGAAGCGGTGATGTCTACGCACGCACAAGCCCCTCGCAGTATATACTTATGCTCACCGATATAAACGAGGAATGCTGTGACGTTGTGGAGGCGCGGCTTCGAAAGAACTTTTATGCAAACAGCGGAATGAAGGAAACGCGGCTTTTGTGCGAGCATATTTCAGCAATAGATATTGACAGGTTATTTTAATTAACAAAAGCGTCTGCCGTAGGCAGACGCTTTTGTTAGCATTTTAGCTTACTCGATTAATTATAGCTTTGCGATAATACCGATTATCGCCGCGGCGGCTATCCATATAGCTGGATGAAGGTTTTTCAGCTTTTTAATATTCATAAGTGCGAAGGCGACGCCGAAAAGTATAAGTAGCGGCATATTAACCGCTATCGGCTCACGGAACATATCATTGACGCCGAAGAAAACCACCTCGGCTATCCCCAAGAAGGCGCTGGCTATAAGCGCTGTGACGGCAGGACGTATGCCGTAAAACACAGCCTTGACGGTATGGTTTTCACTGAACGCCGCCATAAACTTTGCTAAAATTGTTATGATTATGATACTTGGAAGAACAAGTCCCGCTGTGGCGATAACGCCGCCCAAGAGTCCCGCGGCGTTGTAAC
>CAZUOY010000025.1:0-17767 GCA_964622315.1 uncultured Oscillospiraceae bacterium | reverse complement strand
TAACCCGCATAGGTTGCCATATTTACTCCGATAGGACCCGGAGTGCTCTCGCTTATTGCAATGAAATTCACAAGCTCGGCGGTAGTGAACCAGTCGTATCTGCTCGGAAGCTCTGCTAAAAAGGGGATTGTAGCCGCTCCGCCGCCGATGGAGAATAAGCCGATTTTGAAGAATTCCCAAAAAAGAAGAAGATACGTCATAAGCTTTTCTTCTCCTTTATTTTTGTGATAAAGTAGCCAAGCGAAGCGGAAACAATAACAATTAGAATAGACGGAACTTTAAATATAAACGCCGCGGTGAGGGAAACACAAAAAACGACAACGCACCATTTGTCGATAAGGCTTTTTTTAGCCATGGAGATGATTGTCGTGAGCATAAGCGCGCAGACAACGGCGCGTATACCCTCAAGCGCATGAAGAAGCACTGGGCTTTCCATAAAAGCGCTTAGTACCGACGCAACAACAAGGATAATAATTACTGACGGAGTTATCATACCTACAGTCGCTACAATAGCTCCGGGTATTTTAGCTTTCTTATATCCGATGAAGGTCGCGGTGTTTACGGCAATAATACCAGGGGTGCATTGACCTATGGCGTAGTAATCAAGAAGCTCGCTTTCGGTCACCCAGCCGCGTTTGTCAACAATAACGCTTTTAAGCATAGAAAGCATGGCAAGCCCACCGCCGAAGGTGAGCGCACCTATAGTTGCAAAGGACCAAAACAGTTGAAAAAGTGTTTTAAGCATTATGTTTCCCCTGAGAGTTTATGCCTTCATTTTATAATTGTTCTCAGGAATATGCAACTTTATTTAACTGTTAATGTTGAGTAATTAAAGGTGAAATGATATAATAATTCTACAACAATTATTAATTGGAGGGACAAAAGTGGTAACAAAGAGCGATTTTTGGTTCACAAGCGACGGAGAAAAGGTTTCCTTGTACACAATTAAAAACAGTAAAGGCGCGTACGTAGAGCTAATTGATTACGGCTGTACGGTAAGAAGCATTGTCGTACCCGCGCGTAACGGCTCGCTTACCGATGTTTGTCTCGGTCACGAAAACATGGAGGGCTACGAAAAGGATGACTCCTTTATCGGAGCTACTGTTGGGCGCTTTGCCAACCGCATAGGCGGCTCGAAATTTACACTTAACGACAAAGAATACTCTCTTTACATAAACGATAACGGGCTCAACTGTCTTCACGGCGGAAAGAAAGGCTTTGATAAATATGTCTGGCAGTTTGTCGGCGAAACAGAGAACAGCGTTACATTAAGCCACTTTTCACCCGACGGCGAGGAAAACTTCCCTGGCAACCTAAACGTAGAGGTTACGGTGAGCTTCTCTGACGCGAACGAGCTTTTAATAGAATACAAAGCGAAATCCGACAAGGATACTCCGCTTAACCTGACAAACCACACCTACTTTAACCTTGACGGTGCGCAGTCTAACAGTATCCTTGACCAAACCCTTCAGCTTAACGCCGCCTTCGTGACCGAAGCGGGAGAGGGGCTTATTCCTACGGGCAAAATTCTGCCTGTTGACGATAACCTCTTAAATTTCAACGACGACACACCCTTCGATTTCACACAGCCGAAAAAGCTTGGACGCGATATTGACAACGACAGCGCACAGCTAAAACTCGGTAACGGCTACGACCACAATTTTGTTCTTGACGGCAGCGGTTACAGAGAGTTCGCTACAGCCTATTCCGAGGAAAGCGGAATAACAATGAAAGCGTATACCGACCGCCCATGCGTTCAGCTTTACACGGCAAACTGGCTTAGCGGAAACGTAACTGGAAAGGGTGGAAGACGTCACGTGAAGCGTTGTGCCTTCTGCCTTGAAACACAGGAATTTCCTGATGCGGTCAATAAGCCTGAGTTTAAGAGCTGCATTCTCAAAGCGGGTGACGTGTTCTATTCAAAAACCGCCTATCTTTTTGAATCCGCCGAGGGCAACGCTGTTACGTTCTAATAATCTGTTTCATAGCTTATTTTGGGGTGTCGTATTTGCGGCGCCCCATAATTATTTTAGAGGGTAGGGGGGTTGCATAATAAACAAATGTTTGCTATAATAGACAGATACTAAGACGAAAAAGAACAAACATTCCAGTGAGGCTCGATTTATATGGATAAGTTTATTTTACATTCACAGTATAAGCCTACAGGCGACCAGCCTGAGGCTATTCGTGAACTTACCGAAGGGCTTAATAGGGGATATAAGGAACAAGCGCTAATGGGCGTTACAGGCTCGGGAAAAACCTTTACAATGGCGAACGTTATTGCGAATGTTAACCGTCCAACTCTTGTGCTTGCGCACAACAAAACGCTCGCCGCGCAGCTTTGTTCTGAGTTTAAGGAGTTTTTCCCCGAAAACGCGGTAGAATACTTTGTGAGTTACTATGATTACTACCAGCCTGAGGCGTATATCCCTAACACCGACACGTATATTGAAAAGGACAGCGCAATAAATGACGAGATAGAAAAGCTTAGACATTCTGCCACCTCGGCGTTATCTGAGCGAAGGGACGTTATTATAGTTGCGTCCGTATCCTGTATATATACCCTCGGAAGCCCGATTGACTACAGAAGCTCGGTTATTTCTATCAGACCCGACACAAAGCTTTCACGTGACGGGCTAATTAAGCGGCTTGTAGATATCCAGTACGAACGCAACGACCTTGCTTTTGAGCGCAATCGCTTTAGAGTAAGAGGCGACGTGGTGGAGGTGTTTCCCGTTTATTTTACCGACAAGGCTATAAGGGTTGAGTTTTTCGGAGATACCGTTGAACGAATAAGTGAAATTAACGTCGTTACGGGCGACAGGACGAGCATACTAAATCACGTTGCCATATATCCGGCGTCGCATTATGTCATTCCTCGGGACGTTCTTATGAGTAAGCTCGGAGAGCTTCGCTCAGAGATGGACGAAAGGGTAAAGTATTTTAAAGAGCAAGGTAAACTAATAGAAGCGCAAAGAATAGCCGAAAGAACGATGTACGATATAGAGATGCTCTCGGAAGTTGGAATGTGCAAAGGCATAGAGAACTATTCCCGCGTGCTTTCCGGACGCGAGCCTGGCAGCAGACCGTTTACGCTGCTTGATTATTTTCCCGATGATTTTCTCATGTTTGTGGACGAAAGCCATGTAATGCTGCCGCAGGTTAACGGCATGTTCGGCGGCGACTACGCAAGGAAAAAGAATCTCATAGACTACGGCTTCCGTCTGCCCTCGGCGTTTGATAACCGTCCGCTTCGCTTTGAGGAGTTTTACGACCACATTAATCAGGTTATCTTTACAAGCGCTACTCCCGGCAAGTTTGAACGCGAAAAATCGAAACAGATTGTTGAGCAGATTATCCGTCCCACAGGACTTATTGACCCCGAGGTAATAGTTAAACCCACCGAGGGTCAAATAGACGACCTGATTTCCGAAATAAACAAACGTATTGATAATAAAGAACGTGTCCTCGTTACCACTCTTACAAAAAAGATGGCGGAAGACCTGACCGATTATCTTGAGGACAAGGGAATTAAGGTTCGTTACATGCACTACGACGTGGACACGATGGAGCGTATGGAGATTATCCGAGACCTACGTCTTGGCGAGTTTGACGTGCTTGTCGGAATAAACCTTCTTCGAGAGGGCTTGGATATTCCCGAGGTTTCACTCGTCGCTATTTTAGACGCTGACAAAGAGGGCTTCTTGCGCTCAGAGACCTCGCTTATCCAGACGATAGGTCGCGCCGCACGCAACGTAGAGGGACAGGTAATAATGTACGCCGACACAGTAACACCCTCAATGGAACGCGCTATATCAGAGACCGAGCGACGCCGAGCAATACAGAGAAAGTATAACGAGGACAACGGTGTTACGCCGACTTCCATTGTCAAGGAGGTTCGCGAGGTGCTGGAGATTTCGTCAAAGGAGAAGGCGAAGCTGGACGGTCGAAACCTTACAAAGCAAGAGCGCTTCGATTTAATATCGCGGCTTAAAAAAGAGATGAAGCATGCGGCGAGTCTGTTGGAATTTGAATACGCCGCGCAGCTTAGAGATAAAATAGCAAAGCTTGAGAAGATGAGGTAGAAAAGGAATGGCTCTGGAAAGAATAGTTATAAAAGGCGCACGTGAGAATAACCTAAAAAACGTTGACGTAACGATACCGCGCGATAAGCTTATAGTAATGACCGGCGTATCGGGTTCAGGCAAATCCTCGCTCGCGTTCGACACGATATATGCGGACGGGCAAAGGCGGTATATTGAAAGCCTTTCCTCATATGCGAGAATGTTCCTCGGACAGATGGACAAGCCCGACGTTGACTATATTGAAGGACTTTCGCCGGCTATTTCAATCGACCAAAAAACCACCTCAAAAAACCCGCGCTCCACTGTCGGTACGGTAACGGAGATTTATGACTATCTGCGTCTTTTATATGCGCGCATAGGCATTCCGCACTGTCCTGTCTGCGGAAGAATAATAGAACAACAGACCGTGGACCAGATGGTTGATGTTGTGTCGAAGCTTTCCGAGGGCGCTCGGTTTCAGATTCTCGCTCCCGTCGTAAGAGGGCGCAAGGGCGAACATCAAAAGGAGTTTGAAGCGGCGTCTCGTTCGGGCTTTGTAAGGGCGCGTGTGGACGGAAATATTTATGATTTGTCTGAAACAATAGCTCTCGATAAGAATAAGAAGCATAACATAGAAATTGTGGTTGACCGACTTGTAAACGAGGGGGACATATCTTCTCGCGTCTCCGGCTCTATTGAAACGGCTATCGCGCTAAGCGGCGGCACTGTAATTATAGACGTCATTGACGGCGAGGAGATTACCTTTTCGCAGAACTATGCGTGTCCCGAACACGGAATTAGCGTTGAGGAGCTTTCGCCGCGAATGTTCTCGTTTAACAACCCCTTTGGCGCTTGCGAAAAATGTACGGGTCTTGGCACCTATATGAAGCTTGACCCGGAGCTTGTTATTCCCAACAAGAACCTGACTATCAAAGAGGGAGCAATAAAAGCCTCGGGCTGGAGCTACTATGACGGAAGCATTGCTAAAATGTATTATGACGCGCTCGCGAAGCAGTATGGTTTTTCGCTTGATGTTCCTGTAAAGACGCTATCGAAGGAAGCACTGGATGTTATTCTTTATGGAACAAAGGGCGAGATGCTTCAGTTGTCGCGTGAGAATGAGTTTGGCTCTGCGAGTTACCGCGGCGCTTTCGAGGGGGTTATGAACAACCTTGAAAGGCGATACAAGGAAACCAACAGCGAGTGGGCAAAAGACGAACTAAGGCAGTATATGGACGAAATAGAGTGTCCGGACTGTCATGGAATGAGGCTCAAGCCTACCTCTCTTGCGGTCACGGTAGGAAAGAAAAATATTATGGAGCTCTGTAATATGTCGATAAGCGACCTTCTCGCCTTTTTTGAGAAGGTTAAGCTTACCGAGCGTGAGCTTCTTATCGGCGAACGAGTTATTAAGGAGATAAAAGCCCGACTTATTTTCCTAAATAACGTGGGGCTGACATATCTTTCTCTTTCTCGCGCCACAGCGACCCTTTCGGGCGGCGAAAGCCAGCGTATACGACTCGCTACTCAGATAGGCTCCTGCCTTGCTGGTGTTCTATATATTCTTGACGAGCCAAGTATAGGACTTCACCAACGAGATAACGAAAAGCTTATCGCAACTTTAAAACAGCTTCGCGATTTGGGCAACACCGTTATCGTTGTTGAGCACGACGAGGATACAATGCGCGCGGCGGATTTTATCGTTGATGTCGGTCCGGGCGCCGGCGTACACGGCGGAGAGATACTCTGCGCCGGAACAATCGACGACATAATGAACTGCGAAAGGTCCGTTACGGGTCAGTATCTTTCGGGTAAGAAGCGCATCAAGGTACCGCAGGCGAGACGCGGTGGGAACGGACAAAAGCTTGTGGTTCGCGGCGCAAAACAGAACAACCTAAAAGATATTGATGTAGAATTTCCACTTGGCGAGTTTGTCTGTGTTACGGGCGTTTCGGGTTCGGGAAAATCCTCTCTTGTAAACGAAATACTTTCAAAAAAGCTTGAGGGCGAGCTTAACGGGGCAAAGGTAAGACCCGGCTCGTTCGATGATATTGAGGGTATGGAATATGTAGACAAGGCTATAGTTATCGACCAATCACCTATCGGAAGAACACCCCGCTCAAACCCCGCCACATATACAGGACTCTTTACGCTTATTCGTGAGGTGTTCGCTGAAACTAATGATGCTAAGATGCGCGGCTTCGGGCAGGGAAGGTTCTCGTTCAATATCAAGGGCGGGCGCTGTGAGGCGTGCGAGGGCGACGGAATTGTTCAAATAGAAATGCACTTTCTTCCCGATGTCTACGTCCCTTGCGATGTTTGCAAGGGCAAGCGCTACAATAGGGAGACGCTGGAGGTAAAATTCAAAGGAAAGTCTATTTATGACGTGCTTGAGATGACGGTGGACGAGGCGCTGACTTTTTTTGAGAACCAGCCGAAGCTATACAGAAAGGTTAAGACGCTGTCCGAGGTCGGTTTAGGATATATAAAGCTTGGTCAGTCGTCCACAACCCTTTCAGGCGGCGAGGCTCAGCGCGTAAAGCTTGCTAACGAGCTTGCACGGCGCGGTACGGGAAAGACGGTGTACATTCTCGATGAACCGACGACGGGTCTTCACACCGCCGACGTGCATAAGCTCATTAAGGTTCTGCAAAAGCTTGTAGATGCGGGAAACACAGTTATTGTTATCGAACACAATCTTGACATTATTAAAACGGCTGACTATATTATTGACCTTGGACCCGAGGGCGGAGATAAGGGCGGAGAGATAATCGCCGTCGGAACTCCCGAGGAGATAGCGCGTTGTGAAAAATCATATACCGGTCAATTCCTAAAGAAACTGCTTTAACTGCACACGGCGCGGGCATTTTTTAAATGTCCGCGCCATTTTACATTGAATAAGTAAATAAAAAATGTTATACTTATATCAAGTATGATTGGAGGTGAGCGGTATGAACGAAAACTTAACAGACAGCGCGATTACTGCCGCCGATAACGGAATGCAAAGACTCTCAGTTATAATCGCCGAGATGGACAGAAAGCCTAAATGCTATATCCGTACCTTCGGCTGTCAGCAGAATGTCAGCGACAGCGAACGAATGGCGGGAATGCTTGAAAGCTGTGGCTATGAAATATCAAACGACAGCAGAGAAGCGGAGCTGATAATCTTTAACACCTGCGCTGTGCGTGAGCATGCAGAGTTTCGGGTTTTCGGCAATATTGGAGCGCTAAAAAAGCTTAAGGACGAGAATCCGCGTCTTATTATTGCGGTCGGCGGTTGTATGGTACAGCAAGCACATGTTGCGGAAAAGCTAAAAAAGAGCTATCCATATGTCGACATTATTTTTAACACAAACGAGATAGAACGTCTGACGGAACATCTCGCAAACAGGCTCGGCGAGCGGAAGAAGACTATTGTAGCTTATAACTGCAAAAGGTATACGCTTAATGAAAATCTGCCGATACGACGTGATAGAACATTCAGAGCATATATACCCATAATGTACGGATGTGATAATTTTTGCACATACTGCGTCGTTCCCTTTGTAAGGGGACGCGAGCGAAGCAGAAGAAGCGAAGATATAATAAGGGAATTTCAAGCCGCCGTGGACGCGGGTTATAAAGACATAATGCTTCTTGGACAGAACGTTAATTCCTATGGAAAGAAGCTTGAGGAGGACATAAACTTTTCAAAGCTTCTGAGAAAGCTGAACGCTATAGAAGGCGATTTTGTTATACGCTTTATGACCTCGCATCCTAAGGACGCAACGCATGAGCTGTTTGACACAATCGCTGATTGTAAAAAGGTCAGCCGCCACATTCATCTGCCTGTTCAGTCGGGAAGCGACGGTATATTGAAAAAGATGAATCGAAGATATACAAGCGGTGAATATCTTGAGCTTATCGCTTATGCCAAGAACAAGATTGAAGGCGTGAGCTTCTCAAGTGATATTATTGTCGGTTTCCCTGGCGAGACGCTTAACGATTTTAAAGCGACTGAGGAGCTTGTAAAAGAGGTCGGATACCGTTCGTTATTCACCTTTATCTTTTCGCCGCGCGTAGGAACAGCGGCTGAAAAAATGACCGACCATACGCCGCATGACACCAAGGCGAAACGCCTAAACGAGCTTGTAGCGCTGCAAGAGGCGATAACCGAACAGCAGGACGCTGAGCTTATAGGAAAGGTATTACGAGCGCAGATAGTGGAAAAGCTTGAAGAAGGCGGATATGAGGCACGGCTCGATGACAATTCGGCGGTTACCGTTGAGGGCGAGTGCGTTCTTAACGAATTTGCGAATATTGAAATAACCGAATCTACAAAAAAACGATTATATGGAAGGGTAAAATAACAAATGGCGGAAAACGACAGAATAATTGATATGGCGAAGGCGCTCGGACGCGCTATTCAGATGGACGAACGCTATATAAGCTTTAACGAGGCTCGCAAAGAGAACGACTCAAATACTAAGCTTCAGGAGCTAATAGGAAATTTCAATTTGATTAAAATGAATCTCAACAATGCGCTTTCGGATGTAGAGCAGGACGATGAAAAGATAAACTCGCTTAACGATGAAATGCAGAAGGTCTACGCGGAAATTATGGGAACGACGGGAATGAAGAAGTATCAGACCGCGAGCCATGACGTAGAGCTGTTAATAAATTATATTAACGCCATTATTACGACTTCGCTCGAAGGCGGAAACCCCGACGAGGTTACACAACCGGAGGGCTCCTGCGGCGGAGAATGCGGCTCGTGCGGCGGCTGTCACTAAAGATTAACTCAAGATAAGAGGTAGTTACACCTATGTCTTTTCCCGAAAACACGGCGAACCTTTCGCCGATGATGAAACAATATTTGGCGGTAAAGCAGCAGCATCAAGATGAGTTGCTTTTTTACCGCCTCGGCGATTTTTATGAGATGTTTTTTGACGATGCAGTAACCGCCTCACGAGAGCTTGAGCTTGTGCTAACAGGGCGCGATTGCGGGCTTTCCGAACGTGCGCCCATGTGCGGCGTACCCTTTCACAGCTATGAGGGTTATGTAGCAAAGCTTATTGCCAAAGGCTATAAGGTTGCCATATGTGAACAGATGGAGGACCCAGCTCTCGCTAAAGGAATAGTCAAGCGAGAAATAGTACGCGTGGTGACACCGGGTACCGTTACCGATATAGGTGCGCTAACAGACGGAAAAAACAATTATATTTGTTGTCTATATCTCGGAAAAGAGGGCTTCGGCGTTAGCTTTGCCGATATTACGACGGGAAACGTTTACGTGACTGAGGCGTGCGCGGATATGAGCGCGGCGGTTGACGAGCTCGGCAGATTTGAGCCGAGCGAAATTATCTGTAACGAGGCGGCTTATTCAAATAAGCTTTTGGCTGATTATTGCGGAAGATACCTCGGATATAAGCCGTTTTTACTATATGACGGGTATTTTGAAATTAATTTAGCAAAGAATTACATATCAAATCAATTCGATAACGCAAAGTTAGGCTCACTCTTTACTTTTCAGCGCGGCTATGCCGTTTTCTCTCTCGGTGCGCTGATAAAGTACCTTACCGAGACGCAGTTCCACGGGGTTACACGGCTTGTAGATATCGAAACCTATAAATGTGTTGAATACCTTTCGTTTTGCGCCACAACGAGAAGAAACCTTGAGTTAACAGCAACACTTCGTTCGGGAGAAAAACAGGGTAGTCTTCTTTGGGTAATAGACAAAACCTCCACCTCCATGGGAAAGCGCAGACTTCGTGCTATGCTTGAAAAACCACTTAGAAATGCGGAAGAAATCAACGCTCGCCTTATGTCGGTAGAGGAGCTGTACAACGACTCGGTAAAGCTTACACGCTTAAAAGAAGCCCTTTACGGAATGTTTGACATAGAACGACTTATGACGAAGGTGCTTTATAAGAGCTGTACCCCGCGAGACCTTCGTGCGCTTTATGAAAGCTGTATTAAGCTTCACTCGCTTCGCGAGCTTTCATCGGCTTTCAAATCCCCGTTGTTAGTGTCGCTTGCGGGCGAGATTGATTCGCTGGACGATATTAAAGAGAAGATTAACTCTATGATTTCCGAGGAGCCGCCAGCGCTTTTGAAAGACGGCGGATACATAAAATTCGGCTATAGCGCCGATGTGGACGAGCTTCGGGCGCTTGTTAGCAACAGCAAGGCGTTTCTTGCTCGCTTAGAGGGCTCGCTTAAAGAAAAAACGGGGATAAAAAACCTTAAAATCGGTTACAACAGAGTATTCGGCTACTATATAGAAGTGTCAAAATCGAACAGCGAAAGCGTACCTGAGAGCTTTATTAGAAAGCAGACGCTCGCAAACGGAGAAAGGTACATTAACGAGGAGCTAAAAGAGCTGGAGACAAAGATACTGAGCGCCTCCGAGCGACTGAATATGCTCGAACGCCAGCTTTACGACGAACTGCTTTGCTTTGTTGAACTTAACCTAAAGCGAATTCAAGCGACAGCGGCGGCTGTTTCATTTATTGATGCCCTCGCCGGCTTTGCCTCGCTTGCGCGAGAGAACAACTACTGCCGACCGGTCGTGGACGACAGCGGTGTTATAGCAATTAAAAATGGAAGACATCCCGTTGTGGAGAAGGTTATTAACGGCGAGCTGTTTGTACCGAACGACACACTTTTGGATAAGAAGAATAATTTAGTTAATATAATTACTGGTCCGAATATGGCAGGTAAATCGACATATATGCGCTCGACGGCGCTTATCGTGCTTCTTGCGCAGATGGGTAGCTTTGTTCCCGCGGCGGACGCACATATCGGCGTAGTTGACGCAATATATACACGCGTTGGGGCTTCCGATGACCTGTTCGCGGGGGACTCAACCTTTATGGTCGAAATGAAGGAGGTTGCCGAGATACTTAACAGCGCGACCTCTCGCAGTTTAATTATTCTTGACGAGATAGGTCGCGGAACCTCAACATTTGACGGTATGAGTATAGCTCGCGCAGTTGTTGAGGAGATATGCCGTGAGGGCGGAATTGGCGCAAAAACAATGTTTGCGACGCACTACCACGAGATTACCGAAATGGTAAGCGACTATGATAATGTTAAGAACTACAACATAGCCGTAAAAAAGCGCGGAGACGACATAACATTTTTGAGGCGCATAGTTAGCGGACCTGCTGACGACAGCTACGGAATAGAGGTGGCTAAGCTTGCGGGCGTGCCGGAAAGTGCGATAACAAGGGCAAAACAGATACTAGCGTCGCTTGATAAAGAGACTGAAAGAAGACCGCGAAAAGAAACGCCTTCAAACGATGCGCTTAAGGACAAGCTAAAAGAAGAAATTGACAGAATTAACGTAGAAGCGCTTACGCCTATAGAGGCGATGTACGTTTTGAATGACCTGAAAACCATCTCAACGCAGTTCGGCGAGGAAGATTAATGGCAAAAATACAGTTACTCGATAAAAGCGTTTGCGAACAAATAGCGGCCGGCGAGGTTGTTGAAAGACCCGCGTCGGTTGTAAAAGAGCTTGTCGAAAACGCCATAGACGCGAAAGCGCGCAAGGTCGAAATAGAGCTTCAGCAAAACGGCCTTCGGGTTATCCGCGTAACCGACGACGGAGTTGGTATTGAAAAAGGCGACGTTAAAACCGCCTTTCTTCGTCACGCAACAAGCAAGCTTCGCACCTTCAGTGACCTTGAGGCGATAGCAACGTTGGGCTTTCGCGGTGAGGCTTTAGCGGCAATATGCGCTGTTTCTCGTGTCAGACTTATAACCAAAACCAAGGACGAAAGCTACGGAACCGTGTATGAGATTACCGCGGGCGAGGAAATAGCATTTACCGAAACGGGCGCGCCTGACGGAACCACTATTTATGTCAGCGATTTGTTTTTCAACACTCCCGCACGAATGAAATTTCTTAAAAGCGACGTACAGGAGGGCAACGCCGTCGAAAATGCGGTAGAGCAACAGGCGCTGGCTCATCCCGAGGTGTCATTTAAGCTTATCCGCGACGGCAGAGTTTCTTTTCAAAGCCCCGGCGACGGTGAATTGTTTTCTGCTGTTTATAGCGTTTTTCCGCGTGAGGCGGCTGATAATCTGCTTTCGCTTTCTCCCGTTGACGAAAAAATTGGCGTAAGCGGATATATAACCGCTCCGAGTGCTGCGAGAGCGTCAAGAAGCTTTCAGTATGTCTTTGTAAACGGGCGCTTCGTTAAGTCAAAAAGGATAACCGCCGCCGTTGAGGAGGCATGCCGTTCCTTTGTGCTTGCGGGAAAATATCCCTGCTTCGCCGTAAACCTATATTTGCCGTATGAGGATGTTGATATTAATGTTCATCCCGCTAAAACAGAGGTTCGCTTTAAGAATGAAAGGGAGGCCTTCTCCGCTGTTTATTCCAGTGTAAAAGCTGCGCTTTCAGATTATTCGCTAAAATCGCCAAAATCCGTTGAGGAAATGAAAAATGAAAGCTTTTTCGCCGCTGAAAAGGTTGAACAGGTAGCTTTTTCGACAACAGTCGCAGATGCAAGGACGGATAATATCGGGGAAGAAGTTAGCAAACAAAGTATTTTTGAATTTTCACCGATTTCCGAGGAAAAGGGTGAAAGGGTAGCTTATACACTTCGTGTAGAACAGAGTAGCAAAGAATATTTAACAGAGAAGAACGAAATACCCTATTCAATAGAAAATAAACAGTGCGAGCTTCCGATGAGTATTATCGGCGAGGTTTTTGATACATATATCGTTGCAGAATGCGGTAGCGATGTTTTGTTTGTCGACAAACATGCCGCACACGAGAGAATTCTTTACGAAAAGATTAAAAACAGCAAACTTGAGGATGTGCGGCAGCTATTGCTGGAGCCTGTAATAGTTTCGCTCTCAGCCGAAGAGAAAGCGGCGGTTTTGGAGAATATTGAGCTGTTTTCTTCAATCGGGTTTGTAATTGAAGATTTCGCCGACAGAGATGTTGCCGTTCGCGAGATACCTACTTATTTCCCTGTTAAGGCCGTTGCTGACGCCGTGGTAAGAGCGGCGGGAAAGCTTACCGAAAGCAATAGAAGCATTGAACCGAAAGAGCGCGAATGGCTGCTTCATTCGACCGCCTGCCGCGCGGCAATTAAGGCGGGAGACAGAACGAGCAAAGAAGAACTCAGCGCACTTTGCAAGCAGATACTATCAGGAGATATGCCGAAATACTGCCCGCACGGACGACCCGTTTTCGTAAGTATATCCCAAAAGGAATTGGAGAGCAGATTTGGACGGATATAGCGAAAAGAAGCCGCTTATTGTTGTGGCGGGGCCTACAGCTTCGGGAAAAACAGCGGTGGCTGTCGAGGTTTCTCGTTTACTCGACGGTGAGATAATCTCCGCAGATTCCATGCAGATTTACAAAACTCTTGATATAGGAACAGCTAAGCCGACTATGGCACAGCTAAGCGAAGCGCCTCACCATTTAATAAGCATAGTAAGCCCTGAGGAACAGTATAGCGCCGCTGATTTTGTTAAAGACGCGAGCGCTGCGGCGCTTGAAATAACAAAACGCGGAAAGAAACCCATTATCTGCGGCGGAACGGGACTTTATATTTCGTCGTTTATTCACGGCATAGAGTTTGTCGGTGAAAAAGCTGACGAGAAGCTAAGGCAACAGCTGTATGCAGAGTATGAAAAGAACGGAATAGAGCCGTTATTGAGGGAGATTGAAGAAAAGGACGCGAAAGCCGCAGAGTCTTTACACCCTAACAACGTAAAAAGAATAATCCGAACACTGGAAAGGCTTCGTTCGACAAATCTTACTGAAGACGAAATTATCAAGCGTTCGCGGATTAAACCCTTTGAATACAATGCTCTTATTTTCGTGCTTTGTCCAAAAAGGGAACAGCTATATGAAAGCATTGAGAAAAGAATAGACTCAATGGTTGAAAACGGACTACTTGAAGAAGCAAAGAGAGTATTTAGCGCAAGAAATGAATTTGCTACTGCGGCACAAGCTATAGGATACAAGGAATTTTTCGGATATTTTGAAGGAACGTGTTCACTGCAAGAGAGCATAGCTTTACTTAAACAGGCAACGAGACGTTACGCAAAAAGACAGATAACATGGTTCAGACGTGAGAAGGAAGCGGTGTGGCTCGACCCCTCGGCGGGTACAGAAAGAATAGCTAAAGAGATTGTCGCAAGGTTTTACGAAGCCTTAGATGATAACAAAAACAGAAAGGAATTTAAAGCATGAAAACTATAATTCTTCAGGACGTTTTTCTAAACCAAGCAAGAAAAGAGAAAATCCCCGTCACAATCTATCTTACTAACGGCTTTCAGTTCAGAGGAACAGTAAAGGGTTTTGATAACTATACGGTTGTGCTTGACAGCGAAGGACGCCAAAACCTTGTCTATAAGCACGCCATCTCAACGATTACGCCTGCTAAATTTATTTCAATTCTCGACCAGGAGTGTGAAAAGGGCGAAGATGAGTAAAAAGCTCGGCGGGATAATTGGTATTCTTATTATCGCGCTAATACTGGTTTATATCGGCTTTCAAATTTATATGGTTGCCTATCCGTCCTACAAAACGCAAGCCGCGGTTACAAGCAAGGTTTCGGGCAGCGTTGATGTTAAGGGCGTTGTTATGCGTGATGAAACGGTAATTGACGCCTCCGCAGACGGAATAAAGAATTATCTTGTAAGTGACGGCGAAAAGATTGCCAACGGCGCGAATGTCGCCGAGGTATTCTTGTCGAATGATTCTGCGGCGAAGCGTCTTAAGCTCTCGCTCTTAAAAGAGGAGCTTGAATTACTAAAGAGCTTATCAGATTCGGGAAGAACTGCTGGAACTAATATAGAAACGCTTTCCTCAAGAATTTATTCGGAGTTATCTTTATATTCGCTAAAGCTTAGCGAGGACGATTATTCTTCGTTACACGATACGCGACTGTCTGCGCTTAGGCTGCTAAACAGCTTTTCGGCTGCGGCGGGAAACTCTGCGGACCTCAGCGATAGAATAGCTTTCCTTCAGGGCGAAATTGACGCGATTAACGCGTCAAGCACCGAGCCCGGCGGCTATATTTCAACTCCGCTGGACGGCTATTTTGTGTCTCTTTCCGACGGTCTTGAAGAAACGCTGAATTTTGATTATGTTAATTCCGTTACAGTGACGGAGCTTAGAGAAATACTTAAACAGAAAACCGAACAAAATTTCGAAGCTTGTAAAATTATTTCCGATTATCACTGGTATTTTGTTTTTGAAACTGACGAAAAAAATGCGCGACGGTTTGAAAGCTCGCCTAAAGTCAACCTAACATTCAGCTACTCGGCGGCGGGTACAATCCCAGCAAAGGTAGTTTCATGCGACGCAGATGAGGAAACGGGCGCATACAAGGTTGTCCTGCTTTGTGATTATCTTGGCGCAGAGCTTGCGCGTCTTCGTGTTGCCGAGGCGAATGTCGCTTTTGAGGAATATGAGGGAATAAAGGTGGATAGAAGCGCGCTTCGTATTGAGAACGCCGAGGTAGGCGTGTATATCAAATTCGGCGCCACGGTTAAATTTAAAAAAGTTGATATCGTCTACGAAACCGAGGATTTTATTCTGTCACGTGTAAATTCTTCGGACAGCGAGTATCTTGAGCTGTATGACGAGATATTTATTGAAGGCAAGGACCTTTATGTTGGTAAGGAGCTTGCTAAAGCGTAACGGGGGAACGGTATGACAGATAAGAAAAAATTTAATATCTATCTGCTTGCTATCTGCCTTTTTATGACCGTGCTGGTTATGTATGCCTATACAGTCGGACATCAATTTGACGATTATCCATGGCATATAAAAGTTGGCGAGTATATTTGCGAAAACGGCAAAATTCCGGGTGAAATATTCTCTTGGCTTCCCGAACGAGAGGGAGCGAAAACAATATTTCACGAGTGGCTTAGCGACGTGGTTCTATATACGCTACATTTTATTGGAGACACAGACGGCGGAATATATATAGGTCTCAGTTCGCTGCTGTTTTTTTCGATTCTGCTTTTCGGAAACAGTGATATTCTCTTGAAAAGCGGAAGTATTGTTTCACCAATACTTTTGACGGCTGTTACGTCGGCGGGTTTCTTTTCTGTTATCTTCGCACGTCCGCACATGATTGGATTAATCCTTTTTGTGTTTACTCTTGTCGCGTTAAGGCGCTTTGACGATAATGAGAAAAGCAAGCTGATTTATCTGCTTCCGATTATTTCGGTGCTTTGGGCAAACACTCACGGCGGAACTGTGATTTTTGCTTTTTTACTGCCGTTGGGATACTTTCTTTGTGGATTAATAAAAATTGATGTCGGAAGGATGTTTTTAGAGAAAAAAACGAAAAGACAGCTAATAACATTTGCGTCGGTTTCGGTGGCAAATCTTCTGGCGGGATTGGTGAATCCCTATGGAACAGAGCTGTATCTTTTCCCGTTTATATATAATAACGACGTGTGCAAGAAGTATGTTACTGAATGGCAACACGGCACTATTACCGACGGCTTTGCGGTAGCGGGGTTGATTGTACTTGGTTTGGTTGTGCTTTTTTCCAAGAAAAGAATTAACATTAAGGACTTAGGTCTGTCAGCGGCATTTTTGCTTTTGGGACTTATCTACCTTCGTTTCGGCGCTTGGTCGGCGATAGTCGTAGCGGAATTTGCCGTAATCTATCTTTTTCGCGGTGAGAAGAAAAGCAACGCGTCAACCTTACCCATTGTTGTCCTGTTAAGCGTATTGACAATAGTATTATGCGTTTTTACGATTAACGCAAAAAAAACCTCTAAGACACCCTCAGACCTTATGAGCAAAGAAATGTATTCGGCTTTAGTCGAAACAGCTCCGAAAAGAATCTTTAACGGCTATAATGACGGAGGGGTTCTTGTTTATAACGGATTTCATGATTTTATTGATTCAAGAGCCGAGGCGGCGGCGGATATTATTGAAGACGTTATTCTGTTTTCCGACTGTTCGTTAACTCTTGAGGAGATGGATTCTTTTGTTGAAACCTATGATTTTGACGCTTTCTTTGTTTCAGCTAACGATGAGGTTAATGTATACCTTCAGCTTCGTGAAGACTGTCAAACGGTTTGCAGTGACGAAACGCATATTTTATATAAGCGCCTTGACTAAACCGTTTGTTTGCGATATTGACATTAATATAAAAATATAAGATAATATAATTTATATTAGTAAAAACGATATAGGAGGTTTTTATGGGACGTTTAGGTGAAATACTTTCAAATATGTTCATGGGAGAAGAAGACGAGGACATATACGAAGAAGATAAGGACGAGGAAACCCCCGAAAGAGAAGAAAAGCCCGCTAAAAAGAGAAGACCTTCTTCTGACGACGAGCCGAAGAAAAGCGGAAATATTGTTAATATTAATGCAACAACTCAGCTTGAGGTGGTTCTTGTAAAGCCCGAGCGTTTTGATGACGCGAGCGGAATAGCCGACCATCTTAACAGCAAAAGAACTGTTGTGCTTAACCTTGAATCAACAAACAAGGATATAGCGAGACGTCTTGTAGACTTTTTAAGCGGCGTTGCTTACGCAAACGGCGGACAGATAAAACGAGTTGCAAACAGCACATTTATTATTACGCCGTATAATGTAGGCGTTGTGGGCGACCTTCTTGACGAGCTCGAAAACAGCGGAGTTTATTTTTAGTCAATAAAAAAACGGAGGATACAGTAAATGTTTACAGCGGGAGAAATAAGAGACACAGTGTTCGA
>CAZUOY010000024.1:0-23127 GCA_964622315.1 uncultured Oscillospiraceae bacterium | reverse complement strand
TAGCGCCGCCCCAAGCCTCGCAGGAGTAGTAGCCGACCTTATCCATAGCGGGGAGAATCGGCTTCATCTCGTCAAGGGTCATACGGGTTGCGATAAGCGACTGGTGTGAGTCGCGAAGCACAACCTCGGTAACTTTAACTTTAGCCATATCTTATGCCCTTCCTTAACCGATAACGACGAGATTGTCGCCGGTAGAAACCATGTCGCCCTTATTTACGCCGATGCTCGCGACTGTGCCGTCGCAAGGCGAGGTGATGTCGTTCTCCATCTTCATAGCCTCAAGAACAACAAGCTTTTGTCCGTTGGAAATCTTGTCGCCGACCTTTACGCAGACATCAAGAATGTTTCCGGGCATAGGTGCGTTAACCTTAGTGCCGTTCGCGGGAGCTGCCACAGGTGCCGCTGCAGGTGCGGCCGCGGGAGCTGCTGCGGGTGCGGCGGCGGGTGCGGCTACAGGCGCGGGGGCTGCTACGGGTGCTGCGGCGGGTGCGCCGCCAACCTCATCAACCGCTACATCATAAGCTACGCCGTTTACTGTTATGTTAAACTTTCTCATTATAAAATTACCTCCAAATTATTAAAGCGGAAGATTGCCGTGTTTTTTGGGCAATCTTGAAGCGCGTTTTGACGAAAGCATATCCAATGCGGAAATAAGAACCTCGCGCGCGGAAGCGTCGTCGATAATGCCGTCGATTACTCCGCTTTCAAGCGCCTTCTCTGCGCTTGCGTATTCGCTCGCGTACTTCTTGCCGAGAGCCTCTATATCAGAGTCCTTCTTAATTTCATAAACAAGGCTTGCCGCCGCGTTTACGGGAAGAGCGCTTATTACCGCGCCGTTTGTCGCGTAAACCATATCGCAACCCGCGTTCTTCGAGCAGAAGGTCGTGAAGACCGAGCCGATAGCGTTTCCGTTAATGACCGCGACCTTAGCCGTTGTTGCCTCGGCAAGGACACTCGCAAGCTTCGCCGCGGATTTTATTCCGCCAAGCTTATCGTTCTCCGCGCAAGGCACAAAGCCGTCGGAATCAATCAGACTTACTATGGGAAGGTTGAACGCGTCGCAAACCTCGATGAGCTTCGCGCATTTCGCCGCGTCGTCCTTGTTAATCTTTCCGCTTGCTTCAATTATTCCGCAAGGTGTTCCGCCGAGCGTCGCAAGCTTCGCTTTCGCGCCGCCGCCGATATTTGCGAAAAGCTCTGTTTCACTGTCCGCGTCGGCAAGTGCGCCCGCTTCGAACTCGTATGCGGGAAGGGACGCGAGATTGTTGAGAGGCAGAAGCTTAACTATATCCGCCGCCTTCGAAATTGCCGCTTCCTCGGTGTCGCAGACGATAGCTGCCACACCCGCTTTTTCCGCGAACTCAGCGGAGCCCACACCCTTCTCCTTGCCGCCGTTCGCCTTGTCGGTGAACGCGGGAGTTAGGAAAAGCTCGCCGTCCTTCGCCATAATGCAGACATCAGCCATCGCCGCGGCGAGCGACGAAAAGCCGGCGCATGTTCCGGCAACAACCGCTATTTGCGGAACGACGCCAGAAAGCTCGGAGCATTTCTTAAGAATTTCGGAAGCCGCTTCAAGTGAAGCGAAGGCGTCGTCAATCTTTACGCCGTCGGAGTCGTAAACCGTTACAACAGGTGCGCCCGTCTTCGCGGCAAGGTCATAGACCTTTTGAAATTTTCTTGCGTGGCGCATATCCACCGCGCCGTCCTGACAAAGCGCAAACGCCGTTGCGCCGCCGATTGAGCCGTACGCCGCACGGGCGCCGCACTCTTTCGCCGCACCGTCTATCTCCCAAAACACGCCGTCGTCAAACAGCGCCTTGAGACGTAAATCGGCACTAAGTTTCTTGCTCTTTTCTGACATATATTTAACCTCGATTCACTTAAAGAAGTAAAAGACCAAATTACAACTATTTTATATTATTTCCGAAAAAAACGCAATAGAAAAACCCGCCTTAACAGCAGGTTTTGGAAAAAGACTCAATTTTTGTCGAGTTTCCCTCAAAAAGTCCCGAAACTTCACGAAACTTTGTTAATTCTTCACCCTCTCCGTCGAGTATAACCGTCTTTGCCATATCGAAAAGGCTCGCGACGGTACTTCGAATAAGCCCGTCGGCTATTGAATAGTCCTTTTTTTCGGTCCAAACGTCTTTAATTCTTACAGCCTCGCCGTCAAAGGAGAAAATGCACCTGCCAATAAGCTCACCGTTTTCGCGCGCTATGTAGCAAAGCTCGTCTGAATTAAGCTTCAGCTCATCTTTGTCGCCCTCTCGCGCAAGCTTAATTTCAATCATCTGTTTTCCTTTCCGAGGGAATTGCGCAGAGCAATTACCTCCTCCTTTTTAAGCTCACGGTATTCGCCGGGCTTTAGCATACCCAAACGAAGCGGACCCTCGGCGAGTCTCTTAAGGCGTATAACCTCCAAGCCTACCGCGTCACACATACGCCTAATCTGACGGTTTTTGCCCTCGGTTATTACCATTTCCATAACACCGCGCTCAGGCTCGCTGACCACTACGCGAACGGTAGCAGGCTCGGTTTTATAGCCGTCATCAAGCACCACGCCCGTTGAAAGCTCAATTAGCTGCTCCTCGCTCGGCGCAGTGCGAACGGTCACTCGGTAGAGCTTACCGACCTTCTTCGAGGGGTGGGTGAGCTTGTTAGTCAGCTCGCCGTCGTTAGTGAGAAGCAAAAGCCCCTCGCTATCCTTGTCGAGTCTTCCCACGGGATAAACCCGCTCGCTTATGCCGGTGATTAAATCTGCTATCGTCTTCGCCGCGTGGCTGTCAGAAAGGGTTGTGACAAATCCGCGTGGCTTATAAAGCATATAGTAGACGTTCGACTTCTTCTTTTCAAAGCGCACCGTCTGTCCGTCCACTGAAATCACGTCTTTACGCTCGTCCATTTTGTCGCCGAGCGCGGCGGGGTGTCCGTTTAGCTTCACCCGTCCCTCACTTATTAGCTGTTCCGCCGCGCGGCGGGAGCAGTACCCCTGCTCAGACAGCACCTTTTGAATTCTTTTATCCATATCTTCTCCGTTTAAAAAGGGACGAGCGGTAAGCTCACCCCTTACTGTTTCTTATTCGTTTTTACTTTTCTTAACGTCGGTAACGATAGCCGACACCTTATCGAGCACCTCGGGCACAGCGCGCACTATGTTATCGGCGGTTGTTCCGATTGTATCAAGCTGCATAAGCTTTACGCTGTCCTTTGTCGTAACAAGAAAGGCTATGGGCGTTATGCATATCCCCGCGCCCGTGCCGCCGCCGAAGCCGCTCTCACGACGAACGAGGTCAGCACCGCCCGCGCCGAAACCGACGCTCACCTTACAAACAGGTATAGCCGTCACGCCGTTAGGCATTATCACGGGTTCGCCAATTACCGTCGAGGAACCCGACATTTCCTTTATTTTGCTCATCGCGGCTTCAACCATAGAATCGATGTAATGCTCAGCCATTTACTTTCTCCTCAGCCTCGTTATTTGCTTCTTCGCGTTTTTCCTTATCCTTCTGCGTAAAGAAGATAATCAGCGCCGCTATCATTATACCCGCTATCGCGCCGAATTTACAACAGTATTTTTCATTCTCGCCGTATTCGTCAGCGAAATCAGGTACAATTTCGACCCTTTTAAATACGACCTTTCGAAAATTATTCTTTAAAAACACCGTAAGCGCGCCGAACGCGCCCCAATCGTTCCCCGTCCTAACGCCTATTCCGTGCGGCTCGTTCCCTCTTACAATATGAATTATAATTATATCCTTCACACTTATATGATGAAAGAGAAACTCCGCCGCGTCTATTGCGGGCGCGACATAGGTAATAAGCTCGTTCACCTCTGGCGGTTTTTTTGTCTTCTTTTCGGGCTCGTTCCCGTCAATTCGCGGTTCTTCCTTCGTCTTCTTCCCGCTTTTTTTTCTTTCAGGATAAAGCATATACCTAAAAATACCGAGAATTTTGACGAAAGCTCTGAATTCCCCGTTTTCGTACTTCAATTTCACCGACATCGGTATAAGGCATAAAAGTATTATGAACGCGAGAACGCCGAGAATAACGAATAACACTACCCTCACCCTTCGTCCAGCTCCGTTTCAAAAGCCTCAAGGGGATTGGTCTGAGAAAGCTCTATCTCCTCGCTGTAGATGGGCGGAAGTCCTGAAACGGACGAGAGCCCGAAGCAGCGAAGGAAGTTGTCGGTGGTTTTAAAGCTAACGGGCCGTCCAGGAAGCTCCAACCGCCCCGCCTCGCAGATAAGGTTCTTAGAAATAAGGCTCGCCACGGCGGAGGAGCTGTCCACACCGCGAATCTGGTCGATAAAGGAGCGCGAAACGGGCTGGTTGTAAGCGACGATGCTTAAAACCTCCATAGCCGCCTGTGAAAGCGGAGTGTTTCGTCTGTTATCGAGCGCACGCGCTACAAAATCAGCGTACACCGGGCGGGTAGCTATCTGGTAGCGGTCGTCAAACTTCAATATACAAAAGCCGCGCTCGCCCTTGTCGTACTCCTCTGTAAGCTCTTTTATAAGAGCGTTCGCTTTATTGGTCTCTATTCCGAGCGCGTCGGCTATCTTGCCCGCCGATATAGGCTCCGCTACCGCGAAAAGCGCCGCTTCCACCGCGCCCTTATAGAATTCCTCGTTCATTTATACCCTCTCCTTTACCCGCTCGCTGACGCGGACGGTTCCGTCGTCACCCACGGTAATACGCTTTGCCTTAATGAGTTCAAGAAGCCCTAAAAAGGTCGCCACCGATTCGCTGCGGCTCTTTGAATCGACAAAAAAATCCTGAAGCTTTCTTACAGGGGTTTTACGGAGTCCTCTAAGAATATTGACCACCCTTGAGGTCACCGAAACCATCGGCGCGGTGACCAGCGGTTCAAACTCGTCCGTTCCGGGGCTTGAAAGCCTCGCGCCTTTCCCCATTATTCCCATATATGCCGCAAGCAGAGCCGACGGCTCGTGAAGTATGGAGTATTCCGTCGGAAGCTTAATCTCCAGCGGCTCGCGCACGAAGAAGTTAATCCCCTCGGACATATCGCGTAGCCTCGCCGCCGCCTTCTTGCAAAGGTGGTACTCAACAAGCTGACCCGTAAGCTCCCGCTCAAGCTCCTCTTGCTCCTCCTGGCGCGGAAGCAACAGCACCGACTTCATATAAACGAGTCGCGCCGCCATCTCGATAAACTCGCTCGTCGGCTCAAGCTTGTCCGCGTCGGACGCATTGAGGAACTCAAGATACTGGTCGATAAGCTCGTATATTTTAATGTCGTACAGCTCCATCTTTTTCTTGGAAATAAGATGAAGCAATAAATCGAGCGGACCCTCGAAATCTTCGATTTTAAATCTGGGCTTTTCCACTAACTGTATCCTTTCGGAAGGTCTTTAAGATAACGCGTTAATCATAAGCTTATCGACAAAGAAGGTGGCCTTGTCAAAGAAATCGAGCACCGCGCCGCTCGCGGCAGCCATAGGCTTATCAATTACGTTCGTAAAGGAAAGAAGCAAAAAGAAGGCGATAAAGATATATCTCTCGTATTTCATTATGGCGAAATACCACCGCTCAGGCAGAAAAACAAGGAAAATTCGCGAACCGTCGAAGGGCGGTACAGGTATAAGGTTGAATATTCCGAGCGTAATGTTAATAATTACTATATAGCTAAACACCAGTGCCGCATAATACCAGAACTCCACCGCTGTGCCGTAAAAGGTGTATTCGCAAACCTTGTAAATAACCATCGCGAGAAGCGCCATAATAAAGTTTGATACAGGTCCTGCGAGCGCTGAAAGCGCCATGCCAGTCTTTCGGTTTTTATAATAGCGCGGGTCTATCGGCACTGGCTTTGCCCAGCCTATCCCCGCAACGAGTAAACATATAGCGCCGACCAAGTCGAAATGCTTTATCGGGTTAAGTGTGAGCCGTCCCATAGACTTCGCCGTAGGGTCGCCTAGCTTATAGGACACGAAGGCGTGCGCTGACTCGTGAACGGGTATGGAGGTAACGAGCGCAATAAACCGCGCAAAATACATAAAGAACTCTTGATTCATAAATTCACCTTATAGTATTATATAGATTGCTAAAGAAAAAAACAATAAAACTCTTGCAATTAAAAAACATTTCTGCTATTATACTATCTGCGACTATAACAAAGTAAGGAGGTGCAGAAGATGGCAAAATGCGAAATTTGCGGTAAGGGAGTCGTTTTCGGCATCAAGGTTTCCCACTCCCACAGACGCTCGAACAGAGCTTTTAAACCGAACGTTCAGCGTGTAAAGGCGATGGTTGACGGAACTCCCAAACACATCTACGCCTGCACCCGTTGCCTGCGTTCCGGCAAGGTTACGCGCGCTATATAAGCAACGTATATTTTTGCAAGCAAAGCCCGTCTTTCGACGGGCTTTTTGTTTTACCTAAATAACAGCAACCCTTTGCTTCGAGATGAGTCCGCCGGCGGTGTAGATAACTATTGTTGCCGTGCCGCTGCCCGTGCCTGTTATGGTGCCGTCAGACGAAACCGACGCCACCTCATTGTTTTCACTGTAATAGAAGACTGTTTCGCCGCAGCCCTCGGGCTTCGTTTCAGGTTTGTCGAGAGAGAAGCTTTCACCGACTGAAATCACCTTTGAAACTACGGGCGTGACAAAATCCGCCGCGACATAACCTGTTTTTATTTCGCCGTCGCTCTCATACTCTATTTCATACCAGTCAGGATAGGTTATAAATGTGCGCATATTTACGGCGTCTGACGAAACGCTTTTCAATAATGTTACGTTGGTTCCGAGCGCAAGAAAATCTCCCGTCGCCTCGTGCGCCGCCGCAGGTCCGCTTCTGATTACCACCCCGTGAGTTGTCTTTCCCCTTTGTCTTAGCGTGAACGCTTCAGCCTTGCCGCCGACTTCAGGCATATTCTCATAAACAGGTATTGAAAACACTATCGTGCCCGAAAGCGCGCCTACAGCCTCATAGCCCTTATATGCGGAAAGCCCCTGACCAGCGGCACCTGATACGCTCGTCATATATTGATTTGAAAACATTTCGCTCACGGCTTCTGGGTTTACGTTGTATTTTTGAAGATAACCCGTGTATTGACCGTCGTTAACGTAGTTGTCAGCCACCCACTGGGCTCCACCGAGTATCGACCGCTCGGGTGAGGTCCACGGGCGGTTATAGCTTTCGCCGCTTTTTGCCCACTCAAGCCCGCGTTCAATATTCCCCTCGCCGTCTGACGCGCCGATATTGTAGAAATTATAGTATCCCTCATAGCCCGCGCACTGTCCGTTCGCGCTGTTCGAGGCGGTGGAGCCTATCTCACCGCGTATCTTCGCCGCGAGATAGTAAGGATTAACCCCCGTCGCCCGCGCCGCGTTCATAATTGCCTCGGCGTAGGTTGTAGTGGTTTCGATATATGCTCCGTTAGTGTCAAGATAGGAGGTCGCGGCGTTGTGCATAAACGAGCCGTCGAGTATCCCCTCCACGCCCTCAAGCGTGTGACAACTCGGGTCATATTTCAACGACTCAAACTGAAACACCGAGCACTCGTCGAGGAAATTCAGCGGATTTAAGAAATAGGAAACCGCTATTGCGTTTGCTGTAACCCACCCCGTATCTTTTAAAATATATGTTTTTGTCTCGCGGTCATAGTCGCCCACTGCCTTGCTCTTGAATATGTCAGAAAAATTCGCGCGAAGTATTGTGCATCTATCGTAGAGGCACTCGTTATATACCGCCTCTGAAAAATCCACACCCGTAAGCATCGGCTCAAAAACCCAATTCGGATATTTTGCGTGCAGCTCGCGAAGATAAGGCTTGTAGCATTCAGGGAAAGAGGCTATCGAGCCTTCAAAAGAGGCGTCAGCCTCGCTTTGCGATGAAACTGTTTTCAGTAATAGGAACTCGTTTTCCTCCTCGGGCATTACGAAGTTTATTTCGGCGTATCCGTCTATTGAGGGGTCTGCGGCAAGGTACGCCCTTGCCACCACTGTACCCGCGCCGAAGGCAAGCACCTCGCCGTTATAATAAATCTCCGCAATATCGCGACCGTAAACCAGCTCATAGGCAAGCTCTGAATCCGGAATCTGCTCGCCGTTTAAATAAGCCTCTACTCCAATCCATTCGCCCGCGTCAGCGGTTTCTGCGTTATCCCAAAAGTAGACCGAAAGCTCGGTAAATTGCGGATATGAGTAAAGCGTTTCTACCGCGTTGAATTCGCCATACAGCTCCTCTGCCGACGGATAGGGCGCAGCAATGTCAGTAGCAAACACGCCGCCCGAAATACCGAACAGCAAGAATGCCAGCGCCGCAGCCAAGCATACCGTTTTTCTCTTTATCATATGCCTTCCCCCCATAACGAAAAGGCGGCAAAGCCGCCCATCTCTATTTCCAGCGGTTCATCTCCCGCCTAAAATCATTTCTTCTCTTTCTGTATTCCGCGTTCTGCTTCAGCTTTTTAATTAACGTTCCACCGAAAAACACGGCAAGATTTATGAACGCCGCGATTATTGCTACGCGAAACGTCCAGCCGCCAACAATGAAATAATATATATAAACCAGCGCGTCCACTATCGCGAGATACTTCATTTTTATCGGTATGACGAAAAATAGCAGTATTTTGTAGTCGGGATAGAGTATAGCGAAGGCAAAAAAGAGCGAAAGGTTTAGAAACTGATTTGTCGTGAAACCAGTAATGAAGCCCGCGATAATTGTACAGAAAACGCCGATAAAGTAAAACACATTGAATACAAAGCAGCCCCACTCGTTTTCGAGCGCGCCGCCTATCATATAATAAAAATACAGCGAAAGCAGTAGCCAAAGCACACCGGAAGCACTCGGTACAAAGATAAAGGTGATGAGCCGCCATACCTGTCCTGAGAGGATAGCCTCGCGGTTAAAAGCAAACCACGAGATAACACCGCGGTCGGCAAACATCATATTCGCAAAGAAAACGAAAAGCTGACCGATAACAATCATCAGCATAAGATTAGGTATTGCAAACCTTCCGTGTTTTCTTTGAAGCTTGTACAGCCACTCCATATTAACGCTCCCGAAAAAGTAATAAAACCATTATACAGAAGAAAGCTGTTCCATTCAATAAAATTATGTAAATAAAAAATCAAATACTCTTGTAAAACGCGTCACATTTATGTAAAATATATACTTGATGCGGATGTGGTGGAACTGGCAGACACGATGGTCTTAGGAGCCATTGCCTCGGCGTGCAGGTTCAAGTCCTGTCATCCGCACCAAAACAAAAACACCCTTCGGGGTGTTTTTGTTTTGGTGCTTTGGCAGTTGCTGTTTACCTTAAATTTGTTCTTGCTTTTGTTTTATTGTATAATCTTCTTTGGATACTCGATTTTCTACTAATTCTTTGGGAGCTTAACGAATGAAAATGCAGCGTGTTAACATTGAATACCAGCCGCTGACTGAAAAGGAGCATGCGCTTTATCGACACTTCAGTAAAAAAAGTCTTATAATTCGCTCTGTTGTCTTTTTTGTGCTTCTGCCTTTGATTGTTATCGCCTGTGTCGATTTTTATAAAAGCGCTTCAAAGCCCTTTCTTTGCAGCTTCTTCATCTGTTCGACGCTTGTCCTGTCCTGCTTTGCGGAGTGGGTATATATCTATGCGGGTAAGCCGCGGGGGTGCCGCTACGGAAGAATCTCAAAGAAAACCCGCGTTTATCGCGGAAAATACTCGGGGTATGTGTTTAACGTCTACTTTGAAGATATACACAAAAGCTTAATCAATCAGTATATTCAGCCGATTCGCAAACACCCTGTCATTATGCCGAACGATTCGGTTTTTGTGGTTAAATCAAGGCACGGTGCGAATTTTATTATACCGATTTACGATGAGCAAAAAACTGACGAATTTAATTGACGCAACATAAAACGACGGTACTATGTACCGTCGTTTTTCTTTATGCTTCGTTTTCTTCCTCAATAAACGCTTCCTCGCCTATCTGCGAGCTGCGCTCCTTTAAAAGCTCAAGCGCTTGAATATATTTCTGAACCTCCAGCGCACCTACATATTCCGTGCGTTGCACGCTTAGTTGTTCCATCTCGGGATTGGAAAGCGTTTCAATCAAGCTGTATTGAGTGTCGCCGGTGCTTGCGTTCTCTGTCGGCTCGTTAGTTGCCGAAAAAGCGCGTGCGTCAAGCCACATTATTATCTTTTCATAGCCTCTAACCTTGCGTGCGGTGTCGGATTCCCTCGATATTGAGTAATCCACTATCTGTATGCAAGCGTCGATACTCTTTTTGTAGTCCTCATACTGAGAGCCCTCAGTCAGCCATTCCATTGAGCTTTCAGCGCGCTTGGTGAGTGTGTTTCTCATATATGTCGCTGATTTCTGCAAAAGCATAGGCATACTTTTCAGCACCTCCTGAGAGGAAAGCACGCTGTTATCGCAAGCGTTCTCAATCGCCTTCTCAAGCGTTTCAGAAAAGGAGAGAAAATGCTTCTGACGCGTATATGCCTCAAAGCCGTTTTGTCCTAACATTTCGTTGCACGCGGCGAACAGAGCTGAAACAATAGCCTTATGTAAGCCCGCGCGTATTCGGGTGAGGTTGTCCTCCTTTGAAGCCTCCTTGCAAGCGAGAGCCTTCCTATAACTCTCTATGGACTTTAGAATGCTCTTATCGTCATCCTTCGAGCACTCAATTTTTGCGTTAATCAACAAAGCGTAAAAATCAGAAGCGTCTATCTTCAACGCCTCGTCAACAAACCTCTTAGCACCGTCATAGTCGGAGCTTGCGATGCATTCTTCTATACGCTCGTTTAGCCGTTTCACTTCGGCTGTCACAAACTTCCCTCCCTATAGAAACTAATAAAGCGGCAACCGATTAGCCGGTTACCGCTTACTAAATGCTTAAACGTAGTTATGT
This sequence comes from uncultured Oscillospiraceae bacterium, assembly GCA_964622315.1. Lineage (GTDB taxonomy): Bacteria > Bacillota > Clostridia > Oscillospirales > Ruminococcaceae > JAYFNU01. Next base: position 12,256 of record CAZUOY010000024.1, on the reverse strand, counting down.
CGGAACAGGCATCTTGTGCCATCTATAATGTTTTAGCCTTTCAATTATACCATATACGTTTGCTGTTATCAATTAGCTGATAAGAATTTTGCCGAGCTAAATCAAATAATCCATCTGTATGTCGAACGGCTTATTTCCGTCGTCTCTACGCAACCGACGTCTTTCGTAGGTTATCAAAGCTTTCTCCGTGAATTTAGTTTAATTACACCCTCGCTTCATCAATCAAGCAAAGAAGCAAAGCCCGCGTAACGCGGGCTTCACATTATCTTTCGTTTATATTCCTATATTCGCGCCGCGGCAGCACCGAGAGGTAGGCGGGACGAATTATCTTGTTGCCGTTAATTAGCTCCTCAAGTCTGTGTGCGCTCCAGCCCGCAATACGCGCGACGGCGAAAATCGGGGTGAACAGCTCCTCGGGAAGCCCGAGCATCTGATAAGCGAAGCCGCTGAAAAAGTCAACGTTCGCACTGACCCCCTTAAACATCTGTCTCTCGCGCGAAATAACCTGCGGTGCGAGTCGCTCAATCGTTTCATACAGCGCGTATTCCTTCTCGCGGTGCTTCTCCTTTGCGAGCATTCCGACGAAGCTTTTGAATATCTCGGCACGCGGGTCGCTTACAGAATAAACAGCGTGGCCTATTCCGTAAATAAGCCCCGAGTTGTCGAACGCCTCCTTGTGAAGAATCCTCGCAAGGTACGCGCTTACCTCCTCGTCGTCCGTCCAGTCGTGAACGTTCTTCTTTATGTCCTTCACCATTTCGCAAACCTTGATGTTCGCTCCGCCGTGCTTCGGCCCCTTTAATGAGCCAAGCGCCGCGGCAACCGCGGAATAGGTATCTGTGCCGGACGAGGTGACAACATGGGTGGTAAACGAGGAATTATTGCCGCCGCCGTGCTCGGCGTGAACGATAAGCGAAAGGTCAAGAAGCCTTGCCTCAAGAGGCGTATAGCTGCCGTCAAGACGAAGCATATATAATAGGTTTTCCGCAGTTGAAAGCTCGGGCTTTGGGTTATGAATAAAAAAGCTCGTGCTCTTTTTTAAATAATAATCGTAAGCCTGATAGCCATACACGGCAAGCATGGGGAAGATGGATATCAGCTGTAGACATTGGCGCAAAACGTTCGGAAGGCTTGTGTCGTCGGGGTTGGTGTCGTAAGAATAAAAGGACAGAACACTGCGCGCGAGCGAATTCATCATATTCGAGCTCGGCGCTTTCATAATTATATCTCTTACAAAGGAGTTGGGAAGCGAGCGGTAGCTGGAAAGAATCTTTTTAAATTCGTCAAGCTGCTCCGATGTTGGAAGTTCGCCCGTAAGAAGAAGATAGATAATCTCCTCAAAGCCCTGCCTTCCGTCGTTAACGAAGCCTCCAACAAGCCCCTTTACATTGTATCCTCTGTAGAATAACTCGCCTTCGCAGGGGACCTCCTCGCCCTTTACAAGGTTCTTCGCGTGTATCTCCGAAATCTCGGTAAGCCCGGTTAGGATTCCCTTTCCGTTCTGGTCTCGAAGCCCGCGGTTGACGTTATATTTCGCATAGAGCTCCTTGTTAATCTCACCCTCGGCGTTACAGCGTTCCGAAAGATTTAATATTTCGGGCGTAATCTCAGAATAGTTGCGCTTCAGCATATTCAGTCCCCCTTTCAAAAACAATAGCATAATTGTACCAAAAAAACCTGCCATACGTCAAACGGCAATGAAGAAAGCATAACACAAAGATGTTAACTGTTAATGTACGGCTGTTGCGGCTTTTTCAAAAACACGCTATAATTCAGGAAAACGAATCAGGAGTGATAAGAATGAAGTTCGGAATTGTCGGCGGCATAGGCCCCGCCTCAACGTTAGATTACTATGACGGCTTAACAAAAAAGTTCTATGAGGCGACGGGAAACTGCGCCCCGCTCGTTATTGACAGCATTGATATGTACGCCATGACAGGTCTTCTTTCCACGGGTGATAACGAAGCTGTGGTTTCCCTTCTTCTCTCGTCTATCGAAAACCTAAAAAACGCGGGCGCAACGGCGGCGGCAATGGCATCAAATACGCCGCACATTGTTTTTGACGAGCTAACAAGTCGCTCGCCGCTTCCACTGTTAAGTATAGTGGACGAAACCTGCAAATATATCTCAAGCAACAAATTCAAACGTGCGCTTATCCTCGGCACGGCGTTTACAATGAAAAGCGGGCTTTATTCCACCGCTCTCGAAAGATACGGTATTACCGCCATAACGCCGAACGAGGAAGACATAGCGCTAATACACTCCTTCATCTTCCCGAAGCTTGAAAATGGGATAGTTGACCCCGAGGACAAAGCAAAAATGGTCGCGGCGGCGGAAGGATACATTACAAAAGAGAAGGCTGACTGCGTGGTTCTCGGCTGTACCGAAATTCCGCTAATGATTAAGGAAGGCGACCTTACCGTGCCCACGGTAAACACCGCCGCTGTGCATATCGACGCTATCGCAAAATACATGTTAGAAAACAGATAAAAAAAGGGTCGGACGAAATGTCCGGCCCTTTTATTTCTTTTGGTTTAGCTTGTTTTGTTTGGCTATATCCTTCATCTTCTTTTCCTTTGTCTGAAGGTATGACGCAAAATCCTTAGTCTTTGCGTTCTCCGCTTGAAGCTTTCGGTAGGACGCGAAGCGCTCCTCGCTGAGCTCGCCCGCGTCTATAGCCGCCCTTACGGCGCACCCGGGTTCGCCTGTATGGGTGCAATCACCGAAGCGACAGCTTGCGGCAAGCTCGGTGATATCCGAAAACGCCCTTTCCACGCCGCCTGTCGCGTCCCACATACCAAGCTCGCGCATTCCGGGCGTGTCAATTACCAAGCCGCCAGTGGGAAGAAGTAAAAGCTCTCTTTTCGTGGTGGTGTGGCGACCCTTGTCGTCGTTTCTAAGCCCATTAGTCTCCTGCTTTTCCTCGCCTAATAATCTGTTTATGAGGGTGGATTTTCCTACCCCTGACGAGCCTAAAAACGCCGCAGTTTTTCCCTCTCGTAAATATGGCTTAATCTGAGAAAGCCCGTCGCTTTCAAGCGCCGAGGTTATCAGCAGGTCCGCACCCATAGAAATGCTTTCCGCCTCGCGCCGCCGCGCTTCCAGCCCCTCGCAAAGGTCGGCTTTTGTCAGCGCGACCACAGGCATAGCGCCGCTCTCCCACGCAACGGAAAGATATCTTTCAAGTCGCCGCAGGTTAAAATCGTTGTTAAGCGCCATGCAAAGGAACACCGTGTCTACGTTTGCCGCCACAACCTGTTCCTCATGCGCTGTACCCGACGCCTTGCGTATAAACACGCTCGCACGGGGCAGAACCGCCTTAATAACACCAAGACCGCCGCTTACGTCTAACAGAACAAAATCGCCCACAGCGGGGTAATCTGTTATCACGCTCGCGTGAAAGCGAAACGCGCCCGAAACCGACGCCGAAAGCTCGCCCGCCTCGCTCACCACACGGTAAAGCCCCTTGTCCTGAGAAATAATTCTCGCGGGAACACCGCCACCCGCCTCGTCCGCGAGGTACTGTAAGCGCGGCGTCCAGCCGTATAAAGTGAAATCCATCTGTTTCTCCCTAATTATTTAACGAGTGGCTGGCAATGCTCGCAGTAGTAAACCGAACCGCCGAGGTATGCCTCCTTCGTCACCGGTCCACCACAGGCAGAACAGCCGCAAAGAAGCGAGTTCTTCGACATTCTCGTCACATAGCCGCCCGCCCTTCCGTAAAGGTCCTTTTCGGTGTCGCGCCCGCCCCTTTCGGCCATACTGGAAAGTACAGTCTTTATTGAACTTAGAAGCCGCGCTCTGTCAGCGGCGCTGAGCGTGGAAAGCTTCCTTTTAGGGTGCAGCCCCGCCGCGAATAGTATGTCCTGCGCTGTTCCGTTGCCTATTCCCGGAAAACGCTGCTCGGTCGCAATAAGAGCCTTCGCACTTAAGCTCGGCTTACTCTCAGCCAGAACCCTTTCATACCGTTCGTCAAACTCCTTAGTGAACGGTGAGATGTAAGTGCGGCTCTTTAGGTAGTACTCGTTGTCGTAATCACCCGCGTGAAGCATTATTCCACCGTACATAGCAACGGTGAAAACAAGCGCCGTGCCGTCGGTGAAGCTGATAAGAAGCTGATAATCCTTAGGTATGTCAGTAGAAAGACGGATATTTACGCCGTCGTTTACAGCGAGCTTCATACCGTTACTGAAGCTAAGCTCCAAATATATTCCGAACCCCTCAGCGGCGATAAAACGACCACCCCTCAGCTTTTCGTCATAGCCAGCCGCGTCGCCGCTGAACCAGCAAAACTTATGCGGCTTAGTCGGCGGAAGCACCCGTTCAACCATTTTGTTTTTAACGCTCTCGTTAAGCTGTTTAGAAAAAGCCAATACCTCCGGCAGTTCAAGCATAAAAACCTCTCCTTAATAGTTATATTACTCTTTCGCCGTTCTCGGGGAAACCGTGCATATTCCCCTTTTGCCAAATTAGACTCGCCGCCGCTCCCTCACGGCACAGCGCCGAATACAATCTTTCCGCGTGCTCCTTGCAGTCCTCGTCCTCGGTGCCGCAAGCAATGTATACGCTTACAGCCTTCTCCTTTATTGCCGCCGTAACCGCCTGCTCGTTCTTCTCAAAAAACGGTATCCACGGCGACTGAAGAAAAATCCTTTTGACGCTAAGCTTTGATAGCGTAAGCGCCCTTAGTATCATATTGCACCCCGCCGAAAAGCCAGCAAGCGCCGTCTCGTCAAAATCGGCAAGAGGCAGCTGTTCGTCGGCCTTCAAAAGTGCCCGCCAATCCTCGTCGTTATCCTCCCAGCGAAAACGTCCGAAAGAATCCGGACGCGCGGATTGCAAAGCCTCAAGCTGCCACTCTTTTCCGAATAGACTCTTCCAATCAGAAAGCGCGATTTCAGCGTTCTGTCCGTTTCCGTGAAGGCATAGGGCAAGCTTGTTCTTCCGCTTCTTATTAAAGGTACAAAGCACTTTGCACTCTCTTAGCGCGTTGTCCTCTCTTTGCTCGCAGTTCAGCAAAAAGCTTTTATATTCCTCTATTCCCGCAAGCGGCAGAAGGTCGTCGTCAAGCGCATCGCGCCTGAACCACCAGCCGCGAGCGTCCGCTGCCTTCACCCACTTCATCGCCTCGTCCGTTTTGTTACAGCCCGCAAACAGACAGATTAAATAGTAATATACTGACGGGCTATCTTCTTCAAGACTGCCCTTTTCCTTTAATAGAAACTCGCAGGCCTCTGCGTAACCTCTTTCGTCAGCAATTTTTAATGTTTTTTCTAAAAGATTATTTTCCTTCATTAATTCTCCTAATAATTATTTAGTCAAATCCAAATAATTTGTTCCCCAATCGCTCATCGCGTAGAGGATAGGCGACAGCCCCCGCCCAAAATCGGTAAGTGAATACTCCGTCTTTGGCGGCACAACGGGATATACCGTTCGCTTAATGAGTCCGTCGCGCTCAAGCTCGCGCAGCTGTTGCGTCAGCATCTTATCCGTCGCGCTTGATACTGTCCTGTGAAGCTCGCTGTAGCGAAGGGTATCGTTCATAAGGTGCCAAAGTATCACCGCCTTGTACTTTCCGCCGATAAGTCCTATCGTCGCCTCGACGGGACAGTTTGATTTTACCTTTACTCTATTCTCCATAATCATCACACTCACTTTTTTGATAGTATATTCCGAAAAAGTGCATTCTTGCCATTTCCGCAGTTATCGGTATAATTATATTACAGCGATAACAAAAACACAAGAACGCGGGAGGTATTATGGATTTTTTAACACTTGCAAAGGAGCGCTACTCCGTGAGAAGCTACACCGACAAGAAGGTGGAGAAGGAGAAGCTCGATAAAATTCTGGAAGCTGCAAAGGCGGCGCCCACGGCGGTAAACTATCAGCCGTTCAAGCTACTTGTTGTTGAAAGCGACGAGGGCTTCAAAAAGCTTTCAAAGGGTGCCGCCACCTTCGGCGCACCGCTCGCGATAGTTGTGCTTGCCGACCACGCCTCGGCATGGATGCGTGACAACGACTGCAAGACCTCGACGGATATAGATTCATCTATCGTCACCGACCATATGATGATGGAGGCGACCGACCTCGGCTTGGGCTCGGTGTGGGTTTGCAACATGAACGTACCCGTCATTAAGAGCGAGTTTAAAATACCGCAGAGGTTTGAGCCAGTCAACGTGCTGTATATCGGCTACGCCGCAAGCGGAGCGGATAAAAACAAAGCTGTTCAAAAACGCCGCAAGGAGATAAGCGAGCTTGTCTGCTTTGAAGCCTTTGAATAAACCTAACAAAAGAAAAGCGGCGGATTTACCGCCGCTTTTCTTTTTCATAAATTGAGTATGCTTAGTTAAATATCAAGTTCTTTAATCCACGCTTTGAGCGAGGTCTCGTCGGCGTGCGCGTCAAGCCGCTTTCCCTTCTTCCACACTACGCTTTGAGGACAAAGAGCTTTCAGCACTTTTTCAGTGTCGCCCATACCGCTGCTGCCCGAGGTTGCGAAGGGAATAACCGTTTTTCCCGAAAGGTCGTAGCTTTCAAGAAAGGTGTTAATTATGCTTGGAGCGATATACCACCAAATAGGAAAGCCCACGAAAAGGGTGTCATACTCGTCCATATTTGATAACCTTTTCGCAATAGCGGGACGAAAGGCGGGGTCGTTCATCTCTATCGTGCTTCGGCTTTGTTTGTTTGTCCAATCAAGGTCAGCCGAGGAATATGGCGTTTCCGGAAGAATTTCAAAAAGGTCCGCGTTCGCCGCTTTCGCCAGAGACTTCGCAACCGCTCTTGTTACTCCGCTTGCGGAAAAGAATGCAACTAAAGCTTTGTTCTTCATTTTTTCCTCCATATGTCGATTAGCCCAATGAGACTCTGAGCACGCACTCAGGCGCGCCGTTAAGTATGCTGTCGGTCAGCTCAACCCTTACGCTTTTATCGGGGAAAATCTGCGTGAGATTGTACAAAAGGCTTTGGCGGGAGCATTCGCAGAAAGCGCCGCAGTTAACGAAGCCCTTTTTGTGAAGGTCGCACATGCATTCCGTATAGCGTATCTCATAAAGCTGTCCGCGCACCGCTTCAACTACTTTAATCTCGGGCAGTTCGCTTTTTAAGCGTTTGAAAAAATCCTCGACGTCAGCCGATTCCTTGCGAATTCTTCTGTATAGCTCAAGGGTGTAGGACTCCGAGCATGCTTTTCCACATTCGCTTAGAACATCCTCTTTGCCCTGACCACTGAGATTCATAAGTCCCTTCTCAAAACCGGTAAACCAATAGTTCATAAAATCCAAAATCAACACTTCCTTTGTCACCTATTGTAACATTGTGTAAGTGGAGTTGCAAATAAAACTATCGCTCACCTAAGCTTGTCCTGAAAGATGTCTGCTTTGTTTAACCTGCCACGCCAACGTTTGAAAGAGCAGCGAGGGTTCAACGGGCTTCGCCAAATGCACATTCATACCCGCCTCCGAGGACTTCTTTATGTCCTCCTCATAAGCGTTGGCGGTCATGGCGATAATCGGCACGGTCTTCGCGTCCTTTCGGTCAAAAGCGCGTATTCTTCGCGTTGCTTCAATTCCGTCCAACTCTGGCATTCTTATATCCATAAGTATCGCGTCGAAATAATAGAGCTTTGACTCTTTAAACGCCTGCGCTCCGAGCTTTCCGTTCTCGCACCAGACTACCTCTGCGCCGTGATTTTCAAGAAGCCTAATTGCAATTTGAGCGTTAAGCGGGTGGTCTTCGCAGAGAAGAATCCTTAGTGGCAAAGGAAGCACTCCATAGGTGTCGTGAAGTTTCGAGGCGTCTTGTGGGCGCTCGGCAATCGGGAAATCAATATATACGGTAAACTCCGTTCCCTTATTAAGCTCGCTTTTTACGCTTATTGTGCCGTTCATAAGCTCCACAAGCTTTTTCGCAATCGAAAGCCCCAGCCCCGTGCCGCCCGTCTCCTGTTCTATACGGTTTTCCTGAGAAAAGGGTTCAAAAAGTCTACTTAAAAAATCCTTGGACATTCCTATTCCGGTGTCTCTGACGATAAATTTGTCGCGAACGGTATACTCGTCTTCCGCAACAAGCTCCATAATAAAATCTATTCGCCCTCCCTCGGGAGTAAACTTCACGGCGTTGTTTAACAGATTAATAAATATCTGTTTCACCCGCTGTTCGTCGAGCAGAAGATATCTCCATTCTATATTTACCTTCCCAAAATTAAAGGTAATGTTTTTCTTTTCCATGAGGGGCTTTACAAGCTCAATAATCGAGTTGAAAAGCATCTCCTCATCACATTTCTTCGGGTTTAGCTCAAGCTTTCCGCTTTCCACCTTGTTAACGTCGAGAACATCGTTGATAAGCTGTAAAAGATATTCACCCGACTCGCGTTGCTGGCGAAGCTGATATTTTATTTCAGGCGAGTCGGTTGACTCCTCGATAAGGTAGCTTAAGCCTAAAATTCCGTTCATCGGCGTACGCATATCATGGCTCATTCGGGCGAGAAAATCCGTCTTTGCCTTGCTTGCCGCGTCCGCCTTCTTCAGCGCCGCTTCCAGACGCTTGTTAAGCCTTTGTCTTGAAAGCGCGAAATGAATGGTGAAGACGATTATAAGCACCGCCACCGCAAGAGCAACAAGCAACGCCTCGTCCTTATTTGTGTTTAAAAAACTCTTTAGTGTTTGCGACTGGTTTGCTAAGGTCAGATTTTGAACCAGCAGCTCCATTCGCTGTGCCTTAGTAATGGAGGCTATAGACTTGTTCAAAATTGAAATGAGAATTGGGTTTTCACCTTTTCTCACACCCACGCAGTAGTCCATATAGGTATCCGGCACAAGGTAGTTTCCGACAGATGAGAAGGAGTAGCTGTTGATAATGCTTCCGGCGCAGTCTGACGGAATAAGCGTAATATCAGCTTTTCTGGAATTGACCATCTCAACGCATTTAGTAAAGCTATCGACATACGTGATATCCTTATAGCCCTCTTGTTTTACAAGCGACTCAATATAAGGATAGCCTTCCTTAATGACCACCTTGCAATTCAAGTCTGTATAGTCGCTCAATGCGTCGTTAATAACTATAGAAACGCTGTTGTCATAGTATGCGTCCGTAATCTCTACGCCCCAAAGCTCGGGAATACCCGGCTTGTCGGCAACCGAGGCGATTATCTGAACTTCGCCTGAGGCAAGCCGTTCCGATAAGCTCTCAAAGCTTCCCCGCGGCTGATAGCTAAAGGAAAGCCCTGAATATTCCTCTATCATCTTGAAGGAATCAAGCACAACTCCTTTATAACCGCCTGTTTCCTCATCATAGTATTCAACGGGAAGAAGGTCGTCCGAAACCGCGACGGAAATCACCCCCGCGCTCATAATATAATCCTTTTCCTCCTGCGTAAAAGCAAGCTGTACAGGAACTGAGCCGTAATACTCGGCGTCAAGCTGCTGCTCATAATAAGGCGCATTAAGATGGATTAGTTCCATCGCCTCATCCAGCTGTTCTTTTATATCGTAGCGGCGGTTGTTAATGCAAAAGTAGAGCGGAGCCGTATTAATTCGCGCAAGTATTTTATACTTACTCTCACAGCGAATACTGCTCATCAGGACGGCATCCACTTTACCTTCCTCCAAAGCCGCCTTTGATTCCCCGTCGGTTTCAAAGATAACAAACTTGGCGCTAACGCCGTACCTGTCAAGCACTTCTTTAGTTTGCTGAATACGAACGGTGCCTTCAAGCGCCGCTATTCTCATACCGCCATAGTTGTTAAAATCGTTGTAACAATAGCGCATATCCTCAGGCATTACGCAAAGCACCGAGCCGCCCTCACCCATACTGCGCGCGGAAAAGTCGTATAACTGCGCGCGCTCGGCAGTGTATTGGCTTCCCGCAAGCAGGTCTATTTCACCGTTGATAATTGCCTCTGAGGCGGCGGTGTAGCTCATATCTATAAATTCATATTCCCAGCCTGTATACTTTTGTATCTCCAAAAGATACTCGTAAGCATATCCGTTTATACTGCCGTCCTTCTGCCTTTGAAGATAGTTTGGGTAATTAACCACCGCGACCTTTATAGGCGCGGTCTTCGCCGAAAAGCAGGGCAACGCAAATAGCGCGAGAAACACGGCGGTTAATATTGTGCATACGGTGCGCCTCATTCGCCGTTTGAAGTCGGCTTTGCCAAAGGCTCTTGCTAAAGAGTTCATCCCGGTTTCTCCCTTCCCGTCCTAAGACGGTACAAGCGTCCTTACGGACGCACACTTCGGCGCGCTGGATAAGGCTATGCGTGTCGTCTGATTCTGAAAGCCTGTGCAGTTAAATCTGTCAGCACGGATATTCGCCTTCGATTACGCTCGGTCACTTGTCCGACAAGCGACAACTTGTCGTAACTTAAAACCGCCCTTTCGGTCGGTCGAAACAAAATATTGAAAAACTAACTGCGGGATTTTCGCCCGTCGGTACTCAGATACTCCTCAAGCATATCAATATAATTGTTAAACGACGAAAAAAACTCGTCCTTTCGCTCTTTATCTTCAAAAACCACGCTGTCGCAGTAAACAAGCCGCTGCATCATTCCGAGATAATTTGAAGTTATCAGGATATAGCATTTATATGGGTCAAGCTCCCTTCGAATAGAGCCGTCGTCAATACCCGCGGCAATACACGCCGTCACCGTTTCACGTATCTTTTCATCATAGTCGGAAACGAGCAGATTGTTGGTGAGCGCTGTCCTCAGCGCGATTGTGTAAGCCCTTACAAAGACCTTAGCGCGGGCGATATTCTGCTCGTGAGAGTTGACCTCAAGCCTTAGAAAGTAGATAAGTCTTTCAAGACCATTCTTATCGGATAAATCAGCCGAACAAAAGAGTTCGGAGAAAGCCTCGGTTATCTGCCGCATATACCTTACGGCGGCGAAGAAGTTTAACATATCCTTATCAGGGAAGTATCGGTTGAGCGTGCGCTCAGAGATACCCGCGCGAGAGGCGACTTGCACATGAGAAACATTCGCGCCGTTTACTTCAAGCTTGCAAGTGATAAAAGCGTCGAGGATTTTCTCCCTCATAAGCTCGTTTTCTTCTCTTTTCATACACACTCCGAAACGCGCAACAGTCTGCAGATTTTGAATAGTACAACTATTATACATTATTAAACAGTATTATGCAATTTTTTCCTGTTTTGCGATTAATCTAAAAAGTCTTGCAATATTTCTTTATTAAAAACGCTAATTACTCACTTTTATAATACACCGTATCAATCATTCTACTGCCTATGCAGATGTATCTAATACGTAGACCCTGCGTGCCGACTGTTTCATCGTAATCGGGGTATTTCTCATAGTTACAGCTTACGCCGTCCGGACAAATCAAAAACAACTCTATGTTTTCAGTTATTATTGTTACTTGCGCTACGGTGTCAAAGTATTCGTTTCCATCTGTTATTGTACAAATATATGCTCCGTTGTCACTTTTTACGACAGTTTTCGGCGGAACACCTGCAAAAGTATACTCGCTACTTGAAATAACCCCGTTTTGGTCTAAGTTAATATTTACGTCGCTACCGTTACCTTCAAATATGGCATACGGACAAACCTTATATTCTCCAGCGAAATACGAGAAGTCACCATTGATAACGTTGTCTGGAAGAAACACAACGTCTGTTTTCTCTTGTTCTTCATCATCAATTTCCGAAATATTCTCATTTTCTTCAGCTTCCGTACCGTTCTCCTCGTCAATAGTCAATGGTGCGTTCGGCTCACAGCCGGAAAAGAGCAAGCCGCACAGCAAAACACACAAAATTACCGAAATTATAGCAAAAACACTTTTTTTCATTGTCTTCTCCCTTTCTCTTATAAACCCGAAATATCACAAGCCAAAACCACGTAATCCATTCCATTCTGTTTTTCTGCCGCCCTAACAGCTACGAATATCCGCGCTTCTTCATTAGCGGCTTGAAACAAATAAGACCAAAGCCAGATAAACCTTTCAGGTTCGTCTGGCTCTCTTGTGGTGGAGGCGAGGGGAATTGAACCCCTGTCCGAAAACCTATTCACACGGGCATCTCCGGGTGCAGTTTATCTATAAATTTCCCTCGCGCTCAAGCCGATAAACAGGCCGTGCGTCCGGTAGCTTCATAATTACAAGGTATGGCTCAAAGCTTTGCCTTACTCTCGTTCACCGCGTAATTGACGCCGAAAACACATACGCGGTCTTTGTGCCCCGACGAGCGGCACTAGGCCGCTACAGCTAACTTATTGTTGTTAGTTATTTTTAATTGGAGAGTT
>CAZUOY010000023.1:0-24565 GCA_964622315.1 uncultured Oscillospiraceae bacterium | reverse complement strand
AGGTCGCGACGGAGGGGGACTTAATTAAGCAACGGTCCTCGTTCTTGTAGGGCGTCTCGTTTCCGCCGTTAAAGAAGAAGGTGACGTGCGCGTACTTTTCCGTTTCGGCAATGCGGAGCTGGGTAAGTCCGTTCTCGCCGATATATTCACCGAAGGTGTTGGTAAGGTCCTCGGGAGAAAAAGCTATATGCACGTTCGGCATAGACGCGTCGTACTCGGTCATGCAGACATAGTAAACGGGGAAAAAGCCTTTCTTGCGCTCGAAGCCCGAAAACGCGGGGTCAACGAAGGTGCGGGTAATTTCACGCGCGCGGTCTGGGCGGAAGTTATAGAAGATAACGCTGTCGTTCTCCTTAATCTCCGCGTCCTGCGAGCAGATGACGGGGATAACAAACTCGTCCGTTACGCCCTTGTCGTAGCTCGCCTGAACGGCGGCGGCGGCGCAGGGGAAGTATTCACCCTCGCCGAGGACGTAAGCGTCGTAGGCGCGCACAACGCGCTCATAGCGGTTGTCGCGGTCCATAGCGTAGTATCTGCCCGCGACGGTGGCTATCTCGCCTAAACCTATCTCGGTAAGCTTCGCGGCGAGCTGTTCAACATAGCCCTTGCCCGACTCGGGAGGGGTGTCGCGCCCGTCAAGTATGGCGTGTACATAAAGGGTTTTAACGCCGCGGCGCTTTGCAAGCTCCACAAGCGCAAACAGGTGCTCAATATGGCTGTGAACTCCGCCGTCGGAAAGAAGTCCCATAAGGTGCACGGCTGTGCCGTTCTTTACGGCGTTGTCCATAGCGGCTATCAACGCCTCGTTTTCAAAGAAGTCGCCGTCCTTAATCGACTTTGTTATCCTTGTTAGTTCCTGATAGACTATTCTGCCCGCGCCGATATTTGTATGACCTACCTCGCTGTTGCCCATCTGTCCGTCGGGAAGACCTACGTCAAGCCCCGACGCGCCGATAAGGGTATGTGGGCAGGTTTTAAAAAGCTCGTCAAGCACGGGAGTTTTCGCGGCGGCTATGGCGTTGCCCTTCTTTTCGGGATTGTAGCCGAAGCCGTCGAGTATCATTAAAACAAGGGGTTTATTCATACATAGCCTCGCTTACTTGCTCGCCGCTTCAACTATAACGGCAAAGTCGTTCGGCTTAAGGGAAGCGCCGCCGATAAGTCCGCCGTCAACGTCATACTGTGCGAGAAGCTCTGCCGCGTTGCCCGCGTTCATAGAGCCGCCGTACTGAATGGTAAGCGCGTCCGCGGCGTCTGCGCCGTAGAGACCTGCTACTACCTTACGGATAATGGCGCAAACCTCGTTTGCCTGCTCCGCAGTCGCGGTTTTGCCGGTGCCGATAGCCCATACAGGCTCGTAAGCGATAATTATATTTTTAAGCTCGTCCGCCGTAACGTCCTTAAGAGCCGCTGTTGTCTGCTCGGTAACGACCTTTTCGGTGGTTCCGTTCTCGCGCTGCTCAAGAAGCTCGCCTACGCAGATAATGGGCTTTAGTCCAGCCGCAAGCGCCGCTTTTGAACGAAGGTTAACGGTTTCGTTAGTCTCGGCGAAATACTGGCGTCTCTCGCTGTGTCCGAGGATAACGTATTCGACCTCGGCTTCCTTGAGCATAAGCGCGGAAACCTCGCCCGTGTAAGCACCCGATTCCTTAAAGTGGCAGTTCTGAGCGGCAACGCCTATGTTAGTGCCCTTGGTCATCTCTATGGCGACGTTAATGTCGGTAAAGGGAACGCCGATAATTACCTTGCATTTTGCGTCCTTAACGAGGGGGATAAGGTCAGCTATAAGCGCCTTCGCCTCGCTCGCTGTTTTGTTCATCTTCCAGTTGCCCGCTATAACGGCGGCGCGTTTTGCTTTATCCATTGTGGTTATCTCCTTTAAATTCCTTATTGATAGCTTGTGCCCGTTTTTCGACGGGCACAAGTGGGTGTGTAGGTTTAGGTATGTTTATTTGTCGTTAAGCGCCGCGATACCGGGAAGCTCAAGCCCCTCAAGGAACTCAAGCGACGCGCCGCCGCCAGTGCTTATGTGGGTCATCTTATCGGCATAGCCGAGCTTTTCAACAGCCGCCGCCGAGTCGCCGCCGCCGATGATGCTGATTGCGCCGCTGTCAGCGACAGCCTTCGCTATAGCTTTTGTTCCAACCGCGAAGCGGTCCATTTCGAATACGCCCATAGGTCCGTTCCAAACCACTGTACCCGCGCCCTTAATGGCCTCGGAGAAAAGATTAATAGTGTTGGGTCCGATATCAAGGCCCATCCAGCCCTCGGGAATTTCCTTGCTGTCAACTACCTTGGAGTTGCACTCGGCGTCAAACTTGTCGCCAATGACGTTATCTACGGGAATGAGGAACATAACGTTCTTTTTAAGAGCCTTGTCCATCATCTCTTTCGCGAGGTCAACCTTGTCGGCTTCAAGCAGAGAATCACCGACCTCGTAGCCGTTCGCCTTAATGAAGGTGTATGCCATACCGCCGCCGATAATTAGGGTGTCAACCTTGTCAATGAGGTTGTTGATTACGCCAATCTTGTCGGAGACTTTAGCGCCGCCGAGAATTGCGACGAAGGGACGCTTCGGATCGTTAAGCGCCTTGCCCATGACGGAGATTTCCTTCTGGATAAGGTAGCCGCAAGCCGCGGGAAGATAATCCGCGACGCCCGCTGTAGAGGCGTGAGCGCGGTGGGAGGTACCGAACGCGTCGTTAACATAAAGCTCCGCGAGAGAAGCGAGAGACTTCGCGTATTCGGGGTCGTTCTTCTCCTCTTCCTTGTAGAAACGGACGTTTTCAATAAGCATAACCTCGCCGTCCTTAAGAGCGGCGGCCTTCGCCTTAGCGTCGTCGCCGATGACGTCGCTCGCCATGGCTACGGGCTGTCCTAAAAGCTCGCTTAAGCGCTGAGCCACGGGCGCGAGGGAGAACTCTACGTTAAACTCGCCCTTCGGTCTTCCGAGGTGGGAGCAGAGGATTACGCGCGCGCCGTTATCAATAAGATACTTAATGGTCTTTAAGCTTTCGCGTATACGCTTGTCGTCCTTAATGACGCCCTCTTTCATAGGTACGTTGAAATCGCAGCGGACAAGTACGCGCTTGCCTTTTACGTCAAGGTCTTCAACGGTCTTTTTGTTTAATGCGTTCATGTGAAATCTCCTTATATTATGAATTGTCCATTGATAGCCAAAATAATAATACTATTAAAACTGTGAAAATTCAAGACAAACGAGGGAATTGTTAAAGCTTTGACAAAATTCGTGCAAAAGCGCCGCCTCTTGTTGTGAATTTTAACGCAGACAAAGGGAAAGCCCGCCTTTAGGCGGGCTTAAGCTGGTTATATTAAGTGTTTATTTCTTAGCGGGAGCCTTCTTTTCTTCCTTTGCGTCCTCCTCGACGATTGCCTTAAGAGAGGTTGCAAGTCCCGCGAGAGACTGAATTTCGCTCGGGATAATAATCTTTGTCGCCTTACCGTCGGCGGCGCGGCCGAACGCCTCTATGCCCTTAAGGGAGATAACCTTGCTGGAGGGGTTGGAGTCGTTGAGGAGCTTAATGCTGTCCGCAAGAGCTGTCTGGGTAAGCTTAATGGCTTCCGCCTCGCCCTGCGCTTCGCGTATCTTCTGTTCGCGAACGGCGTCGGCGCGAAGGATAGCCGCCTGCTTTTCAGCCTCAGCTACGAGTATCTGGCTTTCCTTTTGACCCTCGGCCTCAAGTATCTGGCTGCGCTTTACGCCCTCTGCGCGAAGGATGCTTTCGCGGCGCTCACGCTCCGCCTTCATCTGCTTCTCCATGGCGTTTTGAATTTCCTCGGGAGGAATAATGTTCTTGAGCTCAACGCGGTTGACCTTAATGCCCCAGCGGTCGGTTGCCTCGTCGAGAAGCGCGGTAATCTTGGTGTTGATAACATCACGGCTGGTGAGCGTGTGGTCAAGCTCAAGGTCGCCGATGATATTACGAAGGGTGGTCGCCGTGAGGTTCTCGATAGCCGAGAGCGGACGCTCGATACCGTAGGTAAAGAGCTTCGCGTCGGTAATCTGGAAGAATACGACCGAGTCTATCTGCATGGTTACGTTATCGCGGGTGATAACGGGCTGCGGACGGAAATCGACAACCTGCTCTTTAAGGGAAACCCTTTTAGCAATCCTGTCAATGAAGGGAACCTTGAAGTGAAGGCCCGTCTGCCATGTCTCGTGGTAGGTGCCAAGGCGCTCGATAACATAAACGGTCGCCTGCGGGACAATCTTGATGTTGCTGATTACAACAAGGATAATGATTACTGCGAATGCGATAATTGCGTACTCCATTTTATTTCTCCTTATATTTGTTTACTATAAGCTTTACTCCGTCGATTGAGAAAACGGTGACCTTATCGCCCTTGGCGATAAGCGAGCCGTCGGCTGAGCGGGCTGTCCAGGTAAGCCCGTCGAGAAAAACTCTGCCGCGTCCTTGCTCGTTGTCAATCTTTTCGGTTACAACGGCGGTTTTGCCTATAGACATATCCGCGTTGGTCGCGACGGTTTTGGGGGTAAGACGCTTTTTGACAATAGGCCTTACAATCAGAAGCGTTACTATCGAAACAACTACCGCAAGGGTAATTTGAAGCCAAAGCGGCGCGCCGAAAAGCGAAGAAGCAAAGCCCACCGCCGAGCCCGCGATAAACCAAACCGCAACAAGCTGCGCGGTCGCGGCCTCAAGCATAATAAACGCTACAAGTATTATTAACCAAATCCAAGCCAGTGAATCCATTTTAACTGTTCTCCTTTCTCAAGAGATAAAGTGTCACCGGTGTTTATGTATGTATCTTAACACACCGTCAAAGAATTAACAAACATTGAAAAACGGCGGTTTGGGTCAATTTCGCTCAAAAACAGCCGATTTCGCAAACCTACTGCCTTAGACTTAGCGGGGCGAGCCCCGACAAACCCGCAAAATACTCGAATATGCTTTAATATGCTCTCATATACTCGCAAATGCTCGTATTTTATTAACCGTGATAAAGCTTTTTCGTCTGATACTGCGGCTCGCAGGTAAGCTTAATTCCGAGCCGTTTAAATACGTTTTCGTCCACCTGCGAAAGGATAACCGTCGAGTGCGCCTCACAGCCGCGAAGCTTTTCAAGCTGACGCATGGCGTGCTCGGACATGGTGTTCGTTGCGGCGCTTATCGAAAGCGCGATAAGCACCTCGTCGGTATGCAGACGCGGGTTGTGGTTGCCCAGATGATTAATTTTCAGGTCTTGAATAGGCTCGATTATAACGGGTGAAATCAGGTGCATTTCATCGGGAATGTTACCGAGTGTTTTAAGGGCGTTTAGGAGTGCCGCGGAGGATGCGCCGAGAAGCGAGGTCGTTTTCCCTGTTACTATTTCGCCGTTCGGAAGTTCAATTGCTACGGCGGGGCCGCTTGAAAGCTCGGCTTTCTTTAGCGCCGCGGCGCAGACCTTTCGCTCGTCCACGGTGATATCCGCTTGACGCATAATAAGCTCAATTTTGCGTATTTCGCCCGCCGCGTTCTCCTCGCCCTTGCGCGCTTTACAAAGAGCGGCGAAGTAGCGCCGGATTATCTCGTCGCGCGAAGCGGCGCTAACGGCGTCGTCGTCAAAGATGCAGTTGCCCGCCATATTAACCCCCATATCCGTTGGGGATTTGTAGGGGCAGCGTCCGAGTATCTGTTCAAAAATCTCGTTAAGTACGGGATAGATTTCAACGTCGCGGTTATAGTTTACAACAGTCTTGCCGTAAGCTTCGAGGTGGAAGGGGTCAATCATATTTACGTCGTCGAGGTCGGCGGTTGCCGCCTCATAAGCGAGGTTGACGGGGTGCTTTAGCGGAATGTTCCAGATAGGGAAGGTTTCAAACTTTGCGTAGCCCGCCTTTACGCCGCGCTTATTCTCATGGTAAAGCTGAGAAAGGCAGGTCGCCATCTTTCCGCTTCCGGGTCCCGGCGCAGTAACAACGACAAGCTTGCGGTCGGTTTCTATATATTCATTTTTGCCGAAGCCCTCGTCGCTTACTATCTTTTTAACGTCTGAGGGGTAGCCCTCTATTGAGTAGTGGTGGTAAACCTTGACACCTTGCGATTCCAGCTTCTTTTCAAAGGAAACCGCCGACGCTTGATGGGCGAACATGGTTATTACGACGCTTCCGACATAAAGCCCTATGCCGCGAAAGGCGTCGATAAGGCGAAGCACATCAAGGTCGTAGGTTATGCCGATATCTCCGCGAACCTTGTTCTTTTCGATATCGTTCGCGTTTATCGCTATAACTATCTCCGCGTCGTCCTTAAGCTTTAAAAGCATCTGCACCTTACTGTCAGGCAGGAAGCCGGGAAGCACCCGCGAGGCGTGCATATCGTCGAACAGCTTACCGCCGAACTCAAGGTAAAGCTTTCCGCCGAATTCCCTTATCCTTTCATTAATATGCTCCGATTGAATCTTCAGATACTTTTCGTTATCAAAACCTACTCTTGTCATTGCTGCCCTCGTTGTCCCTTCTGCATTCTCTGTTTTTATTAAATTCTATTATACAAATCGCGTCGCCGCGTTTCAATATTTCAGCAACAAAAAAGACGGAAATTTCAAGAGAAAATCCGTCTTTTGGGGCTACTTCTTCCGTGTAATTTTTGAGGATACCCTGTCCACATGCTTTTTAAGTTTGCTTAGTGGCTTTTCCTTCGCGGGAAGCTCGGGCGCTGGTTCCTCGGCGACGGGTAAAGCCTCCGCCGCAAACTCGGCTTCGGTTTTGTGTTGCGTGTAAAACTCGCTTTCAGGACCGAAGGAGGTGTAGAGCTCTATCGTTCCCTGGTCGTGAAGCTTTTTTATGAGCGCGAGCGCGACGGGAAGACCTAAAAGCCCGAAGCCGCCGAAGAAATAGGTTCCCACAATCATACCCATAAATATGAGCACGGGGTGTAAGCCCACCTCGTCACCGACAATCTTAGGCTCCATAATATAGCGTACGATAATAACTACAATCCAAATTATTCCTATTCCGAGAGCGTTCTTGTAATTGCCCTGTATGAGTGAGATAACCGTCCACGGAAACAGTATCATACCGCTTCCGACAATAGGCAGAATATCGAAGACCGCAATAATAGCGGCAATAATCGCCGCATTTTTAATCCCGACAATGGAAAGACCGAGAAAGATTTCCGCAAAGGTCATCAGCATAATGAGGGCGTAAGATTTTATATATTTTACGAGCGTAGCGCCGAGACCGTCCTTTACCTTTACGAGGGTATCGGCGCGTCTTTCGGAAAGCTGAAGCTTAATGAAGGCGGTAATCTTAGGATAATCGAGCGACATAAAGAAGGTGGAAATTATCGTGATAATAACGTTTATAAATAGGCTCGGAAGGGAAGTCACGGTGGAAACCGTCCAGTTTACGAAGCTGGTGGCGATGTTTCCGATGATATTTCCGAGCTTTACTACTACGTTGTCAGACAAGGTTGAAAGGCTCGATATAATGTCGCTGTCCACATCGGGACCGAGACTGGTTATCCATTTTTCGAGATTATCAAGCTGGCTTGAAATAAACGGCGCAAGGGTGGTGCGGTAGTAATCGGGAAGGGTAACAATCCAATCCTTTATCGCAAGAATTAGCTGAACAATTACAAGCACAGCGAGTGTGCCGACTGTTCCGTAAAAAAGAATTACGGTAATTATGGACGCAAGCCCGCGCGGAAAACGAAGCTTGTTCACGAAAAAGCTTATTATCGGTTTCGCAATCATAGCGACGATAAAGGCGATAACAAAAGGAAGGATTATATTTATCGCATACTTGAAAACGATAAAAATAATACCAAGAATAAGGGAGAAATAGATAACCTTAATAATAAAACGGCGCATTTTTTCGGTTCGTGTCGCTTCAAAAAGCTCCTCTTGCGGTATTGTGGGTCCTGTGTTTTTAGCCATATGACTTCCTTTCGTGTTATCGCGAACGCTTAATTAAATAGTATAATAAAACAGTATTAAAATCAACCGACAAAAGAAGAAAATTTGTGATAAAATGAAATAAATGAGAGCGCACTTCATTGCGCGGCGGAAGGGATGTGTTTTGATGATAAAACATATAGTTTTGTGGAAGCTTAAGGAATCGGCGGCGGGAAACGACAGGGAGGTAAACGCGGCAATAATTAAAGAGCGTCTTGAGGCACTTGTCGGAAGGATAGAAGGGCTTTTCTCACTCAGCGTAAAGCGCAATGTTATGGAGAACGGCTGGGATTTATGTCTTGTAGGAGAGTATCGAGATAAGGAGGCACTGCTCTTTTACCGCGACCACCCGCTGCACAAAGAGGTGCAGGGCTTTGTACACGAGGTTATTACCGAGCGGGCTTCCTGCGACTTTGAGTTCTAATAATGGTTGCAGTTTTGTTACAGATTTAACAAATTATCCGCAAAGTCTTGATTTTGCGCAGGTTTTACGTATAATTATAATTCCTCGCTCAAAGAGTTATATTTTTATGCGACAGGCGGTAAACGTGAGTACTCACTCTTTTATGGGTTATTATGCATAAAAACACGGCAATTAAGCGCTGATTATGAATAAATATTCAATAAATTCGTAAAAATGCTTGACATTTATGCAATAATGATGCATAATGTACCTCACAAGGCGAATATAAATGCGGCGGGATACGTTTTAACAAGAGGATTGCCCGCGAAGCGGAAAGTATACGCCGTAAAATTAAACAAATAAAAGAAGGACAGAAAATTATGAAAAAGAAAATTATCGCACTTATGCTCGTGCTCGTGCTTGCGTTTTGCTTCGCTTCTTGCGGCACAACGACAGGTGAGCCGGACCCAGCCGAGGAGCCGACAATGAAGCTTGTTTCCGACGGAAAGCTTACGATGGCTACCAGCGCGGACTTCTCGCCGTACGAATTCTACAAGAACGAAAAGATTGTCGGAATTGACGCTGAGATAGCCGAGGCTATCGCCGCAAAGCTCGGACTGGAGCTGGTAATTGAGGATATGGACTTCGATTCCGTAGTTCCCGCGGTGCAAACCGGAAAGGTCGATATCGCTCTTTCAGCGCTTACCATTCTTGAGGAACGTCTTTTAGTTGTCGATTTTACCGATAGCTACGCGACAGGTATTCAGGTAATTATTGTGCCCGAGGACAGCCCTATCACCAGCGTTGACGACCTCTTTGGCGACGGCAACTACACGATAGGCGTACAGCTTGCCACCACCGGTGACATCTACACCACCGGCGACATTGAGGACGCGGGACTCGGTACCGTTGACCGTTACACCAAGGGCGCGGACGCTGTTATGGCACTTAAGTCCGGTAAGGTTGACTGCGTTGTTATTGATAACGAGCCTGCTAAGATTTTCGTAGCACAGAACGAGGGACTAAAAATACTTGACACTAAGTACACCGAGGAGGACTACGCTATTGCCGTAGTCAAGGACAACGAAATGCTTCTCAACGCGGTGAACGCGGCTATCAACGAGCTTATCGCTGACGGCACTGTACAGTCCATTCTGGACAAATACATCACAGCGGAGTAAAATATATCGGTAAGGGCGGGGGAATGCCCCCGCCCTATTTTTATAGTATTGTATGAAGGGAACGCTGATATGGCTGAATGGTGGTCAAACCTTATAACAGAGCTTTCTGAGCGGTGGGCTCAATTCTGTTTGGAGTTTAACGTCGCTTTTATTGAGGATAACAGATGGAAGTATCTCGTTGAGGGCTTGGGCAACACCCTTAAGCTTACCGCGCTCGCCCTGCTTTTAGGTATAGCCTTGGGTGTAATAGTCGCGATAGTTCGCTCCACATGGGACAGAACGAGCGGCGAGATGCGCCCCTCCTTCGGAAAGGTGCTTCTTCGCTTTTTCAACTGGCTTTGCAAGGCGTACATAACCATAATCCGCGGCACCCCTGTTGTGGTGCAGATTATGATAATCTTTTTCGTCATAATGGCAAGCTCAAATAACAAGCTGCTCGCGGGTGTTGTGGCGTTCGGAATTAACTCGGGCGCGTATGTCGCGGAGATTGTCCGCGGCGGCATTATGTCGATAGACGAGGGGCAGTTCGAGGCTGGGCGCTCGCTTGGGTTAAGCTACGTCCAAACCATGTGGCGAATAATTCTTCCGCAGACGGTTAAGAATGTGCTTCCCGCCCTCGCGAACGAGTTTATAACACTTCTTAAGGAAACCGCCGTTGCTGGCTATGTCGGTATGAGCGACCTTACCCGCGGCGCGAATATAATTAGGGGTATTACCTACCAGTCCTTTTTGCCGCTCATTGCGGCCGCGCTGATATATCTTGCTATGGTAATGTTCTTTACCAAGCTTGTAAACATTATGGAAAGGAGGCTTCGCCGTGGCGACAGATAACATTCTCTCCGCGAAGAATATCGTTAAAACCTTCGGCAAGGATATCCTTGCGCTGAACGACGTTTCCATAGATATCGAAAGCGGCGACACAACGGTTATAATCGGACCGTCAGGCAGCGGAAAATCCACGCTGCTTCGCTCCTTCAACCTCCTTGAAAAGCCGGATTCCGGCGAAATTTATTTTGACGGTGAGGAGATTACAAGCGCAAAGACAGACGTTAACAAGCTTCGTACGAAGATGGGAATGGTTTTTCAGCACTTTAACCTTTTCCCGCACCTTACCATACTCGACAACATGATTCTTGCGCCAAAGCTCGTAAAAGGAATGAGCGACGAGCAGGCGAAGAAAACCGCGATGGAGCTTCTTGAGCGGGTTGGGCTTGCCGACCGTGCAAGCGCATATCCGAGCCAGCTTTCCGGCGGGCAGAAGCAGCGCATAGCGATTGTCCGTGCGCTTTGCATGGAGCCCGAGGTTATGCTTTTCGACGAGCCTACCTCCGCGCTTGACCCTGAAATGATAGGCGAGGTGCTGGACGTTATGAGAGAGCTTGCGAAGGGCGGCATGACTATGGTGGTCGTCACCCACGAAATGGGCTTCGCAAAGGAGGTCGCCTCCCGCGTGATTTTTATGGACGAGGGCAGGATAGTTGAAGGCGGCACGCCAACAGAGGTTTTCGAGAATCCGAAGAACGAGCGCACGAAGCTGTTTTTAAGCTCGATAATTCACTAAGTGCGTTAAGCGAAAACTCGCATAGCGTCTCAAAGGCGGTCACACGCTTTTCTCAAATAGACAGTAAGCAATAATAGCCAAAAAGAACCGCCGAATTTCGGCGGTTCTTCCATTTCATTTTGGTTGACACCCGTTAAGCTCAAATAATATAATTATTTTACGAAAACGATTAAGTTTTTTAAGTGAGGAAAGAGAAAATGAAAAAAGCTTTGGCATTATTCTTAGCCGTGCTTATGCTTCTTTGCATGGCAAGCTGCGGCGGTGGTGCGGTGGCGGACGACAATGGCACCCTGCCCGAGCGCGCCGCGGTGATTGATTACAGCACACTTGTGAATGTAAACCTTCTTGAAAACGGCGATTTTTCAATGGGCGACAAGCACTGGTCAACCTACACCAACGGAGGCAGAGGCTCGCTCAAGACCTCAGCGGGTAAAGCGGACCTCACGATTGATTCGATGGGAAGTCTTGAATACGCACTGCAGATGTACTACGACGGCTTCAGACTTTTTCAAAACGGACAGTACACCTTCTCCTTTACTGCGGTTTCCACTCAGGATAAGTGGATAGAGCCGCGTATCCAAATTAACGGCGGCGACTATCACGCATATGTCGTTGACCGTGTGCTGGTCACGACCGAGCCGCAGACCTTTAACCTTGATTTTAATATGACCGAGGAAACGGATATCGGTCCGCGCCTTGCGTTTAACGTGGGCTTTATAGACGGTGATACGGCGACCGAGCCTGTGACAATTACCTTCTCCGATGTGTCGGTCGTGCTTCACAATCAGGTGGTGGCGAGCGACGATAAGGCTGAAGCACCTGACATAAATATAAACCAGATAGGCTATAACACCGCCGACACAAAGTTCGCCTATTTCCGCGGCGAAACGATGGACAAGGAATTCCGTGTAGTAAGCGAGTCTGGCGAAACGGTCTATACGGGTAAGATAGTGCGCAGAACGGTAAACGAGGAGGCGTACGAATACACCTATATCGGCGACTTTTCCAAGGTGAAGGCCGAGGGCAAGTATAAGATTGAAACCGACACCCTCGGAAGCTCATACGAATTTACGATTAAAGACGGAATATTCAAAGAGGCGTTTGACGCAACGAACTATATGCTCTACCTTCAGCGCTGCGGCTGCGAGGTAGACGGCGGTGTCTTCTCCCACCCCGAATGTCACACAGGCAAGGCGAGGATACAGGGAACAACCGACCAGTACATAGACGCTGTGGGCGGCTGGCACGACGCGGGCGACTACGGACGCTACACCGTGCCCGGAGCGCAGACGGTGGCTGATTTGATATTCGCTTACAGACTTAATCCCGAGGCGTTCACGGACGACACGGGAATACCCGAGAGTGGAAACGGCATACCCGACGTGCTGGACGAGGCGAAGTACGAGCTCGACTGGCTCTTAAAGGTGCAAAAATCCGACGGCGGCGTTTACCACAAGGTGACCTGTCAGATGTTCCCCGGCTTCGTAATGCCCGAGGAGGAGACAAAGGAGCTGTTCGCGGCGAAGGTGTCCTCACCCGCTACGGCAGACTTCGCGGCTATTATGGCCATGGCGGCGGTAGAGTACGCTGACATTGATGCCGCTTACGCCGAGAAGTGCTTGGCGGCGGCGGAAAAGGCTTTCCAGTATAACCTTGATAACGGCACGGTAGGCTTCAAAAACAGCGTGCTTTGCGAAACGGGCGAATATCCCGACAGCAAGGACCAAGACGAGATGTACTGGGCGGCGTGCGCGCTTTATGCGGCGACGGGCGACGCTAAGTACCACGAGACGATAACAGCAAACTTTAAGCCCGAATTTGCCGACCAGTTCGGCTGGGAGAAAATCGGCGGACTCGGAAACTTAATCTATCTTGATATGGACAAGTCGCTTCGCGACAGCGATATGTACAAGCAGATTAAGCAGTCGGTTATCGACAAGGCGGACGCACTGGTCGAGTCCTCAAAGACGGACGGCTACCAGATTTCCCTTGACGAGTATCCGTGGGGCAGTAACCTCACCGTTTCCAACGAGGCAATGCTGCTGATTGCGGCGAATAACATAAGCCCCAACAAGGATTATGTTAAGTTCGCAAGCACCCATTTTGATTATATCTTCGGCGCAAACCCAATGGCGATATGCTACCTTACAGGCTTCGGCACCGTATCGGCAAACCACCCGCACCACAGACCCTCTGTTGCGCAGGGCGAGGCAATGCCCGGCATGGTAATAGGCGGACCGGATGGCGCACTTGAGGACCCGTTCTCACTCAGTGCTCTTGAGGGTACCGCGCCCGCGAAATGTTATATTGACAGCGACCAGAGCTTTTCTACAAATGAAGTGACTATCTACTGGAACTCGCCGCTTATCTACGTTATGGCGGGTCTCGACAAGTGCTAATTCGTTAAGGCTTAAAACGAAGAACAGCCCCGCGCCGAAAGGCGCGGGGCTGATTTATCTGTTTAGTTGAGGTACAGACCTGTTGGCTTGTGAGTTTATTTTCTTTCAAGCCCTATTCTTTTTCTCGTTTTGCGAAGCACTCTGCTTGCTATATGCGATGCCTTCTCCGCGCCCTCGGCGAGAACCGATTCGAGGTATTCCTTGTCGGCGACAATACGATTATACTCGTTTTGTAACGGCGCGAGGGCGGACACGACCGTTTCGCCCACGGCAAGCTTGAAGTCTCCGTAGCCTCTGCCCTCAAATTCCTTCTCTATGTCTTCAAAGCTTTTAGCGGTAAGCGCGGAATAGATGGTCATTAGGTTTGTTATCGCTTCCTTGCCCTCGCCGGCGCGAATGACGGAATCGGAATCGGTGACGGCACGCTTAAATTTTCTTATAATAGCGTCAGGCTCGTCGGTGAGCATAATGCGGGCGTTCTCGTTTTCGTCGGATTTGCTCATCTTTGACGAGGGGTCTTGCAAGGACATAACACGTGCGCCCACCTTCGGGAAATAGCCCTCGGGAACCTTAAAGGTTTCGCCATAGATACCGTTGAAGCGAAGCGCTATATTTCGCGCAAGCTCAAGGTGCTGTTTCTGGTCGGCTCCTATCGGCACAAGGTCTGTGTCATAAAGCAGAATATCCGCCGCCATAAGCACAGGGTAGGTAAATAACCCTGCGTTTACGTTTTCGGGGTGCTTCTTAGATTTGTCTTTAAACTGTGTCATTCGGGAAAGCTCTCCGAACTGTGTGTAGCAGGACAGGAGCCATGAAAGCTCGGCGTGTGCGGACACGTCGCCTTGAATAAACAGCACCGAGCGCTTGGGGTCTACGCCGCAGGCGAGGAGCATAGCCGCCGCCTCGCGAATCTGGCGGCGAAGCGCCGCGGGCTCGTGCCGTATCGTAATTGAATGTAGGTCAACCACGCTGTAGATACAGTCGTATTCGTCCTGGAGCTTGTCCCAGTTTCTGAGCGCCCCTATGTAATTTCCGAGCGTGAAGCCGCCCGTGGGCTGTATGCCGCTGAAGACGCGCGGCTTTCTCTGTTCGTCCATTTAAAGATACCTCGTTTCTTTTAGCTATTTTAAACCAAATATAACGCTTCGTCAATTGACAAAACCAAGCTTCGCTAATACAATTACATAAGAATATATGAAAAGAGGAATTATCCGTGTCAAAAGTGAGAACAAGGTTCGCGCCGAGTCCGACGGGCTATATGCACGTCGGCAACCTTAGAACGGCGCTTTACGCATATTTAATCGCAAAGAAGAACGGCGGAAGCTTTATACTCAGAATTGAAGACACCGACCGCGAGCGCTATGTTGAGGGTGCGGTTGACATAATCTATAAAACCCTTACCGACGCGGGACTTATCTGGGACGAGGGTCCCGATAAGGGCGGCGACTACGGTCCGTATGTTCAAAGCGAGCGTATGGGTATATACCTCGAATACGCGCGTGAGCTTGTAGAAAAGGGCGGCGCATACTACTGCTTCTGCACAAAGGAGGAGCTGGACGCGCGGCTAAAGCACGAGGAATTTGCCGAGGAGGTCACCCGCTACGACGGCTTCTGCCGTGACATTCCGCTTGCTGAGGCGCTTAAACGCGTTGAGATGGGTGAGCCGTACGTTATTCGCCAGAAGATGCCGCGTGACGGTGAAACGAGGTTTGACGACCTCGTTTACGGCGAAATTGCGGTGGACAACAGCGAGCTTGAGGACCAAATATTAATAAAAACAGACGGTATGCCAACCTACAATTTTGCGAACGTGGTGGACGACCACATTATGGGCATTACGCATGTAGTACGCGGCAACGAGTACCTTTCGAGTACACCGAAATACAATCTGCTTTATGAGAGCTTCGGCTGGGAGAAGCCCGCATATATCCATTGTGCGCCCGTAATGAAGGACGAAACCCATAAGCTGAGCAAGCGCAACGGCGACGCGTCCTATCAGGACCTTGTGGCGAAGGGATATCTTCCCGAGGCGATAATCAACTATCTCGCTTTGCTCGGCTGGGCGCCGAAGGGCGAAAAGGAGCTGTTTACCCTTGCGGAGCTGATTGAGGAGTTCGACGTTTCGGGCATAAGCAAAAGCCCCGCCATCTTCGACAGCGAAAAGCTTAAGTTTATTAATGCGGAATATATCCGCGCACTTTCTCATGATATATACAAAGAGTATGCAATGCCATTCATTCAACAAGCCGTAAAGCGGACGGATGTAAATTTCGACATAATCTGCGACGCACTGCAGCCAAGAACCGAATATTTCGGTGATATACCAGAGAGGCTTAGTTTTATAGACGAGCTTCCAGAGTACGACAACAGTCTATATGAACATAAAAAGATGAAGACCGATGCCGAGACCTCTAAAGAGGCTCTGACAGAGATGCTGCCCGTGCTTGAGGGCATAAAGGACTTTACGCTTGAAAACATACACGCCGAACTCTTTAAACTAATTGAAGCGAGGGGTGTAAAGAACGGCTTTATGCTCTGGCCGTTACGAGTTGCGCTTTCGGGTGTGCCTGTTTCACCCGGCGGCGGCATAGAGCTTGCCGCTATACTCGGCAAGGACGAGACGCTCAAACGTGTTAAAAAGGGTCTTGCACAGCTTTAAAGGAGAGGAAAATGAACAAGAAAAGAACGCCGAATATCGGCAAAGGTGTTGTGCTTATCACAACGGATATTCTATTAGCCGTGTTCTTTGTGAGTGTCACGATGAGGGTTTACTTTGGCGGCGGCGGAATAGGCGGAATACTGTTAACAGCGGCTATCGGCTTGGTTATATGCTTTGGCTTAGGCTTTGCCGCGGTACAGAACTTTATTGTTCCCAAAACCGACGAGGAGCTTCACGAGGAGAACCTTCGCAAATACGGTGTAGACGACGATTACCAAGAGGACGAGAGCATCGCGGAAGACCTTGAATGTGAGGAGACTGATAAATCAGATGAGATTTAGCGGAAACAGAATGCCGAACTGGATACGAATACTCATTTTTTCTTTGGGTATGGTGATTATGGTTCAAGCGTTAATCAAAGATATTAAAATTAAAGACTATTCAAGTATGGCTGTTGTATTGGCGATGCTCGGATTGTGGATATTTGGACTTGTAAACATAATTAAAGAGATGGTTTATGAGTACAGGCATAAGAAATTATACGAGGACAAGGACAGGCTTAAGGGTCGTGCGTGGGACGAAAGCGCTCGAAGCTACCGCGAATATTCCGCGGACCTTTCACAGAGCCGCTTTTGCCCCTACTGCGGAGCGGCGGCAGAGAAGGATTTTGATTACTGTAACGTATGCGGAAAGCCCTTTCCCGAATAAAACAATAAAAGAAAACGCAGAGGCTTGCGCCTCTGCGTTTTGTATGTATTTAGAAAACTATTTATTGCTGTTTAATAAATTGCGGTAATGGTCCTCGGTATTGATTGCAAGCGAGGATAATAGAGCTTTTGACAAAAGAGCGAGCATAACAAAAACTGCCGTAAGCAGAAGAAAAACGCAACCGAAAGCAATCTGGAATATTTCCAAATCGTAGGTTTCTAAGGAAAAGCAAAGAATAGAAACTATAAAAAGAAGGAATGCCGTGACATAAAAGAAAATGGCGGAAATATTACCGAAGGTGTTAAGTGTTGAAGCGGCTGAACTGGTATAGATTATCGGAGAAAAGACGGGCTTACCGAGTGGTACCGGGGGATACATAACACCTGCTTTAGCGTTTCCGCAGTTGGGACAGTACAGTCTGCTGTCTTCAAGACTGTTTCCGCATTTAGAACAAACCCACATAAAAATCTCCTTTCACATCTTGCTATATTTTAGTTAATTATAACAGTAGGAAATGAGTGTAGTCAACAAAAACCGAGCTTTTTGTTGTTTTTTTATTCCATATACTCAACGTTCTCTCTACTGAACAGAGCAGAATGTATGAAAGCATTAAAGAAACAGTGAGACAGAGAAGGAATATAGCAAAAGAAGGGCGGAGATTCAAATAGAAAAGCACAGTGAATTCAGCCACTGTGCAATCTGTTTATTCAACCAACAATTATACGAATAGTATAACAGGAATTTAAATAATTATCTCCGTTGAAGGCTCGCTTGGTTTTTCAACAAGACCTAAGCGCTCGTCAATAAGCTCGAAGGAAAAGCCTCTTGCCTTTGCCTCAGCCAAGAAATCGTCCATAATGGCAGCGTTTGTCGAGGAGACGGCGTGAAGAAGGAATATTCCGCCGTCATGAAGGCTGTCGGTGAGTTTTGTAAGCGACGACTGAGGGTCGGGTTGGCTGTCGGTAAGCCAATCTTTATATGCGAAGCTCCAAAAGATGCTCTTGTAGCCGAGCTTGTCAACAAGCTCAAGGGTGTGCTCGGAATATTCCCCCATAGGGAAACGAAACAGCGTCATAGTGTAGCCAAACTCTTTTTCTATTCTGTCGTGGAGCGTCATAAGCTCGTCGCGAGCCCTTGAATCGCTTATCTGCGGCATAGAGGGGTGACGGTCGGTATGGTTCGCGAGGGTGTGTCCCTCGTCGATAATACGCCGAATTATATCGGGCGCTTCGTTAACGTAATCGGAGGTAATGAAGAAGGTCGCTTTTACGCCTGCGGCTTTGAGAGAGTCGAGTATTATCGGTGTATAGCCGTTTTCATAGCCGAGGTCAAAGGTAAGATATAGCTTTCCCTCGTCCTTTGGAAAGATAAAATACGCGCCGAGTTTTTCGTACTTCTCCTGCATAAGCACGCTGTCCACCGTCTGGTTCTTTTCATTTTTGTTGGTGCCGGGGCCCCAGCCGACCTTTGCGCGGGAGTAAACCTCTACGGGTACGTCCTCTGCGCCGCCAATAGCGCCCTCGGCGTTTTCGTTTTCGTCGTCTATGTCGGGCAGAACCTCGGGCGCAGGGTTCGTCGCGCCGTCGGAGTTCGGCATATCGGACGAGTTTCCTTTAACCGACGAGGAAAGCGCCACCGCCGCGATAACAAGAGCAAGCGCCGCCGCTATCAGAATGATTACGTAAATTGTTCTTTCCTTCAAAATAAAAACTCCTTCAAAAAATGCTTTTACGTTAGCATTTCCCGAAGAAGTCTATTTATTACCCAAAGCCTTCTGTCAGTTCTTCTCTATAAACACCGAAACCCTCGCCGGAGCGCATATTGCATATTCGTTTTCGTTTCCGATTAATCCGAAATGCTCACAGGTGAGGTCGGGACACCGAGATTCTATGAAGTGAATTTTTCCGCCGGTCACCTCAAGGGTTACGGGAAGGTCAGCGTCGATATGATAGACAGCGTCCTGCGTAAGGTCTATTGTGTCAATCACCTCGTCGCCGTACATAACAACGGCGCGAACACCGTGAGTTTTAGGAAGAAACAAAATTAAAGCGAGTGCGATAAGAAACACCGCCGCAATAATCAGAATGTCGGTTCTTTTAAATAGTTTTTCTTTCATAGAACTATAATAACACAAAACGCTTGCCGGTTGTATCGAAAAAGCAAAAGTGATATTATTTATATACTTTAAACGGGAGCTAAGAAGATGAAAGAAATTAAAGAATTTATTAAGGAAAACGAAGATAATATAAAGCGCGATATTAAACGGCTGGTTGATATAAAGAGCGTAGCGGATACTCCGTCCGCGGACGCGCCGAACGGCGAGGGAGTAAGGAGAGCGCAAAAAGCGGCGGAGGAGCTTCTTAAGGGAATCGGCTTAAAGGTCACCGACCTTGACGGGCGTGTGGGCTTCGGGCATTACGGGCGCGAAGACAAATTCCTCGGCATTATCGCGCACCTCGACGTTGTGCCCGAGGGGAATGGCTGGGAAAGCGACCCGTTTTGCTGTACCGAGCGTGAGGGCTATCTTGTCGGCCGAGGCACGATAGATGACAAGGGTGCGTTTGTGTTAAGCGCCTACGCCGTAAAGTATTTGATTGATAACAATATTCCCTTGAATTACGGTATACGTCTTATAATGGGACTTGACGAGGAAACGGGAATGAGCGACATCGGCTACTACCGTGAGCACGCGAGTATGCCTGTTTTCACCTTTACACCCGACGCCGGCTTTCCTGTGGGGCACGGAGAAAAGGGAATATATTCCGCCGACCTTTTGTCACCTGTAATTAGAAGCGGCAACATAATTGAGCTTGCGGGAGGCGTTGCGAGCAACGTCGTGGCGGACTGCACCTATGCGCTAATTAAGAATACCGACCTTTCGGCGCTGGAGGCGGCGGCAAAGCGTAAAGCATATATAACGCTTATAAAAGAAGGCAAGAATGTTCGGGTTGAGGCACGCGGTAAGGCTGGTCACGCGGGCGAGCCGCACGAGGCTGTAAACTCGAACCTGCTTATTATGAAGTTCCTCATAGAAGCGAACGCGCTTTCCGAGGACGAGCGGGCGGCGGCGGAGTTTATTGTAGCCGCGACGGATAATTATGACGGAAAACTTTTTGACATTGCCTGCGACGACGGCGTTTTTTCGCCGCTTTCGATTATCGGCGGAATGCTGAGTCTTGACCGCGGCAGAATATGCCTTAACGTCAACTGCCGTTATCCCACCGCAATTAAAGGAAATGAGCTTGAGGAGAAAATAAGAAGCACAGCGGAGAGCTACGGCTTTGTCGTAAAAAACGTGTCAAACAGTGAACCGTTTTATCTTGACCCCGAAAAGAGTGATGTCGTTGGAATAATGTGCGGCATATATAACGAGGTGACAAACAGTGACGAGAAGCCTATCGTTATGTCAGGCGGCACCTACGCGCGGCATATTGAGAACGCCGTGTCTTACGGAATTGAATATCCATACCAGAAAGACCCCGAGTGGGTGGGCGGCTGTCATATGAAGAACGAAGCGCTCAAAATCAGCCGCGCGCTCGAAAGCTGTGAAATATTCATAAAAACACTGATAAGACTTCAAGAGGTAAAATTCTAAACGAAAAGCCCGCTCATTGAGCGGGCTTTTTTCAGACTGAATTTAACCAACCGATAGTCCTTCGAGAGTATTTACAAACAGGCTCAGTCGTACCTCGGAAAGTCTTTGCTGTTATACCCCACAGGCGAGGTAACGGGTTTGCCGTTCGCGTCCACGAGGACAGTAAGCCCGCCCGAATAGCCAGCCGAGTGATAGAGGTAGTGAACGCCCGTTTGAGTATCGACATAAATCTCCGAGCTTCCCGAAAAGCCGTTGCCCTCAGAAAAAATGCGTTGAAATCTTTTATCCGCCATGATTACTCCTCCCACTTCTTCGCGCGCTCAACCGCACGGTCAAAGTTTTTACAAATTGTTTCACGCTCGCTATCGCTGATTTTAGGCACGAACCGCGCGTCGAGCGACCAGCTGTCCTTTATCTCGTCAGAGCTTTTCCAAACGCCCACAGCAAGCCCCGCGAGAAGCGCCGCGCCGAGCGCGGTGGTTTCCACGGTCTTTGGTCGAACTATATCGGCACCCGTGACGTTCGATTGGAACTGCATAAGAAAATTATTCGCCGAAGCGCCGCCGTCCACCTTAAGCTCGTGGATTTTTCTTCCCGTGTCGCGCTCCATAGCCCTTATCACCGCGTTTGACTGGAAAGCGATAGACTCAAGCGCCGCGCGTATAATATGGTTGCGGTTGGCTCCGCGTGTAAGCCCCACCATTACGCCGCGCGCGTACATGTCCCAATAGGGTGCGCCGAGCCCGGTGAAAGCCGGAACGAGATACACGCCAGCGGTGTCCTTAACCTTCTTCGCAAAATACTCGGTGTCCGCCGCCTCTCGGATAAGCCCAAGCTCGTCTCGAAGCCATTGAATGACCGCGCCGCCGACAAAGACGCTGCCCTCAAGCGCGTAGTTTACCTGCTCGTCCTTTCGGCTCGCGGCTATTGTGGAAAGAAGCCCGCTGCTTGAATAGCAGCATTCCTTTCCCGTGTGCATAAGAAGAAAACAGCCTGTGCCGTAGGTGTTCTTAATGTCTCCGCCCTCGAAGCAGGTCTGACCAAAAAGCGCCGCTTGTTGGTCGCCCGCTATTCCCGCAATAGGAATTTTTGTTCCCGCCACGTTGAAGTAGCCGTAAATCTCGCTGCTTGAACGCACCTCGGGAAGCATGCTCATTGGTATTTCAAGCTCGTCGCACAGTTTTTTGTCCCAGCAAAGCTTTTTGATATTATAAAGCATTGTGCGAGACGCGTTGGTGTAATCGGTGACATGCACCGTACCGCCGGTTAGCTTGTAAACAAGCCAGGTGTCCACCGTGCCGCACATTAGCTCGCCCTTTTCCGCCTTTTCGCGCGCCCCCTCCACGTTATCAAGTATCCATTTAATCTTTGTGCCAGAAAAATATGCGTCGATAATGAGCCCTGTGTTCTCTTTAATATACTTTTCAAGACCGCGACCGCGAAGCTCCTCGCATATCTCAGCCGTGCGGCGACACTGCCAGACTATTGCGTTGTATATAGGGCGTCCCGTGGCGCGTTCCCATACAATAACGGTCTCACGCTGGTTTGTGATTCCGAGCGCGGCAATATCCTTCACGTCGATGTCGCTTCTCGCAATCACCTCGTTAATTACGCCGAACTGGCTTGAATAAATCTCCATAGCGTCATGCTCGACCCAGCCCTCTTTGGGGTAATACTGGGTAAACTCGCGCTGAGCCTTTCCGACGATGCTTTGATTCTCGTCAAAGATTATCGCACGCGAGCTGGTTGTTCCCTGGTCTGCGGCAATTATGTATTTCGGCATAGACCCACTTCCTTACCTATCGGTTATTTGCTTTCATAGTGTATTTTATCACACAGCGGCGTTCTTTTGTATTGACAAAGTAATTAAAAAAGCCGCCTCTTTCTAATAATGTTGACAAAAGAGCGGTATTCCTATGTAAACGCTGACAGAAAAAGAAAAAGTTGCCGCGCGGGAGAAAGCAATACAGTCGCGGAATTCTTTTAAAACGCAGTGGTTTGTAGTATAATATTCGTACAGTCTGAATTTAAGTAAAGGAAGCAGTATATGAAAGACGTTGCTGTTATCGGAGCGGGAATATGCGGCGCGGCTACGGCATATTATCTCGCGCAATATGACCTTGACGTTTGCGTAATAGAGGCGAAAGATGACGTTTCGAAGGGAACTACGCGCGCGAACAGCGCAATAATTCACGCTGGGTACGACCCCGAACCCGAAACGCTTATGGCAAAAACAAACGTGCGTGGAAATAAGCTCGCCGGGGAAATTTGCGAGCGTCTCGGCGTGCATTTCAAACGAATAGGCTCGCTGGTGGTCGCCTTTTCGGAGGAGGACAAGAAAACGATAGAGACGCTTTATGGGCGCGGCATTAAAAGCGGCGTACCCGATATGCGGCTTATCTCTAAGGACGAGCTTCTTTTGATGGAGCCGAACCTTAGTAAGGAGGCAGTCGGCGCTCTTTACGCACCGAGCGCGGCGATTGTAAACCCATGGCAGTACTGCATAGCAATGTGCAACTTCGCCTACAAAAACGGCACGGAGTTTCTTTTTGACAGCCCTGTTACAAGGATAGACAAAATCGACGGCGGCTACAGAATCACAGCGGGTAAAAACACCGTCGAGACGAAATATATAGTAAACGCCGCGGGACTGCACTGCGACGAAATCAACCGTCTTGTGGGTGGAGATGAATTTACCGTAAGACCTGTTCGCGGGGAATACTACCTGCTCGATAAATCGCAGGGCACGCTTGTAAATCATGTCATCTTTCAGTGTCCGTCTAAAGTGGGCAAGGGCGTTCTTGTTGCGCCGACCGTGCACGGAAACCTTATCGTCGGGCCTAACGCAGAGGATATAGCCGACCGCGACGATGTGGCGACTACCCTTTCGGGTCAGGACGCCGTGCGTGCGCTTGCCATAAAGAGCTGTCCCACAATATCCTTCAGAGATAACATTAGAAACTTTGCGGGCAACCGATGCTATATCGAAAGCGCTGATTTCGTAGTAAATGAGAGCAAAACCGCCAAAGGCTTTGTCAATATGGCTGGCATAAAATCCCCGGGGCTCTCCGCCGCGCCGGCGCTTGCCGAAAGGGTTATTGACATTCTTAAGGACTCAGGGCTTGCTTTCAACCCGAAAAAGGAGATAAAAGAATACCGCTATCCTACGCTTCTTCGCGACCTTTCAGGTAAGGAGCAAGGTGAAAAGATAGCCGAAGACCCACTGTTTGCGCGGGTGATATGCCGTTGCGAGACAATAACCGAGGGCGATATTGTGAGCGCCCTTCGCGACGGGTTTACACCCCCTACCGTAAGCGCGGTTAAGCGTCGCTGCAACGCGGGAATGGGCCGTTGTCAGGGCGGCTTTTGCTCCATAAGGGTGCACGAAATTATTGCGCGCGAAAGGGGCATAGCACCCGAGGCGGTGACGCTTGACGGTGGCGACAGCTTCATTGTCACGGGCGACACGAAGGAGGCGAGTGCGGAATGAACTATGAGCTTGTTATTATAGGCGCGGGCCCTGCGGGTCTTGCCGCGGCGTACAGCGCCGCAAACGAGGGTGTAAAAAGCATTCTCGTTATTGAACGCGACCTTGAAGCGGGCGGAATACTTAATCAGTGTATTCATAACGGCTTCGGGCTTCACCGTTTTAAGGAAGAACTGACCGGTCCTGAATACGCGGGAAGATATATTGCGCTGACAGGCGAAACGAGCGCTGAAATAATGCTCGACACTATGGTGCTGTCTATAGAGGGCACACAGGTCACCGCGATAAACAAAACTAACGGCTTTATGCGAATTGAAGCGAAGGCGGTTGTGCTCGCTATGGGCTGCCGCGAGAGAACACGCGGAGCTATAGCCATACCAGGCACCCGTCCCGCGGGAGTGTTCACGGCGGGCTGTGCGCAAAGATATGTGAATATCGAGGGTAAGCAGGTAGGCAAGCGGGTGGTCATCTTGGGCTCGGGCGATATCGGACTTATTATGGCGCGCCGTATGACCCTTGAGGGAGCGAAGGTGCTCGCCTGTGTCGAGCTTATGCCCTATTCCGGCGGACTTTCAAGGAACATTGCCCAGTGTCTCAACGACTATGATATTCCGCTCTATTTGTCTCACACAATAACCGAAATACGCGGAAG
>CAZUOY010000022.1:0-26317 GCA_964622315.1 uncultured Oscillospiraceae bacterium | reverse complement strand
GCCCGATGATAATCGGACCGGAGCCGATAAGCATTACCTTTTTCAGCCCTTTATAAAGCGGCATTTCTCTTTCCCTCCATCATCTTAATAAGCTTTCCGAACAAAAATTCCGTATCAAGCGGGCCTCCATGCGCCTCAGGGTGAAACTGCACCGAGACGGCGGGAATGTCTTCGTACTCAATGCCCTCGTTAGTTGCGTCGTTGAGGTTAACAAATGAGGCATGCGAGTTCTTTGGTAAACGGCTGACAGCGTAGCCGTGGTTTTGGCTCGTAATAAACAGCTTACCTGTTGCCGTCTCCCTCACGGGTATATTTGCGCCGCGATGGCCGTATTTCAGCTTAACGGTTTTCCCGCCCATAGCGAGTGCGAGAAGCTGATGACCGAGACATATTCCGAAAACGGGCACACCGCTTTCCGCAACGGTCTTTATCTCTTTAATTATCTGCTTGCAAGCGGCGGGGTCTCCCGGTCCGTTTGAAAGAAGAATTCCCGACGGCTTTATCGCAAGTATCTCAGCGGCGGTTGACGACGCGGGCATAACCGTCACACGGCAACCGTTTTTGACAAGCTCGTTAACCATAGCGTCCTTGTGACCGAAATCCCACATTACCACCGTTTTCTTGCCTTCTTCGCCGACAGTGTATGAAGTCTTTGTCGAAACGCTGTAAACATCACTTGAAAGCGCTTTATCTGATAGTTCTGCGCAAAAAGCGTCGATGTCCTTCGGAAGCTTTGAAAGAATGGCGGCGTTCATTACGCCGTAATCGCGTATTATCTTGGTTATTTCGCGGGTATCTACGCCCTTTATACCGACAACACCGTTTTCAGCGAGAAAGTCGCCAAGAACACCGCCACTGCGAAAGTTCGACGGTGCTTCGCACGGGTCGCTCACGACATAGCCCGAAAGGAACGGCTTCGCGCTTTCAAAATCCTCGCGGATTATTCCGTAGTTGCCCATAAGCGGGAAGGTCTGAAGGACAATCTGCCCGTGGTAGCTCGGGTCTGTAAGCGTTTCGACATAGCCGACCACCGAGGTTGTAAACACAAGCTCAGCCGTTACGTCGCCCTTAGCGCCGAAGCTTTCGCCCTTAAAAACCCTTCCGTTTTGTAAAACCAGATATACGCTGTCGTTCATAGCTTCTCTCCGTTTTCTATCCAAGTAATTTTACAAGCACCGCTTTTTGAGCGTGAAGCCTGTTCTCCGCCTCGTCGAATATCTCGGCGGCGTGCTCCTCAAAGACCTTATCGGTTATCTCCTCGCCGCGGTGGGCGGGAAGACAATGCTGCACCATGCAGCCCTTATTTGTAAGCGACATAATCTCGTCGTCTATTAAATAGCCCTTGAAGTCAAGCTCGCGCTGCTTCTTCTCATCCTCCTGACCCATAGACACCCAAACGTCAGTGATTATGACATCAGCGTTCTTTGCAGCCTCCTTGGGGTCATTATATAGCTTAAAATGTCCCGAAGCTGCCGCGAAATCGAGCACCTCTTTTTTTGGAGTGTGATTCTTAGGGCACGCGACGGACACATTCATACCCGTCTTTATTCCGCCGACTATGAGGCTGTTCGCCATATTGATTCCGTCGCCTATGAAGCAGAGGTTCAGTCCCTCAAGCTTACCCTTATACTCGCGTATCGTCATAAGGTCAGCGAGCACCTGACAGGGGTGATAGTCGTCGGTGAGTCCGTTAATTACAGGAATATTTCCGTACTTCGCGAGGTTTTCCACCTCGGCTTGCTCAAAGGTTCTTATCATTATGCCGTCAACGTAGCGCGAAAGCACCCTTGCCGTGTCCTGCACAGGCTCTCCGCGTCCAAGCTGGCTGTCCTTGTTGCTCATCATGACCGCATGGCCGCCGAGCTGGTACATTCCGACTTCAAAGGAAACGCGGGTTCTTGTGGAGTTCTTTGAAAAAATCATCGCGAGTGTTTTGCCCTTCAAAAGGTGGTGTTCCTCCCCCGCCTTGTTCTTTGCCTTGAGCTTATCGGCAAGGTCAAGGGTGGATACTATCTCCTCAGGTGTCCAATCCAAAAGCTTTAATAAATGTTTCATTTGTTTTCTCCGTTAAATAGATTTAAGTGTTGTTTCAAGTGCCGCGAGGCCCTCGTCCATCTCCTCATAGGTTATGGAAAGCGGCGGAAGAAGACGAAGCTTTGTCTTGGCTGTAAGAAGGATTACACCGTTTTCGATGCCCGCCTTTACGACGGTCTTCGCGTCTATTCCCGCTTCAAGACTTACGCCAATCATCATGCCGAGCCCCGACACGTCGGTAACATGCGGCATTTTAAGAAGTCTCTCCCGCAGATAAGCGCCCTTGCGTTTAACCTCGGCAAGGAAGCAGCCGTCAATCTTCGAAAGAACGGCGTTTGCACCCGCGCAGCAAACAGGGTTTCCGCCGAAGGTGGTGGCGTGGTCGCCAAAGGTAAGCGAATCCTCCGTTTTCTTCGAAAAGAGCACCGCTCCCAACGGAAGCCCGCCGCCTATGCCCTTAGCGCAGGTAACAATATCGGGTGAAACTCCGTAGTTTTGGTAAGCGAACAGCTCACCGGTTCTTCCTATGCCCGTTTGTACTTCATCGACAATAAGAAGAATATCCTTGTCCTTACAGAGCTTTTCCAGCTCATAAACATATTTTTTTGCGAGCGGAACAACCCCGCCCTCGCCTTGCACCAGCTCTATCATTACCGCGCAGACGTCGCTCGTAAGCTTTGCCCTCACATCTTCGATATCGTCCGCCGCCGCGTGAACAAAGCCCTCGGTAAAGGGAAAAAAGTAGTTGTGAAAAACGTCCTGTCCCGTTGCGGAAAGGGTTGTTACCGTCCTTCCGTGGAAGGAGTTTTCGAGTGTGATTATCACGTTTCGGTTTTCGCCGTACTTCATAAAGCTGTATTTACGCGCCGCCTTTATAGCGCCCTCGTTCGCCTCAGCTCCGCTGTTACAGAAGAACGCCTTGCTCATTCCCGCGCGAGAGCAAAGGGTTTTCGCAAGACTCACGCAGGGCTCTGTGTAGTAGAGGTTGGACATATGCTGAAGCGTGTTAAGCTGTTCCGTCACGGCGGCAATATATTCGCTGTCGCAGAAGCCGAGTGAATTTACACCTATTCCGCTTGAGAAATCGACATACTCTTTTTCGTCGAAATCTACGCAGGTCGCGTTTTTTCCACTTTTAATCGCAAGCGAAAAACGCGCATAGGTATTCATTATGTATTCGCTGTCGTCCTTTTTTAACTGTTTAAAATCCATATTTATGACCTTCCGTTATTGTACACAATGAAAGCTTTGCTTCCAGAGGTTTATCTTTTTGTGAAAAGAGTTCCGATACCCTCGTCGGAAAAGATTTCGATTAATATCGAGTGTTCAATTCGTCCGTCTATCATAACGGCTTTCCTTACACCCGACTTCATAGCTTTCTCAATACTCTTAATTTTCGGTATCATTCCGCCAGATATAATTCCCTCTTGAATAAGTCCGTCTATCTCGTCGAGGTAAACTTGCGGGATAAGGGAATCGGTGTCGTTCACGTCGCGCAGCAGCCCGCGAATATCCGTAAGCGTTACAATATTCTCCGCTCCGAGCGCGGCGGCTATTTCAGCCGCGGCAGTGTCCGCATTAATGTTGTAGGTGGTTCCGTTTTCATCGGTGCCGACCGTGGCTATTACGGGAATGTAGCCGTGGTCGAGCGCGTTTGTTATCGGCGTAGGGTCTACAGAGGTAATCTCGCCGACAAAGCCGAGCTTACTGTCAAGAACCCGTGCCTTTATCATGCCGCCGTCTATTCCGCACAGCCCGAGCGCCTTGCCGCCAAGCGTGCCGATAAGAGAGACTAAATCCTTGTTCGTCTTTCCCGCAAGCACCATTTGAACGACCTCGGCAGTCTTTTCATCGGTAACGCGAAGCCCGTCCACAAAGCGGGATTCGATTCCCAAGGAGTCCATCATTCCGTTAATTTCGGGTCCGCCGCCGTGAACAAGAACAATCTTTATGCCTACGGCGGTAAGAAGTATAATGTCGCTCATTACGTCGTGCTTAAGCCCGCTGTTAACCATGGCGTTTCCGCCGTATTTCACAACAACGGTTTTGCCTGAATAGTTTTGAATATACGGAAGCGCCGCGGTAAGCACACTGGCTCTCATATCGTCGGTTATCTCGTGAACTGTCATATCTTTCTCCCTTTTAGGTTCTGTAGTCGCCGTTTATTTTTACGTAATCGTAGGTAAGGTCGCAGCCCCAAGAGGTAGCCTCGCCCTTCCCCTCGTGAAGGGTTATGTTTATTTCAATCTCGTCTTTCAGCAAAATCTGCTTTGCAAGCTTCTCACTGAACTCAACGCCGCCGCTCTTTTTACAGACCTCAATTTCTCCCTTGACGGAGGCAAGCGACACGTCTACGTTATTCGCGTCAAACTTTGCTCCCGAATAGCCCATAGCGCAAAGCACACGTCCCCAGTTCGCGTCGGCGCCGAACATAGCGCACTTTACAAGGCTCGAGGCAATGACCGACTTTGCTATAAGCTTCGCGTTAGCCTCGTCCTTCGCGCCCTTTACGTTACATTCCAAAAGCTTTGTCGCGCCCTCGCCGTCCTTAGCTATCCCCTTGGATATCTCTGTTGAAACGAGCTTTAGCGCCGCTTTGAACGTCTCGTATTCCGCGTTCGGCTTTTTGATTTCAACATTTTCCGCTTCTCCGCTCGCAAGTATCGCCACGGTGTCGTTAGTGGAGCTGTCGCCGTCAATGCTTATCATATTAAAGGTGTCGTTTACCGTTTCAATAAGCGCCTTTTGAAGCATTTTCGGGCTTATTGCGGCGTCGGTGGTCATAAAGCAGAGCATTGTCGCCATATTCGGGTGAATCATTCCGCTGCCCTTCGCGATAGCACCGAGCGTTACGGCTTTTCCGCCGATTTCAAAGCTGTAGGCGACCTCCTTAACTGCGGTGTCAGTGGTCATTATACCGTTCGCCGCGTCCAGCGAGCCCTTGCGACTTAACGCCGCGGCAAGCGCATTCATTCCTTTTGCAATAGGCTCAACGTCGAGAGTCTGACCAATAACCCCGGTTGACGCGACTATTACGTCGTCTTCATCAATTCCGAGGGTTTCGGCTGTGTACTTCGCCATGAGGTTCGCCTTAAGTACACCGTCGGAATTGCAGGTGTTGGCGTTTCCGCTGTTGCAGATTACAGCTTTTGCCTTTCCGTTTTTAAGGTGCTCGCGAGTCACCGTTATCGGCGCGCCGTAAACCTTATTTTGTGTGTAAACCGCCGCCGCTGAGCACTCCTTCTCACAATAGATAAGCGAAAGGTCCTTCTTCTCTTTATTCTTGCGGATTCCGCAGTGTATTCCAGCCGCCATGAAGCCCTTTGCGGCGCAAACGCCGCCCTTTACCTTTTTTAACTCCATTGTACCCTCCTATAATATCGAGTAGGTCTCGTCAATTCCGAGAGCGATATTCATATTCTGAACCGCCGCGCCCGACGCGCCTTTACAAAGGTTGTCGAACACGCTTGTTACTGTAATCCTTTCGTCTGTGCCGAGGACGTATATTTTTAGGTTCGGCTTATTCTCAAGCTCGTTCGCCGCCACCATGCCCTCACATTCGCCGTGAACGGAGATGAGACCTTCGTTTTGATAATAAGACTTAAAAAACTCAAACAGTTCGTTCCTGGACATATCCTTTTTGAGCCTGTCGGGTGTCAGGCTTATCGTAACCGCCATGCCACTGTAAAAATCACAGACTATCGGGCAGAAGACGGGCGCATTTTCAAGTCCCGTCACCGCCGTCATTTCAGGTATATGCTTATGCGCCTGAGTTAGCGCGTACATACGCGGACTTTCTAATTCAACAGGGCGGTCCTTCGCCTCATACTGCGCTATCATCTTTTTTCCACCACCACTGTAGCCCGTAAGAGATACGCAGCTAAGCGAGGTATCCTTTCCCACAATTCCGTTCGAAATAAGCGGATACGCGGAAACAATAAAGCCCGTAGCGTGGCAACCGGGGTTCGCTATTCGATGCGACGTGGCAATTGCGCTTCGGTGCTTAACAGAAAGCTCCGGGAACCCGTATGCCCAGCCCGCCTCGGTGCGGTGCGCGGTGCTTGTATCAATAACTATCGTTTTATCATTCTCAATAAGCGAAACAGATTCTCTTGCCGCGTCGTCGGGAAGACATAAAAACGCAACGTCCGCTTCGTTTAGAAGCTCCCTTCGAGCGGCTGGGTCCTTACGGTATTTCTCGTCAATGACAAGCAGCTGCACGTCGCCGCGCTTCGCTATTCTGTCATTAATCTGCAGCCCCGTGGTGCCCTCCTGTCCGTCAATAAATACCTTGTACTTCATAGCTTAAATTTCTCCTAAAAGCTTCTCTGCTTTTTCAATCTGCCTCTTTTCCGCTTCGGGCGCGGGACCGCCGTCCACGGCGCGCAGAGAAAGGCAGGCGTTTAAATCAATCGCTTCAAATACGTCACTCTCAAAAATTTCCGAGAAGCTTCTGTATTCGTCAAGCGAAAGCTCCTCAAGTGTAGTGTCCTTTTCCACGCAATAACGTACAAGCTCACCCGATATTTTATAAGCGTCGCGGAAGGGCAGTCCCTTCTTCACAAGGTAATCTGCACAATCGGTGGCATTGATAAAGCCCTTAGCCGCCGCCTTCTTCATATTCCGCGGCTTAAACTCGGCGCTTTCTATCATCGGCGCCATTAGCTCAAGGCAAAGCGAAACCGTATCGAGTGCGTCGAACAGTGCCTCCTTGTCCTCCTGCATATCCTTGTTGTATGAAAGCGGCAAGCCCTTCATTACCGTAAGAAGGGTCATACTGTCGCCGAAAACTCTGCCCGCCTTTCCGCGGACAAGCTCGGCTATGTCGGGGTTCTTCTTCTGCGGCATAATCGACGAGCCTGTGGAAAAGCTGTCGGATAAAGTCATATAAGAAAACTCATGCGAGCACCAAAGAATTATCT
This sequence comes from uncultured Oscillospiraceae bacterium, assembly GCA_964622315.1. GTDB lineage: Bacteria > Bacillota > Clostridia > Oscillospirales > Ruminococcaceae > JAYFNU01. The sequence goes on along the minus strand of CAZUOY010000022.1, from coordinate 19,361 downwards.
CCTCCGAAAAACGCGAAAGATGCACCATAATTATAGAAAGACAAGAGAGCAGCTCAAGAGCAAAATCGCGGTCGGAAACGCCGTCCATACTATTTTCGGAAATGCCGTTCATGCCGAGCAGCGACGAAGTGTACCCTCTGTCGAGAGGATAGGTCGTTCCTGCGAGCGCTCCGCTTCCAAGCGGCAGCACCGCCGTGCGCTTTTTGCAGTCCTTGAGTCTATCTATGTCGCGAAGAAGCATCCAAACGTACGCCATAAGCGCGTGCGCGAGGGTTACTGGCTGGGCGCGCTGAAGATGCGTATAGCCCGGCATAACGTCGTCGATATGTTCTTTAGCGGCGGCGCAGAGCGTGTAACAAAGCTTCTTTGCGTTCGCGATAAGCGTATCAATGTACGAAAGGCTGTATAGTCTAAGGTCGGTCGCCACCTGGTCGTTTCGACTGCGCGCGGTGTGAAGTCTCTTGCCCGCGTCGCCTATCCTTTCGGTAAGGGTCAGCTCAACGAAGGTGTGAATATCCTCAGCGGTCATATCTATCTCAAGCGCGCCGCTCTCGATGTCGGAAAGTATACCTTTTAGCCCCGAAATAATCTTATCAGCCTCAGCTTCGTCGATTATTCTCTGCTTTTTCAGCATGGAAGCGTGAGCGATTGAGCCCTCGATATCCTGCTTATACATTCGGCAATCAAAGCCTATTGAGGAATTGAGCTTATCTATCCTTTCGTCTATGTCGCCGGAAAGCCGACCTTCCCAAAGTTTCATTTCTATGACCGTTCCTTTCGTAGAATCCGAAAACTAATTCGGTTTACTTCTTTCCCCTTTGCTCGTCGAGCATAGCCTTGATTTTAATAGGAAGCCCAAAGAGGTTGATAAAGCCCTGAGAATCCATCTGGTTATATACCTCGTCCTCGCCGAAGGTCGCCATATCCTCGCTGTAAAGGGTATATGGGCTTGTCATTCCCGCGTCTATAATATTGCCCTTATATAATTTCATTTTAACAGTTCCCGTAACCGTCTCCTGCGTTTTGTCGACGAACGCGGAGAGCGCCTCGCGAAGCGGTGTGTACCACTGACCATTGTAAACGATGTCAGCAAACTCCAGCGCCATCTTCTGCTTGTAATGCTGTGTCGCCTTGTCGAGACAAATCTGCTCAAGCTTCTCGTGCGCGTGGTAGAGTATCGCACCGCCGGGGGTTTCGTAAACTCCGCGGCTTTTCATTCCGACCAGCCTGTTTTCGACCATATCAACTATTCCTATGCCGTTTTCGCCGCCGATTTCGTTAAGCTTTTTTATCAGCGAAACTCCGTCAAGCTTGTTGCCGTTGAGCGCGACGGGTATGCCGTTTTCAAAATCTATTGAAATTTCGGTCGCCTTATCGGGCGCGTTCTGCGGAGTGACTCCAAGCTCAAGCTTCATTGTTGTGTCGTAGTTCGGAGCGTTTGCGGGATCCTCAAGCTCAAGGCCCTCGTGAGAAAGATGCCAAAGGTTTTTATCCTTTGAGTAGTTGGTCGTTCTGTTAATGTTGAGCGGAACATTGTGAGCCTCGGCGTAATCTATTTCCTCCTCGCGGCTCTTTAGTTCCCACACGCGCCACGGAGCGATTATCGTCATATTCGGCGCAAAAGCCTTAATTGCGAGCTCGAAGCGAACCTGGTCATTACCCTTGCCTGTGCAGCCGTGGCAGATGGCGTCGGCGCCCTCCGCCTTCGCTATTTCTGTAATGCGCTTCGCGATGATAGGACGCGCAAAGGAGGTGCCGAGAAGATATTTATTCTCATAAACCGCGCCCGCCTTGAGCGTCGGGAAGATGTAATCTTCTACAAATTCCTTTGTAAGGTCTTCGATATAGAGCTTTGACGCACCCGTCTTCTTCGCCTTCTCGTCAAGACCAGAAAGCTCCTTGCCCTGTCCTACGTCCGCCGCGACGGCTATAACCTCGCAGTTATCGTAGTTTTCCTTGAGCCACGGAATTATAATAGATGTGTCAAGACCGCCAGAGTATGCAAGAACTATCTTTTTGATTTTAGCCATTTTATTATACCTCTCGAATATTTATTCATATGATGAATTAATTATACATTGAAACTGTATAATGTCAACACATTTTTGAATTTTTATTCACATAAACGTGAATATTTTGCTTTTTATACAAAAATCGCGCCAAACTGCCGTAAAAAACAGGCAGTCTCGGCGCGAACAAATCAGTTTTCTTTAATCTTATCTTTTTTCTGCGCGATATCGTTTGTATTCATCGAGTTTCTGTAAACTACAAAACGGCAGAAAAGGTATTCGGTAACAAAGTTAAGCACCATCGTAACTATCTCGACAACATATCTGTTAACGCCGAGCGTTTCGACTACATAATTCCCCGCAATAGTGGTAACGGGGGTAAACACACAGTAGTAGCCGAGAACCTTCAACATGGCGATTGGCACATTCGTCGCGGACTTAAAGGTAAAGCGGCGGTTAACCGTAAAGTTATATAGTACGGAAAGAAGAAGCGAAACGAGATATGCCGGCCAGTAACGCCACTTCAATAGCTCGCTGAACAGCGTAAAGCTGCCGAGCTGGATAATTCCCGCCATACAGGAGAACATTAAGAACTTAAAAAACTGCACCGCTGTTTCCTTCGGGGTGAGCTTCTGCTTCCCCGCATTTTGTTCACTCATTATAATGACCGTCTCTTTCGTAAAATTCGTTTATCAGTCTTCGCTCGAACAGCCCGTTAAGCTCCGCTCTCGCATCGGCGCCGTCGTAAAGGCAACGGTACACCACGCCGCAAATCGGAAGCTCTACTCCGTAGCGCTTTCCGAGCGTTATCATAGCCCTTACAGTGTAATACCCTTCCGCGAGACTGTCAAACGGCTTTTTCTTGATAAAACACTCACCGAACGCTCTGTTATGACTGTATTGGGAAAAGACAGTCGCCTCATAGTCACCTAAGTGGCAAAGCCCATATGCGGAGAGCTCACTTCCGCCCATAGCCTTAATGAGCCGCGCGACCTCTCTTGTGCCACGCGACATAAGTGCGCCCTTCAAGGAGGAAAGACCCAATCCGTCCAGCATACCAGCGGCAATGCCGACTACATTCTTCGCCGCGGCGCCGACCTCGTTGCCTATAAGGTCGTCCCCGTAATAAAAGCGAATAAGCGAGCTGGAAAAGCTGTTAACGAGAAATCGCTTTGTATCCTCGTCTGCGCTGTCAATCACCATACAGTTCGGTACGCCGGCAAAGAATTCCTCGACATGTCCCGGACCGAGCCACACGGCGATTTTGTTCGAGCTTTCCAGCGTTTTCGCGGCAATTTCGGATAGCCTCTCGCCGCTTTCAATTTCCAGCCCCTTCATACAAAGCACAACCGTTTTATTGCTTATTCCCAACTCCTTAAGCTCCTCACATAGCATGCGGAACCCCTGAGAGTTAACCGATATCACGATAACATCCGCACCGAGTATCGATGCCGTGTCGGCGGTAAGCTCCACACTTTCGGGGAGGGTTATATATTCGTTTCTTCGTGTTTCAAGCAGTTGCTTCATTTTTTTTGAGCTCTTTCGCCCGTACAGCGTCACGCCTTGTCCTAAAGAATCCAAGTACCAAGCTATCAGCGAGCCCCAACGCCCACAGCCAATTACCGTAACCTTCATTGCCGCTTCCCGCCTTTCGTATTTCAATTATGAGAATATAATATTTCTTTCCTGATTTCAACAGTTGTTACATTGTAATACTTTTATTTTCTTGCGTTATTTTAAAATATTTGTATATGTTTTTGCATTAATATTCAGTTTTTAAGGACAATGCTAATATATTTGTAAAATTGTTTAAGCGTGTTTTGTGCATTAAGACAGTATTTGTGAATTTTTAAAAATTCTTCTTTACAGTCGGGCGGCATATGCTTATAATAGAAATGTTTTGTGAATAGGAGCAGCGGGAGCGTATGAGAAAGCGCGTTTATTCCTCGCTTAAGATGTAACAGTCCTGCTGCCGCAGGGCTTTTTTTACGCTTTTTAATTATTAGAAACGGAGTTGATTGAAATGATTAGAGCTATCGTAGGCGCGAACTGGGGCGACGAGGGAAAGGGTAAACTGACCGACATGCTTGCTGAGCATGCCGATATAGTTGTACGCTTTCAAGGCGGCGCGAACGCGGGCCACACAATAGTTAACGAATACGGTAAGTTCGCCCTTCATCAGCTTCCCTCCGGCGTATTTAACAAAGGCGTCGTGAATATAATCGGCAACGGCGTAGCTCTTTCGATTGAGAACCTTCAAAAGGAGCTCGCAACTATTATTGAGCGCGGCGTACCCGAACCGACAATACTTATCTCCGACAGAGCGCAGGTAGTAATGCCCTACCATAAGCTGCTTGACGCTTATGAGGAAGCGCGTCTTGCAAATAAAAGCTTCGGCTCGACGAAATCCGGAATAGCCCCCTTCTACGCCGACAAGCACTCGAAGATAGGCTTTCAGGTCTGCGAAATCTTAGGAGACGAGACATATCTACGCGAAAAGGTCGAACGGGTTTGCACCCTTAAAAATATACTAATTGAAAATCTCTATCATCAGCCGCTTATCTCACCTGACGAGCTTTACGCTACGCTTATGGGGTATAAAGAGGTGCTTGTTCCCTATGCGGCGGACACCTTCGATTATTTATATGAAGCGAATAAGGCAGGCAAGGAGATTCTTCTTGAGGGTCAGCTGGGCGCACTCAAGGACGCGGATTTCGGAATATACCCGATGGTCACCTCCTCGAACACAATCGCTTCCTACGGCGCGGTAGGCGCGGGTCTTCCCGCGCGGGACATCACCGATGTAATAGCCGTAGTGAAAGCGTACTCAAGCGCGGTGGGTGCGGGCGAATTTGTAAGCGAGATATTCGGAGCCGAGGCGGACGAACTGCGTGAGCGCGGCGGCGACGGCGGCGAATACGGCGCGACCACGGGTCGCCCAAGACGCGTCGGCTGGCTTGACCTTGTGGCATCTCGCTACGGCGTCAGAGTCCAAGCGGCGACAAGGGTAGCCATTTCGGTTATCGACGCTCTGGGCTATCTCGACGAGATACCCGTCTGCGTAGGTTACGAGATAGACGGCAAGGTTACGGAAAAGTTTCCGAACACAGAGTTGCTTAAAAAAGCAAAGCCGGTGCTTAAGGTCTTTAAGGGCTGGAAATGCGATGTTCGCGGCATAAGCGAATATGATAAGCTCCCGAAGGAATGCCGAGATTACATTGAATTTGCCGAAAGCTTTATCGGAGTGCCTGTTGAGATAATCAGTAACGGACCCAAGCGCGACAACATCATCTATCGCAATAAATAAGTGTTAAATAAAACAGCCCGCTTAAAGCGGGCTGTTTTATTTGGAGGAAGGTATTGACAATGCAAGTTTACTTTATACTATTTTAGATTTGTTTTATAAAATTTTCATTGTAAATTCAAAAGACTTATCCTTTTCTGTTAGCTTGTGTGCCTCGTGTACAGGCGCGCCCCAGCTGTCATCGCCACCGACGCCGCACACCTTTTTTCTGAGGCAAACAACCGTCTCATACGCATCAGGTAAAGCGGATATATCAGGCGCGGCTTCAAGCTCATGGCTTGTATAATGAAGCGCCGAGCCCTCAAAAGGAGCGCCGGCAGAGAAGCGAAGCCCGCACGAGTCCTTATCGGTAACGCAAAGCCAGCGGAGGTCTGTTTTGTTTCCGCATTCCTGTGGATTTAAGTACGGCGAAAGCTGGTCGGCTACCCTCGCCTCGCAAAGAGCTATCCTTCTCCCGTTTCTTCTGTCACAGTATGCTTCGCACTGCGAATTTCCGTACCACGAAAGACCGTCAACGGCAAGCGGAAGCGCGAGAGAAACACCGACAAGCGGAGGAATCAGCTTGCTTTCAAGTGAGAGTAAAACATCTACGCAGTCGTTCTCAAAGAACGAATAGGTTAGCGAAAAGCTGACCGACGGCGAGGTCGGTGTTATGAATTTCGCTGTTACCGAGCCGTCCTTCACCGCTACGCCGACACAGCGCTGATAGAGTGACGCCAGCTTAAACTGTGCCCAGCCTTCGGTGTTTCCGTTCGGTTTATCGTTATCGGTGGGCGCACGCCAGAAGTCGGCAGTAAGCGGCTTCTTCAACAGCTCCTTATCGCCCTTTTTTAGCGAGCTAATCGTTCCGTAAATCAGAGAAACTACAGCCGTCGAATTATTCATCTCGACACCGATGTTATAGCTTCCTTCAATAAGTCGAGCGGGTGCGCCCTTTTCCTCAATGAACTGTTCTGCTTTTAGTATCGACTGAGCGAACGCAACCTCGTGTCCCCGCTTCGCCCACGGAGTATCCTCACGAAGCAACGCCGTACACTCGCAGATTATCTCGCCGTCAACGCCTTGTGTATCAAAGTCGGTTTTATACTTTGCCTTTGAAAGCGGCGCGACAGAAAGGTTAAATTCCTTTTCGTAAATCTTCCTGCCGTTTGAGAAAACACGATGAACAAAACAAAGGTAATCGGTCGAAATAAAAAGGTTTTTGTTTTCTATCTCTATTGTTCCGCGCTTAATAGTAATTACAATCGGACTATAGAGGAACTTTGCCTCGCTAAGCTTCGCTGACGGAGTTCTATTCGCAAAAATAAGACCGTCTCCGCAGAAATAGCCGTCGTTCGGTCTGTCACCGAACTCCCCGCCGAAGGCAAGGCGTTCACTGCCGTTTGCGCTCTTAATAAGCAATGCTTGGTCGGCAAAATCCCAAATGAAGCCGCCTTGATATTTCGGGTACTTTTCAAGCGCGGTGTATTCCTCAACATTACCGAAGGAGTTGCCCATAGCGTGAGCGTATTCGCAGAGGATAAACGGTTTTTCGGGGTCACCCTTCAAGTATTCCTCAATTTCAGCCGGCTTTGCATACATACGGCTTTCAACGTCACTTGTTCCGTCAAAGCGGCGGTCATTGAACACTCCCTCGTAATGGACAAGTCTGCTTTTATCCCTCTTTCTGAACCACTCGGAGAGCTCAAACAGAACGCTTCCGCCGAAGCTTTCGTTGCCGCAGGACCACATAACCACCGAAGGGTGGTTTTTGTCTCGCTCAAGCATCGAGCGTCCGCGGTCGAGTACGGCGGGCTTCCATTCGGCTCTGTCGTTCGGCACGGCGTACTGAGGCGTAACGGACATTCCCTGCGCCCAGGTTCCGTGAGTTTCAAGGTTAGTCTCGTCGATAACATAAAGACCATAGCGGTCGCAAAGCTCATAGAAAACGCTGTTGTTCGGATAGTGGCTTGTTCTCACGGCGTTGATGTTATTTTGCTTCATCAGGAGAATGTCCTTCTCTATCTCCTCACGCGAGACGACTCTGCCTGTCTTACAGCTAAACTCGTGGCGGTTAACCCCACGAAAAACTATCCGCTCTCCGTTAAGACGGATTATCCCGTCCTTCATTTCTAAACGGCGCACTCCAAAACTGCTTTTCGCGGCGGTGATAAACCGCCCGTCGGCGTCGTTTGAAAGAGATATTTCAAGTGAGTAAAGCTCTGGTGTTTCCGCGCTCCAAAGACGCGGCTTCACAATAGTAAACGAAAGCGCATGCTCGTTTTCGCCCTTTTTAAGAATAATTGATTTTGACGCGGCTGTTCTTCCGTCCAGCCTCGCGCAAAGCCTTGCCTCTATGTCAGCCGAGGCTTTGAGCCGAAGTAAAACTTGTACCCTCGCCGTATCAAAACTGTCTGAAAGCTCACAAACAGCGTCGATGTCCTCGATAAATACCTTGTCCTCATTAATCAGCTCGACGCTCCTGAACAGCCCGAAGAACCGCCAGAAATCCTGGTCCTCAAGCCAACTCGCGGTAGTAAACTTAACCGCCATTACCGCCAGACGGTTCTTACCCTGTTTTAAAAACGAAGACACGTCAAATTCCGACGGGGTAAAGCTGTCCTCCGCGTAGCCGACGAAGGAACCGTTAAGCCATACAAATATTGCGTTTTCCGCTCCGTTGAAACGAAGGCGAGCGCCGTTTTTGTTGAATCCGCGCGGAAGAAGAAAATTCTTCACATATACGCCCGCGGGGTTGTAACCTTTCGGCACATCTGGCGGCTGCAGCGACTCGCGTCCGTCCCACGGGTACATTATGTTCACATACTGCGGTCTTCCGAACCCCGAAAGCTCAATATGGGCAGGTACCATTATCTCGTCAGTAATTCCGTCGCTTGAAGTAATGAAGGAGTAGTCAACGTCCTTGACGTTTTCATAATAACGAAAAGACCATCTGCCGTCGAGCGAGAGAGGCAAAACCAGCCGTCCCTTTTCGTCTGTTACACTGTGGTCGCTTCGCGCCATCAGTTTTCCTACGGCGAAAACCTTTGGGTCGTAAATCCACCTTATGTTGTGCTTGTCAGCTCTTTTCATTACTTCTCCTTTCAATACTTCTTTAAGATAAAAGTATCACATTTAGTAAACTTTATCAAGGCGTTTACTAAATCTGTGTTAAAACGCTTTCTTTTTTTTAGAAATCAGTTATAATTACTTTATTAAGGGGGTTCGGACGTATGGCAACAATTAAAGACATTGCGCTCGACGCGGGGGTGTCCTCCGCGACAGTTTCCCGCGTGTTAAACCACGACCCGACAATAAGCGTCAACAATTCGACAAAGCTTCGCATTTTTGAATCGGCTGAGCGGCTCGAATACAAAAAGAAGCGGAACTCAAGCCCCGGCTCGCCGTCGCGACTCAGCATCGCCATAGTAGACTGGTATAACGAGGAGGACCTCGTAGAGGACCCATACTATCTCTACCTTATGACAGCTGTGGAAAAGTTTTGTATGACAAATAACATAAATACCTTTAAGGTCGCAAAGGTGGAAAACCGTTATGTTAACTCAGTTAACCTTAAGCCTGACGGAATGATAGCGATAGGCAAATTCCCGTTAAGTGAGGTTGAACAGCTCGTTGAAATCACCGAGAACATCGTTTTTCTCGATTCCTCTCCGGACGATTCACGCTTTGATTCGGTCATTCCGAATATAAAGCTCGGCGCGCGTATGGCGCTGGATTACCTGCGTTCGCTCGGACACACCCGCATAGCCTTTATCGGCGGCACCGTCTGCGGCGACAGGGCGGAAAGAGCTCTTGATATCCGCAAAAGCACCTATTCCGAATACATGACCGAGGCGGGACTTTACGACGAGACGCTGGTTTTCGAAGGCGAGCGTCTTTCCTACACCGAGGGGTGCAGACTTGCGAATAGTATGCTTAAAGCGACGGAGCTGCCCACCGCCGTCTTCTGTGCGAACGACACGGTAGCAACAGGCGTGCTTTCAACGCTTCTTGCGGCAGGAGTTAAGGTTCCGGAGGAAATAAGTGTTTTGGGCTTTAATAATCTTGCGTCGGTAAAGTACACGAGCCCGCCGCTATCCACCGTGGCTATACCCATTGAAACGATAGCTGAGCTTGCGCTTGAGGCTGTGCAGGGTAACATTACCCACAAGTACAGTCTGCCGAAAAAGATACAGGTTTCAACTCAGCTGAAGCTTAGAAAGAGCTGCGCGGCGCCGAGAAAATAAACAAAAAGACTCTCATGTTGATTCCTGAGAGTCTTCGTTTTTCTGCTCTTTTCTTTTGTTAAGCTTATCCTCAAGCTTTTTGTTAATTAACAAGCCTATTGCGGCAAGCACGGCGCCGATAAGGAAGTAGATAATCGACATCTTAATGTTACCGTCATAGAGCGCCGCACCTGAAAGGGTAGAGGTTATGATAGAGGGTATTCGCCCGAAGACGGCCGCAAGAATAAACTTTCGCGGCTTTATTGGAATGAAGGGTCCGAAGTAGGTCAGTATGTCCTTCGGCGTTCCGGGAATTAAAAAGAGAATGAAAACCAACCTAAAGGCTGTTTCGGGATTCTTTAAAAACTTGAATTTATCAAAGCGCGGGTCGTTTTCGATGCTTTTCGCACCAAAAAGCCGAACTCCGTAATATATGGCTACGGTTCCGATAAAGATACCGAGCAGGCAAAGAAGAAGTCCCCACCACGCGCCGAAAAGCACACCGGCGGCTATCTCGATAGGTTCTCCGGGAAGGAAGGCGGCAAAGATTTGAAGTAGCTCCACACCGAGGAAGATAAGCACTCCCCAGCCGCCGTAGCCACGAATTATTTCAACAATTTCGCCCGATTTTATTATCGGGAAAAGCTTTATTGTCGCGTATATCAGCGCCGCAAGAATGAGCGCTCCCGCCAAAATTTTCAGTATTGTTTTCTTTTTCATTTTCTACATTCCCATGTAGTGCATTCGCTGCACTTTTTATCTCCCGCGCAAAAACCGCTCGTCCTCTCGCCAACAGGATACTGCTCGCTCGGAAGGTTTGTAAGAAAGCCGACCGCGGCGGTTATCGTCTTTTCGGGAAGAAGCATGCCACCCTCGTTCAGCGTTATTTCTCCCGCGCAGTCGTCAAGATAATTAAGGATTTTCTTTTGTGCGGCTATATTCCAGTCGCCGTAGCCGGGACTGAAGCGAAGGGTCGGGAAAAGCCTCTTTGCCACGCTACGCGTACGCATATATTCGCAAAAGCTGTCCGCCGCCGCCTCAGCCGCGAAGGAACCGAGCATATCGGCTATCGCTCCGTCGTAAAGCCGTCCGTCCTTCATAAGCGCCTGCGAGGCGTTTGATATTTTTTTACCTGCCGTCACAGCCATTATTGCGAGCCTTGTGCAGCCCTTAAAGCCCTCGCACACATATTGACTTTCGATAACAAAGCCATCGGTAGTCGTAAGTTTACCCTTATTAATGCTCTCGATAAAGCTTTCGCGCCAATAAACGGCTGGCTCGACCATTTTCCAAAGCTCAGTCACCGTTTTCGGGTCGTCAGGACAACCCGCCGCCCCGTCGATAAATTTGTTCACGTCAAACGGTACAAAGAATTTCTTTAAGCAGTTAACGTTCATTCTTACTCCACTGTTCAAGCAGCTTTACCGTTGCTATCGCGTCCTTGCCGTAGCCGTCCGCGCCCGCCTCGTTCGCAAATTCCTCGGTTACTACCGCGCCGCCGACGACCACCTTTACGTCTGTCACCGTCTTCCTTAAAAGCTCAATTACTAAAGGTATCTCTTTCATGGTTGTGGTCATAAGGGCGCTTAAGCCAAGATATTTAGCTTTACTTTCAACCACGGCACTAATAAACGCCTCGGCGCTTACGTTCTTCCCGAGGTCAACTACATTATAGCCGTGGTTTCTTACCATTACCGCTACCATATTCTTGCCTATATCGTGAATGTCGCCCTTTACCGTGCCGATAACGAAGGTTGCCTTAGCCTCACCGCTGCCGCTGTCAATATACTTTTCGAGTGTGCCAAACGCCTTTTCGGCTGTCTGAGCGCTGAGCATAAGCTGTGGCAGAAAGTAGACGCCCTTTTCATATTTCTCGCCGACCTCATTAAGTCCCGCGATTATACCGTTGTTAATAATGTCCATCGGAGGTACGCCGTCGGCTATAAGCTTTTCCACCGTTTCCGCAATAGTCATACCGCCGCGAACGACCTCGCGAGCCGCGGTCTCAACCGTGACCTTTTCCGAAGATACGGTTTCTTGCTTCTTTTCTTCACCGCTCTTTTTCGCGATGTACTGCGCCGCGCCAACGTCTTTGCCCGAAAGTAACGTCGCCGCGTATAGACTGTCCGTCATTCGTGTATCGAGCGGATTCATAATCGCCGCGTCAAGTCCGGCGTCCGCCGCCATAGCAAGAAAAGCGGAATTAATTACGCTTCGTTCCGGCAAACCGTAGGAAACGTTGCTTACGCCTAACACGAGATTCACGCCAAGCGTCTTTACAAGCCGCATAGCCTCAAGGGTTACCGAGGGCGCTTTCACGTCGGTCGCAACGGACATAGTAAGACAATCCACAAAGATATCCTGTCGCTTTATTCCAAGAGCGTCGCAGCGTTCGACTATCCTGTTTGCTATTTCAAAGCGTCCCTTTGCCGTTTCTGGTATACCCTTTTCGTCAAGTGTGAGCGCCACTACCCCCGCGCCGTATTTCTTTACGACGGGAAGCACCGATGACATACTCTTTTCTTCGCCGTTTACGGAATTTACAAGCGCCTTGCCAGCGTAAACCGAGAGCCCCGCCTCCAATGCCTCCGGCGAGGTGTTATCGAAAACGAGCGGGGTCTCGCCGAACTGTTGAAGCAGAAGCGACGCCTTTTTCATAGCGCTCGGCTCGTCCACGCCCGCAGCGCCGACGTTGACGTCCAGCATATCCGCGCCGGCGTCAAGCTGTGCCGAAGCCTCTGCTTGCACCGTTTGCCACTCGTCATTTCTTATTGCCTCGGCAAGCTTTTTCCTTGCCGTCGGGTTTATTCTTTCACCTATTAGCTTTATCGTTTCGCCGCCGCCGAGCTTAACCACTCCCTCGCGCGAGGAGAAAACTCCGCCTGTCGTTACAACGCTTTTTGTCGGCTTGAAGCCCTCAGTCGCCTTCTTTAAAGAAGCTATATGCTCAGGTGTAGTTCCGCAGCAACCGCCGAGAAAAGAGGGGGAAAACTCAAGAAACCGTTTCATCTTTTCAGCGAAATCTTCCGCCTTAAGAGGATATTCCACCTCACCGCAGCAAACACAGGGAAGCCCCGCGTTAGGCTGGGCAAGAAGCGGAAGGTCAGTATAACGCGACATCTCCGTAATTACCGCCAAAAGCTCCTCGGGGCCGCCTGAACAGTTGCAGCCCACCGCGTAAACGCCGAGCGCCGACATGGTAACGGCAACCGACGCGGGCGAGCCGCCGGTGAGGGTTCTGCCCTTGGTAAAAGTAAAGCTCGCTATACACGGAAGGCTACATACCTCCTTGCAGGCGAGCACAGCGGCGCGGGCCTCGCCCACGTCGCTGAAGGTTTCAAGTATTATGTAATCGGGCTTCGCCGACGCAAGCGCTTTTATCTGACGAGCGAAGGCGGCCTTTAACTCCTCAAAGGAAGCGTCGCCGAGCGGTTCACAAAACCTTCCCGTGGGACCTACGGATGCCGCGACTCTACCGTGACCGCATTCCTTGCACGCCTTCCTCGCTATCTCCACGGCGCGGCGGTTTATCTCCTCGGTCTCGTCCTCCATACCGTACTCAGCAAGCTTTATCGGAGAACCTCCGAAGGTGTTTGTCGTAATGATGTCGCTTCCAGCAGAAAGATAGAGCTTATGCACCTCTTTTACTGTTTCGGGTGCGCGAAGATTAAGCGACTCGGGGTTTTCACCCGCCGCAAGTCCCCGCTGTTGAAGCATTGTGCCAAGCGCACCGTCAAAGATAAGAAGCTCCATCATTTTCTCCTATCGCTTTTTAAGTTTTTTCAAGTCGTAGGGTGTTTCCTGATAAACCCTGTTGAGCCAGTTGGAAAACAGCAAGGTTCCGTGAGAACGCCAGCGAACCACCGGCGGATTTTTCGGGTTATCCTGCGGAAAATAATTCTTCGGTATTTCTATTGGAAGCCCCGCCGCCAAATCTCGTTCATATTCCTCTTTAAGTGTTTCGGGGTCGTACTCAAGATGACCCGTAACAAAGTTCCAGCGCTGGTCGCGGGTAACCGCTATGCCTACGCCCGCCTCCCTTGATTCCGCCACGATTTTTAAGTCCTCCACCGCCGCAATATCCTCAGTGCCCGACTGTGTGTGGCGGGATTGCGGCACGCAGAAAACGTCGTCGAAACCTCGAACAAGGTCGCGCTTGCGGACTATTCTGTGTTCAAAAATGCCGAACAGCTTCTTGTCGAGTAGTTGCTTTTCTATTCCGTAATAGTGGTAGAACGCCGCTTGCGCACCCCAACATATGAACAGCGCCGAAAAGACGTTTGTGCGAATAAATTCAAAAACCTCACAAAGCTCGTCCCAATAGTTCACCTCCTCAAATTGAAGGTGCTCCACGGGCGCGCCCGTTACTATTATTCCGTCGTAACGGTTATTCTTAATCTCCTCGAAGGTTTTGTAAAATTTCAAAAGATGCTCCTGCGAGGTGTTTTTGCTTTTGTGCGTACCCATCTGAACAAGGTCGATATTTACCTGCAAGGGGCTGTTGCCGATAAGACGAAGAAGCTGTGTTTCGGTAACGACCTTTTTAGGCATAAGGTTAACAATAGCAAGCTCAAGCGGGCGGATATCCTGCGATTTCGCCCTTTGCTCATGCATTACAAAAACATATTCTTTTTGAAGAACCTTGCTTGCGGGCAGGTCCTTTGGAATTATTACGGGCATTCTATCTCCTGTTTTACGCCTTGTTAAGCGCCGTATCCAGGTCGTTGATTATATCTTCAACGTCCTCTATTCCGACCGAAAGGCGGATAAGGTCGGGCGAAATTCCGCCCGCTATTAGCTGTTCCTCGGTAAGCTGACGGTGCGTCATGCTTGCGGGGTGAAGCACATGGGTGCGAACGTCCGCCACGTGTACGACGAGGGTGGCAAGCTCAACACTGTTAATGCAGCGCTTGCTCGCTTCCATTCCGCCCTTTACGCCGAAGGCGACGACACCGCTTGCGCCCTTCGGAAGATACTTCTTCGCGAGCGCATAGTTCTTGTTGGATTCAAGCATCGGGTAGTTTACCCACGCAACCTTCGGGTGGTTTTCAAGGAATTTCGCGACCTTCAGCGCGTTCTCGCAGTGACGCTGCATACGCACCTCAAGCGTTTCAAGACCGAGGTTCGTAAGGAAGGCGTTGAACGGGCTCATGGTGTTGCCCATATCACGAAGCATTCCCGTACGCGCCTTAGTTATATATGCCGCCTTGCCGAACTTCTCGGTATAGGTGATTCCGTGATAGCTTTCGTCCGGTTTTGTAAGCTCGGGGAATTTCCCGCTCTTTTCCCAGTCGAAATTTCCGCTGTCCACGATAACGCCACCGACGCTTGTCGCGTGGCCGTCAAAGTATTTCGTGGTAGAGTGTGTAACTATGTCCGCGCCGAACTCGAACGGACGGCAGAGCACCGGTGTTGCAAAGGTGTTGTCCACAATAAGCGGAATGCCCGCGCCGTGAGCAAGCTTTGCTACCTTTTCTATGTCGAGCACGCCGAGCGCGGGGTTGCCTATCGTTTCCGAAAAGACAAGACGGGTGTTCGGCTTAATATACTTTTCCATCTCCTCCAAGGGAAGCTCGGGGTCAATAAAGGTAAAGTCGATGCCGAGTCTTTTTAAGGTGACATTAAAGAGGTTAACCGTGCCACCGTAAAGATTGTTCATAGTAAGAACATGGTCTCCCGCGCCGCAGATATTTGTTACCGCCGTGAGATTCGCGGCTTGACCAGAGGACATTGTAAGCGCGCCGACGCCGCCCTCGAGAAGCGCGACCTTTTCCTCAAGCCAAGAAAGGCTCGGGTTTCCAAGACGCGTGTACATAGGTGTATTCGTTTCGAGGTCGAAAAGCGCCGCCACCTCGTCAGCCGTATCATATTTGTAGGTCGTTGACTGCACAATCGGCATTATTCTCGGCTCCGAGCTTTTCGGCTGATAGCCGCCTTGAATGCACTGTGTTCCGACCTTTAGTTTCTTTAAATCCATCTTTCTCACTCCTTAACGGTAAACCGTAAATTTGTCTATATTTAATCTATTATATATATATTTGCGCTACTTTGTAAAGCTATTTTTGCGTTAAATTCTATCCTTGAGCCTTCACTTGGTACATTAACATAAATTAACGCTTGAAATGCGTGGCAAATATAGGTAGTATGTAGAAGTAGGAAAAATTATGTCAGTGGGGTTCTCTATTATTTTACTTTTATGCCCCGTTTTCTTGCTTTGAAATTTGACGGTCTTTTAACTCGCTAAAAGGGGCAGACATAAGTGTAGAAACAAAAAATGAAAACACAGAGGGACGTATGAAGAAGGATACGAAAAACAAGAAAAAGAAACCGTTTGGATACATACCGAATTGGCTTGGCTTTGTAATAATCGCGGCAACGCTATTAGCCTTTGCCCTTTATGTGACGGGTGTTCGCGACGATATAGAGGATTGGCTTAACTCTCCCGCACCGAAGTCGTCGGTATCCACCGCGGCTTAGCCTCCGCGCCCAAACCAAAACTTATCTTTTTTAGAGCGCGACGCTCATCGCGTCCGCTTTTTTGTTGCTTTGATATAAATATTGGTTTATAATGATATTACTTATTGCTATGTAACAATTTCAGCTTGCCGTAAAGCGCGGCGGAAAGGCAAGGGCGAAAGTCAAGATGGCTCAAGTTGGCATAAACAAACCCTGTGTACCGGAGTACAGCGTAAGTGAATTTGCAAAAAAATCACATAAGTATTGCTTACTAATTCCGCTTTTCAACGAAGCTGAACGCTTTGAACGCCAGCTTTCGAAGATGACGAAAGCAGACGTTTTCTCCCTTGTTGATGTAATAATCTGCGACGCGGGCAGCACCGACGGCTGTACGGAGGAAGGGCTGCTGAAAAAATACGGCATTAATGCTCTTTTAGTCAGAAAGGGCAGCGGCAGATATAGCACCGATATCCGTATGGGCTACGACTACGCTTTGAAGCGCGGGTACGAGGGCTTTATTACCGTTGACGGCAACGATAAGGACGACACCTCAGCCCTGCAAAGCTTTATTGATAAGCTGGACGAGGGCTTCGACTATATTCAGGGTTCGCGCTACATAAAGGGCGGCAAAGGAATAAACACCCCCCTTATTCGCCAGCTTGCGCTTAAGATAATTAACGAGCCTGTTATGACCCTTTGCGCAAGAAAACATCTCACTGACACGACCAATGGCTTTCGTGCCTACTCGAAAAAATTTCTCACCGACGAAAGGGTACTTCCCTTCCGTGAGGTATTTATAGGTTATGAGCTTATATATTATCTTCCTGTTCGCGCCTGCCGTTTGGGTTTTAAGGTGTCCGAGGTTCCCGTTACTCGCGCTTACCCTAAGGGCGAGGTACCCTCAAAGGTCGGCGGCTTAAAGGGCAACCTTTACCAGCTGAGTATTCTTTGGAAGATAATCACGAGAGCATATAATCCTAAGGAGAACGGCTAATGTACGTTGTTATCGGCGCTAACGGTTTTTTGGGTTCTTACCTAATAAAGAACATTCTCGAAAAAACCGAAGAAAACGTGCTTGCCACCTGCCGCGGACTTGAAAACGCCTTCACCGACAGCCCGCGTGTGGAATGGCTGCAAAGCGATATCGAGAACGCGGCGGACAGAGCGTTACTTGCACAGCGGGTAAACGAGGGCAAAAACGTTCGCATAGCGTTTCTCGCAGCGCTTCACAACCCTGACGCAGTGGAGGCTGACCCTGAGCGTGCATATAGAATTAATGTGACTATTTTAGACGAGCTTCTTTCGTCGTTTGAGAAGGTTACTTGTTTATTCTATCCTTCAACCGACAGCGTGTACGGAGAAAGTGAAAACGGTTATCATTTTAAAGAGAGCGACCCGCTTCGCCCCGTTAACACCTACGGAAAACAGAAGGCGGCGGCTGAAAGGGTCGTGAACGACCATGGCTACAATGTGGTTCGCTTCCCCTTCTTAATCAGTCCGAGCCTTCTTCCTCATAAAAAGCATTTTTATGACATAATGGCGGAAAGCTTTATTAACGGAAAGCCCTTTGAGCTTTTCAGCGATTCGCTTCGCTCCTCGCTCGATTTTAACACCGTCGCGGCGCTTACCGTAACACTAATGGAAAACTACAGCGAGAGTATTCCCAAAGTAATGAACCTTTCAGGTGACGAGGACCTTTCAAAGCACGATATCGGAGTAATGCTCGCTCGAAAACTCGGCGCAAACGAAAGTCTTGCCAAGGCGGTTTCAATAGAAGACGGCGGAATATTTAAAACTCCACGCGCAAAAACGACGCTATTGGATAACGCACTCGCGAAAAGAACTCTTAACCTTAACGAGATTAAAATAAAGCTGTAACGGAGTGGCTATGAAAGCTGTTATTATGGCGGGAGGCCGCGGAAGCCGAATATCGTCTCTTAATTCCGCCGTACCGAAACCGTTAATAGAGGTCTGCGGCAGACCGATACTCGAATATGGCATTCGCTGTTTATTGAAAAACGGCGTTACCGACATAACGATAGTGACGGGATACCTCGGCGAACAGATACCCGCACATTTCGGAGACGGAGCTAAGCTCGGTGTTAAGCTTGATTATTTTCACGAAACCGAACCGCTTGGAACCGCAGGCGCACTCTATTACTTAAAAGACAAGCTAAAAGAGGATTTTCTCCTGCTTAACGGCGATATTATATATGACGTTGATTTTTCACGTATGTTCGCTTTCCACAAAGAAAAGAAGGCGCTCGCCACGTTATTTACCCACCCAAACGCGCACCCATACGACAGCGCACTGATTATTACCGACGAAAATTCCCGCGTTACCTCGTGGCTTCATAAAGAGGAACCGCGCGGCGACTGTAAAAACCGCGTAAACGCAGGGCTTCATCTTCTTTCAAGCGAGCTGTTATTGAATCTTTTTGAACCAAAGAAAACCGACCTTGACAGGGATATTCTAAAGCCTCTTGTCGAAAGCGGCAGGGTTTTCGCCTATGACTCGCCTGAATATATCTTCGACGTTGGAACTCCAGAGCGTCACGCTCAGGTGACACAGGATATTCTTTCAAGCAAGGTGGAAAAGCGGAGCCTTGCAAATAAGCAGATTGCCGTTTTCGCTGACCGCGACGGAACACTTAACGTGGAAAAGGGATTTCTTTCGAATCCCGATGACATGGAGCTTCTCGAAGGGGTTTCCTCGGCGGTTTCAAGGATAAACAAAAGCGATTATCTTTGCATAGTCATAACAAATCAGCCTGTAATAGCACGCGGAGACTGCGATTTTGAAACACTTAAGCAGATTCACAACCGTCTTGAGACCCTTCTCGGAAGCGAGGGCGCGTATATACATGACCTTTTCTTCTGCCCCCACCACCCAGACAAAGGCTTTGAAGGCGAACGCGCCGAATATAAAGTTCCCTGCCGCTGCAGAAAGCCTGAGCCGGGAATGATACTCGACGCGGCGGCGAAGTATAACATTGACCTTTCCCGCTCGTATATGGTCGGCGACCGCGCCACCGACGTGCTTTGCGGAATTAACGCGGGTTGCGTTCCCGTCTTTATCGGTAAAAAGGAAACGCTTCTTGAAAAGGAAGAAACGAGAGAGCTTGCCGAAAATGTGCTTTGCGTTAATTCCTTCGCGGAATTTGTTTCAAAAATTCTAAAGCTGAACTAAGGAGATTAGCCGTGCTTATTGTTCAAACCCCACTTAGAATGTCCTTCTTCGGAGGCGGAACCGATATTCCCGAATACTACGAGGAGTTCGGCGGCAAGGTGCTTTCCACCACCTTCGATAAATATTGCTATCATACGGTGCGCTATTTCCCTCAGTTTTTTCCGTATAAAAACCAGTTTACATACTCTAAAATCGAA
>CAZUOY010000021.1:0-26586 GCA_964622315.1 uncultured Oscillospiraceae bacterium | reverse complement strand
CTGCTCTACCGGCTGAGCTACACCAGCGTTTTTTGCGCCTATAAATCTTAACATACCGTTTTTTCTTTGTCAATAACCTATTTCAAGCGATATCAGTTGTTACAAAAAAATTTCATTTCCAGATAAATGCAACAATTCCACACTTTATCTGCTACTATATTGACAAAGGGAGGGTTCCAAAATGAAAAAAACATTATTTTCGATAATTTCAGTTCTAATTATCTCGGTTATTCTTTGCTCGTGTGCCAGCGGTGCTGGAAAAAACTCGGATGCCTACGCCGAGGACAGAACAGAGGGCGAATACTATGATTATAACGGCATCGCCCCCGAGGAAAGCAAGATGTCAGCGACCTCAAACGCTGACGAGGGCGCAGGCTACGTCGCCGACGGCACAAATCTTTCGGACTTTGCGCCCGTTAACCAAAAGCTTGTTTACACCACAAACCTTTCGATTGAAACAAAAACCTTCGACGAAAGCTACAGCGCAATTATGACGGCGCTTTCAGAGGCGGGCGGCTACATAGAGTATAAAGAGCTTACCGGTGGGACCGCCGGATACAGCGATTATTACCGTAGCCGTTATGCGTATATGACACTTAAAATTCCTTCCGACAAATATGAGGAATTCCTTGCTAAGGACGAAAGCTTCGGCAACATCACTAACCAGAACGATTCCTGCGACAACATAACCTCTCAGTATGTCGATACCGAATCCCGTCTCGCTGTTTTGGAGGCTCAGCGCGACCAGCTGCTTGAGCTTATGGACCGCGCTACCTCGATGGAGGACATCATTACAATCCAAACGAGCCTTACAGAGGTCGTCTATCAAATAGAGAACTCTACGGCGCAGATACGCACCTATGATAATCTGGTCGCTTACTGCACGGTGACTATCACCCTTAACGAGGTCATCTCCGAATCCGTCGCGAGAACACTCACCTTCGGCGACAGGCTCTCTGCCTCCTTTGGCGATTCCTTACGCACGGCGCTTGAGTTTGTTCAGGGCTTGATAATAGCATTGGTTTACGTTCTGCCCTATGCCGTCGTCGGCTTGGCGCTGTTCTTTATCATACGCGCTGGCGTTCGCAAAAATAAGGCGAAGAAGCTTGCCGAAATGCAGAAGGCCCAGAAGGACGGCTTCGTTGTTCCGCTCGCGGATAACGGCGAACCGCAAAAGGATTCTAAAAAGAAATAGCCGCGTGGTTAACGGCAAAGACAACAAGCTAAAGCGAAGCGGGTTAAGCCCGCTTCGCTTTTTAACTTGCGAACGCTGTTCAGATATGCTAAAATTAAGCGCAGCAAAAATATCCGGGTGTGGCGCAGCTGGTAGCGCGGGTGGTTTGGGACCATCAGGCCGCAGGTTCGAACCCTGTCACTCGGACCAACGCACGGTGACGTTTTATACGTCTTCGTGCGTTTTTTCTGTTTTAACCCCGAAACATTAAACGAAAAGAAAAGCTCCGAACTTCGTCGGAGCTTTTGTTATAGCTTTTTTCTCGGTGCGGTGTGTATCGCGCCGCCGAAAGCGTCCTCGACCGCCTCGGCTATCCCCTCTGAATAGGTGGGGTGCGCTTTAACCGCCGCTAATAACTGCTTGTCGGTAAGCCCGTTCGCTATAGCCGAGGCAAGCTCGCCGATTAAATCGGTCGCCCGCTCACAGATTAACTGCGCACCGATTATTTTCTCAGTGTCACCGTCAAAAACCGTTTTTATAAAACAGCGCTCATCGGTGGCGATTAACGTCCGCGCGTTGTTTGACATAATAAATTTGCCCGCGACGACGTTAATTCCAAGCTCCGCCGCCTCCTTTTCAGTAAGACCGACAGAGGCAATTTCGGGACTTGTGTAAACACAGGAGGGAACGACGCCGATATCGTAAACAGTCGGCTCGCCAAACATCGCTTTGACCGTATTCGTTGCTGAGGCGGACGCGGCGTGCGCGAGCTGAGGAAGCCCCATAACAACATCGCCCGCGGCGTAAATTCCGTTAACGCTTGTTTCTCCGTTTTTGTTCGCCGCAATATATCCGCGTTCGGTTTTTACAAAGAAACCGTCTGCGAAAAGCCCGTCTGTGTTTGGTTTGCGCCCTACCGAGACGAGCACCTTCTCTGCCTCGGCGCTTTTGCCTGCGCCGTTTTCCTCATATAAACAGCAAAGCCCTTCGTCCTTCTTTTCAATTCGGCTAACTCCCGCGCCGAGAACAACGCTGACCCCTCTCTTTTTCAGCATTGCCGCGGCGGCGCGTGAAAGCTCAAGGTCGAGCGAGGGCAGAAGCCTGCTTGCCGCTTCAAGCACCGTTACCTTCGTGCCGAGCGACGAAAAGAGGGTCGCCATCTCCACGCCGATTACCCCGCCGCCGATTATGACAAGACTTTCGGGAAACTCCTCAAGCGACAGAATATCGTCGCTGGTAAGAACGCCAAAAAGCGCAGCACCTTCAATATTCAACCGTGAGGGACGAGCGCCCGTAGCTATCAAAATTCTTTCAGTTAGTATATCTTCGCCGTTTACCGAAACAAGTCCCGCGGCTTTTATTACCGCTTCGCCGCGAATAAGCTCAACTCCGTTTGCCGAAAGCAGCGTTTCCACGCCCGTGCGCAGGCGCGACACTACCTCAGCCTTTCGCTGTTGAATCTTCGCAAAATCAAAAGACACACCCTCGGCGTAAATTCCAAGCTGCTCGGCGTTCTTCATCTTCGAAAAAAGCTCAGCCGAATGAAGCAGCGCTTTTGTGGGAACACAGCCCTTGTTGAGGCAGGTTCCGCCCGCGCTCTCACGTTCGATAAGCGCCGTTCTTTTTCCAAGTCTCGCCGCGTGTATCGCGCCGACATACCCCGCAGGACCAGCGCCTATAACTACTAAATCGTATTTCTCTTTCATCAGCCTTCCTCTCCGAAGAAAAATGCCCTGAGGTCCTGAAGAATGGTTTCCTCCGCGCTCGTTTGTGGCTTAAAGCCCCTTAATGCCTCGTATATTCCGCCGCAGGTTGCCTTCGCGCCGACAAGCGCCCGTTCAAGCCTTACAAAAACCTCGGTCTCCAGCGCGTCTGTATCTATCTGCGCCTCGGCAATGCTTTCTCCGTCACGGTTGTATTTCAGTGTAAAGCCGCCCCAGAAGAAGCGCGACTTCACCTCGGTTTCAAACCTTCTTCCGCCGCGTTCAATCCACAGCGGGTCGCTGAAACGCGCGGCTCTGCTCTGCGCCGTTGGTGATAGCGCAGATTCGTCGGTTTCAATCAGCTCCTCGCCGTACACCGAAGAAAACGCCGCCCGAAGCGCTTCACTGAGCGCCGTTGTCGAAATTTCACATAGGTCGCAAAGCGAACCCACGCGCGCTCCAACCGAGCTTACGCCCTTTAGGGCGAGTTTTTCTTTATCGGGCGTGAGGAACCGCTCCATCTTTGCTTCGTTGCATTTGGTCATAAGCGTACCGTGGTGAAGGGAAAAATTGTCCGAACGGTAGAACGCCGAGCCTGAAACCTTTTTTCCGTTAATCTCTATATCGTTGCGCCCCGTCAGCTCCGCTTCAAGTCCAAGTGACCTTAAAGCCGACATAACGGTATAAAGCTGACGTCCCGTATCGTAAAGCAGGTTGTGCGCAATAAAAGTAAAATTTAGGTTGTCAAGGTCATGATAAACGGTGCCTCCGCCGGAGATTCGGCGCGCAAGCTTTCCGCTTGTCGCCTTAAAGGCGGGGACGTTTACCTCGGAAAACAGGTCCTGGTTCTTTCCGACGATTACCGCGTTGTCATTGCGCCAAAGGTAAAGGATAACCTCACCCTTCTTTGCGCTGTCGAACAACAGCTTTTCAAGCGCTTGGTTGTAGTAGACGTCGGTGCTTATAGTTTCAAGAACCCTCAGCATAGCGTTTCCTCTCCTTTCGCGCATGCGCCGCTATTGAAAGCTGTAGCGAAGCTTCGGGCTTCGCGCCGCCTTAACCTCGTCCGGCCGCCCTATCGGCGCGGTGTGCGGAGCGGTGTGAAGCGCATTGGGGTCGGTGCGAGCAAGCGCCGCGAGCTCCTTCATCGCTCTCGCCGCCGCCTCCAGTGTTTCACGGCTTTCCGTCTCGGTCGGCTCAAACATAAGTGCCTCATGTACGATAAGCGGGAAATACATCGTCGGCGGGTGGATTCCGTAGTCGATAAGACCTTTCGCTATATCAAGCGCCGAAACACCGGTTTCTTTCTTAAACGCCTCAAGCGACAGAACAAACTCGTGCATACATACGCCGTCATATGCCGCGTCAAAATCCTCGCTCAAAAGCGCCTTCAGGTAGTTCGCGTTAAGCACGGCGTTTTCCGCCGCCTCTCGCACGCCCTCACGCCCGAGCGACAGCAGATAAGTAAGCGCTCTGACGGCAACAAGAAAGTTTCCGTAAAACTCCTTCACCCTGCCCACAGACTTCTCGGGACTTGTAAAGCAATAGCCGCCGTCGGCGTTCACCTTAACAATGTCATTTGTAAGAAACGGTGCGAGTATCCTTTTACAGCCAACAGCGCCGCTGCCGGGTCCGCCGCCGCCGTGCGGAGCGGAGAAGGTTTTGTGCAGGTTGAGGTGCACCACGTCAAAGCCCATATCACCCGGACGCGCAATACCCATTATGGCGTTAAGGTTTGCTCCGTCGTAGTAGCAAAGTCCGCCCGCCTCGTGGACAAGCCGAGTTATTTCAAGTATGTTTTCGTCGAAGATACCCAACGTGTTCGGATTTGTCAGCATAAGTCCCGCCGTCTCGTCCGAAAGCGCTGCCTTCAGCGCCTCAATATCAACGCCGCCCTTCTCGTTGGACGACACGCTGATTACCTCAAAGCCGTTCATCGCGGCTGAGGCTGGGTTTGTGCCGTGAGCGGAATCGGGAACGATAATCTTGGTTCTTTTTTCGTCGCCCCTGTCTTTATGATATGCTTTAATAAGCAACAGCCCTAAAAACTCGCCGTGTGCGCCCGCCGCCGGCTGAAGGGTCATCTCGTCCATTCCGGTGATTTCGCAGAGCTTCTCTTTCGTCAGCGCCAAAACCTCAAGCGCGCCTTGCACCGTTTCCTCGCGCTGTAAAGGGTGAACGGCGGTAAAACCCTCAAGCGCCGCCGCCTCCTCGTTTACACGGGGATTGTACTTCATCGTGCAGGAGCCTAAGGGGTAGAACCCGTCGTTTACTCCGTGCGTCTGTTTCGCAAGCTCGGTGTAATGACGTGAAACGTCGGTCTCCGAAAGCTCGGGCAGGTGTGGCGCATTTTTGCGAAGATGTTCTCCGGGAAAAGTATATTCCTTGACATCACTTTCAGGTAAAAGCGAAAGATAACGCCCGCTTCTTGAGCGTTCAAACAACAACTCCATTACGCCGTCGCCTCCTTTACCGCCAAGATAAGCGCGTCGGTCTGTTCCTTCGTGTTAAGCTCGGTTGCGCACCAAAGCATCTCGCTGTTGGAAAGCGGAAGCCCTGAAAGTATATCAAAGTCTTCAAGTTTTCTTTCCAGCTCAAAGGCGTCTACCTTTGTTTTTGTAACGAACTCGTTGAAAAATTCGCCACCGTAAACAGCGGTAAGCCCCAGCTTTTCGAGCTCGCTTTTTAGATAGTGCGCCATCGACGCAGAAAGGGTCGCCGCGCGCTTCATTCCCCTTTCACCCATCGCCGCCATATATACGCTCGCGGTCATGGCGCAGAGCGCCTCGTTCGAGCAGATGTTGGAGGACGCTTTTTCGCGCCGTATATGCTGCTCACGCGCTTGCAGTGTCAAAACAAATGCCCGCCGCCCCGCCGCGTCGGTCGTCTCGCCCACAATTCGACCGGGAAGCCGCCGCAGCATCTCCTCAGTCGCCGCCATAAACCCAAGATAGGGTCCGCCGAAGCTAAGCGGCATTCCAAGCGGTTGTCCCTCGCCCACGGCAATATCCGCACCGCACTCGCGCGGTGTTTTAAGTATGGAAAGCGCCAGCGGATTTACACTCATAATTAGCTTCGCACCGCTTTCGTGCGCCGCTTTCCCTATTGTTTCGCCGTCCTCTATTAGCCCGAAATAGTTGGGGCTTTGAATAATTACGCAGGCGGTTTCCTCTGAAAGAAGCCGTTTGAGCGCGTCAGCGTCGGTCACACCGTCGCGCACGGGAAGCACGGTAAGCTCGGTGTTTGACGCGAAGCAGTAGGTCTTAACCGTTTCAATAGTCATAGGGTTACAGCTTCCCGAAATAACCGCCGTTCTGCGTCTTCTGTCGGTGCACATCGCCACCGCCTCTGCCGCGGCAGACGCTCCGTCATAAACGCTTGCGTTTGACACGTCCATACCCGTAAGCTCGCAGATGCCCGTTTGATATTCAAAGATTGATTGGAGTATGCCCTGACTTATCTCCGCTTGGTAGGGAGTATACGCCGTCAGAAACTCCTCCTTAGAAATCACGCTCTTTACTATGGCGGGAATAAAGTGGTTATATGCGCCCGCTCCGCGGAACACCGAGCCGAAAACACGGTTCTTCCTCGCAAGCGCCTTCATTTCGGCTATAACCTCCAGCTCGCTTTTCCCTTCGGGAAGACTGAGCGATTTCAGCCTTATCCCGCTCGGTACATTTTGATAAAGCCCGGCAATATCATCTATGCCGAGCTTTGTCATCATTACCTTTTGTTCTTCTTTTGTTGACGGAATATAACTCCCCATGCTTTATCCTTTCGAAGAAATATTCTGGTTATTTGCCCTCGTTCTTGCAAAATTCCCTGTACTCGTCCGCGGTCATTAGCGACTCGCGCTCTGAAATTTCGCCGACCTCAATAAGCCACGCCTCGTAGGGCGCGTTGTTCATCTTTTCGGGAGAGTCGATAATCTCCTCGTTGACGGCCGTTACCTTTCCCGACACGGGAGAATAGATGTCGCTGACCGCCTTGACCGATTCCACGTCGCCGAAGGGAACGCCCTTTGCTACCGTGTCACCCACCTCAGGCAGATTCGCGAAAACTATGTCGCCCAGCGCGTCCTGAGCGTAATCGGTAATTCCGACCGCTACGCCGTTCTCCTTTTCCGCGACCCATTCGTGGCTCTTAGAATAAGCTAAACCTTCCTTGAATTCCATACTAACCTCTCCTTATTGCTGACGTCATTTCGATTTTTTGTAAAACGGAAGCGGCGTAATCTCTGCTTCCACCATGCGTTCGCGTACCTTTGCGAAAAGCCTTGTGCCGACCTTTGCGTATGCTTTATCTATAAGCGCCATTGCTATTGGATAGCCAAGATACGGCGCGTGGGTGCCAGAGGTTGAGTGACCGATTAATTGCTCGCCAGAATATATGTCGCAGTGCTCTCTTATTATACCGCGACCCGTGACCTTTAACCCGACCCTGACTATTTGAGGCTCGCCCTTTTTTATAAGCGCAGACCTTCCTACGAAGTCGGGCTTGTCGAGCTTGACGCCGAAATCAAGTCCCGTCTCAAGCGGTGTGATAACGCTGTCCATCTCGTGACCGTAAAGCGGCATTGCCGCTTCAAGCCGAAGCGTATCGCGCGCACCGAGACCGCAGGGGATAAGCCCCTCGTCCTCGCCGGCTTTTAAAAGAAGCTTCCAAAGAGTATCGGCGTTGTTGTTTTCCGTATAAAGCTCAAAGCCGCTTTCGCCCGTGTAGCCCGTTCTTGAAACTATACATTTTATTCCGCCGACGTTCACGTCAGAAACAAAGGTGTAGTACTTTTTCGGAATAAGCTCCTCATCGGTAAGCTTCTTTAGAATTGTTTCGGAAAGCGGACCTTGAAGGGCTATTTCCGCCGTATCGTCTGAAATATCGGCAAAGGTAACGTCGCCGAAAAGGTGTTCCCTCATCCATTCGACGTCCTTTGTCCGATTTCCCGCATTTACAACAACCATGTACTTTTCGTCGTTGTATTTATAGACGATAAGGTCGTCCACCACGCCGCCCTCGTCGTTGCACATTACGCTGTAGCGAACACGTCCGTTCGGCATATCGGTGAAATCGTTTGTTAAAAGGCTGTTAAGGTTCTTCAGTGCGTCCTTGCCCTCGTAAAGCACCTCGCCCATATGAGAAACATCAAAAAGTCCCGCCTTTGTCCGTACCGCCATATGCTCGGCAATTACACCCGTTTGATACTGAACGGGTAACAGATAGCCTGCAAATTCAACCATCTTTCCGCAAAGCTTAACATGCTCGCCGTAAAGGGGCGTCCTTAACTCCATAGCCTAAACCGCCTTTTTCTTTATAGTATAAGTGTACCAATACAACCTATTTAAGTCAACACAGCAAAGCGACGAAAAAACGCCTGCTTTTATCTCCCATATTCGCGCTGTCAGACAGATTTGCTTCTACTAAAATTCTGAATAAAGAGCGCCCCCCGCGTTGGCGGAGGGCTAATGGGCGATTTATTTTTCTCTGTTTACAGCGTATTGTTAAATTCCATTACCGTTTTAGGCCAGGTGTTTACACCGACTATTCCGTCGGCTGACAGTCCGTAACGGTTTTGGAACGCGGTTACGAGATTCTTAGTCGATGTGCCGAAAACACCGTCAATGCTTACACCCGAAAAAGCGCCCGAGCTTTGGCCGACGCGGCTCATATAGCTTTGTACATACCGCACATAGTCGCCGCTGCTTCCCTGTTTTATCGGCGTGCCGGGATAGACGGTAACCACCTTGTTCGGCGAGCCGGACACGGCGTTAGAGCGTACACCCG
Organism: uncultured Oscillospiraceae bacterium; assembly: GCA_964622315.1. GTDB lineage: Bacteria > Bacillota > Clostridia > Oscillospirales > Ruminococcaceae > JAYFNU01. Next base: position 17,928 of record CAZUOY010000021.1, on the reverse strand, counting down.
TGATTCCGTACCAGGTCTTTTCGCCTATTATTCCGTCCGCCGAAAGTCCGAACTGCCGCTGGAACAGTCTGACGGCGTTGGCTGTGTTCTGTCCGAACCGCCCATCAACAGTAATTGTGCTTATCGCCGTATAGATGGGACAGACGTCGTTTAAGTAACCCTGCATTGTAAGAACGGCAATGCCCGTGCTTCCGTAGGTAAGCGGCACGCCCGGATATATTGCCGTCGCCTCGGCGGGTATGCTCGCGTAATCCGTGACGATTGCATTCCATGTGTTCTGACCGATTACACCGTCGACGGAAAGTCCCTTCTGCGTTTGATACTGCCTGACCGTCGCCTGGGTGCCTGAGCCGAAGATTCCGTCCACCGTAAGGAAACCGAGCGAGGGATAGATGTATCCGCGAATTGCATCGAGATAGTACTGCATAACCTTCACGTTGTCGCCTTGGCTTCCAAGCCTCAGCGGAGTGCCCGGGTAGGGCGGGGGTGTCGCAAGCAGCTGCGTAAATTCGTTCATAAGCAAAATCCTCCTATCGAGAATAGTTTATGCAAGGCGGCTTAAAGTGTGCCGAATTAAATTACGTTTCTTGCATATTAATCAAAAACCCTTTAAAATATTATCATCGTTTGAAAGGTGGTTGTGAGTCTATATGGGAAGCATAAAAACCGAGAGAACCGTAGTAAAAACCGACTGGGGCGAAATGCCGCTTTATGTACTGCGCCCTAAAAGACCTATCGAGCAGCCCGCCATTGGCATACTCTGGTTTCATGGCGGCGGCTACGCACTGGGCTTTGCGAGAATGGCGCGAATGTCCCGTGCGGCGGCGCTCATAGAAAAATATGGGGTAGTGGTTCTCTCGCCGGAATACAGGCTTTCGGGCAAGGCGCCGTATCCTGCGGCGTTCGAGGACTGCTACGCCGCGCTGTTATATATGAAAAACAACGCCGAGGCTCTCGGTATTCGCGGCGACCAGCTAATGGTCGGCGGTGAAAGCGCGGGCGGAGGTCTTTGCGCGGCGGTCTGCTTGGCGGCCCGCGACCGAGGCGAGGTGAACGTCGCCTATCAAATGCCGCTTTACCCTATGCTCGATGACCGCTATACGGAAACCTCACGGGATAACCACGCGCCCTTTTGGAACACCCGTCGAAACGACTGGGCTTGGAAAAAGTATCTCCGCGGTCTTGCCGAGGGTGAACCCACACCCAAGTACGCCGCGCCTGCGCGCGAGACAAACTATGAGAATCTTCCTTCTGCCTACACCTTTGTGGGCGACATAGAACCCTTTTACGCCGAGGCTCACACCTTCTTTGAAAAACTTTCGGCGGCAGGAAACGAAGCGGTCATTGACGACTACTCAAGCTCCTTCCCGGGCTGCTTTCATTCCTTCGACACGGCTATGCCGTGGCGACGCGAAAGCAAGGCGGCTATTAAACGATTCGAGGAGCGCTTTGAGTATGCGAAAGCGAACTGCTTTGCAAAGCAAAAAGAAGTATAGAGCTGTTTGTCACAGCTTATTCACTCCCTCTTATCCGCTTGTGCGGATAGCTCCGTGTAACAACACAAACAAAGCCCGCCTTTCGGCGGGCTGTAATTATATTAATTGAAGTTTTCTACTTCGTATGTTTTCAAGCGTCCGCTCTTTCCCACACAGCTTATAGCGCCGCGCTTTGTAAGCACCGTCAGCATAACCTGCGCGGTGTTAAGTCTCAGCTTCGCTTCCTTCGCAAGGTCCTTCGTGGTAAAAGGACGCGGAAGCGTCTTCGGAAGCAGTGCCGCATAATCGGCACCGGTCGAAAGCAATAAAGACCCCGCAAGCCCCGCGGGTATACGCTCGCAGCGCGTCGAGCCCTTCTTCTTATCCTCGCTCCAGCCGTCAAGATAGCGATACTCGTCCAAATCAATGAACAAAAGAAGTATCCTCAGCGACGGGTGTGCGATAAGCGAGCCCAGCTTATAAAGCTCGGGGAACGCGTCAAAGCACCGTCCTCTTTTCGGACTCTTTCTCGGCACGGAAAGCTCCCCTGTTTCCGAGTTAATCCAGATAAGCCGCTTTTCAGCGGGTATGGGGTAAACCACCGTAACGCGGTTTTCCTCAAGAAAGCCTTCAAGCTTTGCGCGAAGCTTATTAAACGCGCGGGTCTGTACCTCAAAGATACCCTCGGCGTTCTGTACGTCGGCTACGTTCCGCCCTATTTTCACCTCGTGAAAGACCTCATCGGGCTCGATAAACCTCTTTATTACCGCGTGAAGGGTCTTCTCTGAAAGGGTGCCGATTCCGTCACGGACGCGCTCCTGCCCGAGCACACCGCGGCACGCCTCCATAAACCGTTCATTGTCCGCGTATTTTGGGTTGTTCTCACAAACTTCCATACAACAAGTATAGCATTTATCGCCGAAAAGAAAAGCCACTAACGCCAACTAAAAAGAAAGCTCATAATATTGCCATTTGCCGATAAAAATGATATTATATTAAAACGTTTTGAAATAAATTAAAAGTTGCCGAATAGAGGTTATTCTTTAAACGGATTTGCGAAAGGATTTGCCCTAAATGAAAAACACAGATAAGACAATGGAGAAAATCGTTGCCCTTTGCAAGGGTCGCGGCTTTGTGTACCCGGGAAGCGAAATCTACGGCGGGCTTTCAAACTCGTGGGATTACGGTCCGCTCGGCGTTGAGATGAAGAACAACGTTAAAAACGCGTGGAGAAAAAAGTTTGTTCAGGAAAGTCCCTACAATGTCGGGCTTGACTCCGCCATACTTATGAACCCCGAGGTGTGGGTTGCCTCCGGTCACGTCGGCGGCTTCTCCGACCCCCTTATGGACTGCAAATCGTGCCATACGCGCCACCGCGCCGACACCCTTATCGAGGCGACCGGCGTCAGCCCCGCGGGCTGGAGCAACGAGGAGATGTCGAAATATATCGCCGAGCATAAAATTCCCTGCCCCGACTGCGGCGCTTGCGACTTCACCGACATACGCAAGTTTAACCTGATGTTCAAGACCTTTCAGGGCGTGACCGAGGACGCTAAAAGCGAAATTTTCCTTCGCCCCGAGACCGCGCAGGGCATCTTCGTAAACTTTTCAAATATTCAGCGCACTACAAGAAAAAAGCTTCCCTTCGGTGTAGCGCAGGTCGGCAAGAGCTTCCGCAACGAGATTACCCCCGGAAACTTTATCTTCCGTATACGCGAGTTCGAGCAGATGGAGCTTGAGTTCTTCATTAAGCCCGGCACGAATATGGAGTGGTTCAACTACTGGCGCAGCTACTGCCACAACTTCCTGCTGTCGCTCGGTATCGCCGACGAAAACCTGAAGCTTCGCGACCACGAGCAGAAGGAGCTTTCCCACTACTCGAACGCCACGACCGACATTGAGTTTATGTTCCCCTTTGGCTGGGGCGAGCTTTGGGGCATAGCGGACAGAACAAACTTTGACCTTACCCAGCACAGCAAGCAGATTGGTAAGGACATAGAATATTTCGACCCTGAAACGAACGAGCATTATATTCCTCACGTCATTGAGCCGTCGCTCGGCGCTGACAGAGTCTTTCTTGCCTTTTTAGTGGAAGCCTACGACGAGGAAACGATAGGCGAGGGCGACACCCGTGTGGTGCTTCACCTTCACCCCTACCTTGCGCCCTTCAAGGCGTGCGTTCTGCCTCTTTCCAAAAAGCTTTCCGAGGGCGCTGTTAAGGTTCACGACGAGCTTTCAAAATACTTTATGGTCGATTACGACGAGGCCGGCTCTATCGGCAAGCGCTACCGCCGCCAGGACGAAATCGGAACCCCTTTCTGCATTACCTACGATTTCGACACAGAAACCGATGGCTGCGTAACCGTACGCGACCGCGACTCTATGGAGCAGCAGCGCATAAAAATCGAAGACCTTCGCGAATATATTGAAAAGGCTCTTGTTTTTTAGTATAATGTTATTAGCGTAGCAGTCACGCTTAAAGTTGAGATAGTAAAAGCCTCCGAATTAAATCGGAGGCTTTTACTTTTGTTAAGCACGCTTTTCTGCGCACTCCTTAATTGTGGTTCTTATCGTAACGACGGTGTTCAGCATAAACGCCTCGTACGGCTGCTTATCGACAAGGTTGCCGTTGCGGTATCGCACGGCGAAAACCTCAACAAGCTCCTCCTCGCTTTTTCCCTCGTAGTAGCCCTTTAAAAGAATATCGCGGCACTCGTTTATCGTGTCCATAGCAAGCTTGAAGTAGCCTTTTGCGACCTCGTCGCTCACAAGCCCGTAGTGCGGCGAGGAGATATATTCAGCGTCATATCGCGAGCATTTTTCTATCGCTTCCCTCGCGAGAAGATAGCTAACAAGATATACGGGATACATCGTCGTTTCCGAGGTCAGCACTCCGAGAGTCTCGTCCACCTTAATAAGCTTCCATTCGGGAATGTAAAAGCTTATCGCGTCGCGGGTGTGCCCGGGTGTCGCTATTACCTCAAGGGTTATGCCGCCGAGGTCTATTTTATCGCCCTCACGGACAATAATGTCGGTGTGAAAATCCTTGTCGTCGTAATCGTTCACATACTCAGCAAGCGCCGCGTCGTCTTCTCGATAGGTCTTTGCCGCAGTGATTGAAAGCTCGCGTATCGTTTTAAGTGCGCCCGGCTTCGTAAACACCGTCGCCGCATACTCCGAGGAGATAACCTTTAGGCTGTTCCACTCCTTTTTCATATGCGGAATTGAGCCTATATGGTCATAGTGGCTGTGACCCGCGATAATATAGTCCACGGGTCTGTCTTTGATTATAGCCTTTATTTTCTTTATCTTTTCGGGGGCACAGAACGCCATTCCGCAGTCGATTATCGCGACCTTATCCTTGCCGATAATTAGGGTTCCCTCATCTGACGGATGGCACATTATGTTGATATACTGTTTTTGAATCTCGCTTTTTGTCATAATTTTATTCCCATTCGCTTTTTCTTTATTAAAGAAGTATATCATCTTTGGTCATTTGCGACAACACTAACGAAAAAATTTATTGAAAATGCTGTACTTTTTCTATTGTTTTGGTATAATATCTTAGTATATCTATAAAAGAAGGTTTTATTTTGATAAGAGAAGATTTAAGAAACATAGCAATTATCGCCCACGTTGACCACGGCAAGACCACCCTTGTTGACGAAATGCTAAAGCAAAGCGGAGCGTTCCGCGAGAACCAGGTGGTAGCCGACCGCATAATGGATTCGGGCGATTTAGAGCGCGAGCGTGGAATTACTATCCTCGCGAAGAACGCCTCCTGTACCTATAAGGACGTAAAAATTAATATCGTTGATACTCCCGGGCACGCCGATTTCGGCGGCGAGGTGGAGCGTGTGCTTAAAATGGTAAGCGGTGTTCTGCTGCTTGTCGACGCGGCGGAGGGACCTATGCCGCAAACCCGCTTCGTGCTTGAAAAGGCGCTGGCTCTCGGGCTTATGCTCATTGTTGTAATAAACAAGGTTGACCGCCCCGATGCCCGTGTTCCCGAGGTTGTGGACGAGGTGCTTGAGCTTCTTATGGACCTCGGCGCCACCTCTGAGCAGCTGGACAGCCCTATGGTGTTCTGCTCGGGAAGGGCGGGTACGGCAAGCTATTCGCCGAACGTGGACGGAACCGACCTTGTGCCGCTTTTCGACACAATTTTGAGTTACATCAAACCGCCTGAGGGTGACGAGAAGGCTCCGCTCGGTATGCTCGTTTCCTCCATTGACTATAACGAGTTCGTCGGACGTATCGCGATTGGTAAGGTGGAGAAGGGCGAAATCAGCGTGAACCAAGAGGTCGTCGTCTGCGACTACCACAAGCCCGAGCTTCATAAAAAAGCTAAAATCACAGCTATATTCCAATTTGAGGACGTAAAGCGCGAAAACGTGGACAAGGCTATTGTCGGCGACATAGTGGCGTTCAGCGGAATTGAGGATATCAATATCGGTAACACCGTTTGCTCTATAGAGGACGTAACGCCGATTGATTTCGTCAAAATATCCGAGCCAACCGTCGAAATGAGCTTTTCGGTCAACGACAGCCCGTTCGCGGGTCAAGAGGGCAAATTCGTAACCTCTCGCCAGCTCGGCGACAGGCTTTTCCGCGAGCTTTTGAAGGACGTTTCGCTTATCGTGGAAAAAACCGACACCACTGACACCTTCCGCGTGCTGGGGCGCGGCGAAATGCACCTCTCCATTCTAATTGAAACTATGCGCCGCGAGGGCTACGAATTTCAAGTCGGCCCTCCCCACGCGCTTATTAAGGAGATTGACGGCAAAAAACAGGAGCCGTTTGAGCGGTTCGTGGCGGACGTGCCGTCCGAGTGCGTCGGAAGCGTTATGGAAAAGCTCGGCTCTCGCAAGGGCGAGCTTATCACAATGACGCCGCAGGGCGAGCGAATGAAGCTTGAGTTTCTTATCCCCTCGCGCGGACTGTTCGGCTACAGAAACGAGTTTATGACCGACACGCGCGGCGAAGGAATTATGAGCGCCGTCTTTGACAGCTACGGCGAATATAAGGGTGAAATCAACAAACGAAGCACAGGCTCACTTATAGCGTTTGAAACAGGCGAATCGGTAATATACGGGCTTTATAACGCGCAGGAACGCGGAGCGCTCTTTATCGGCGCGAACACAAAGGTTTACGCGGGCATGGTCGTCGGCGTAAGCCCGAAGAACGAGGACCTTGTCGTAAACGTCTGCAAGAAGAAGCAGCTTACCAACACGCGTGCTTCTGGCTCGGACGACGCGTTGCGGCTCGTTCCCTTCCGCAATCTTTCGCTTGAGCAGTGCATTGAGTTCCTCGCGGACGATGAGCTTCTTGAGGTAACTCCACAGTCGCTTCGCATAAGAAAAGCCCAGCTTGACCACGCGGAAAGAGCAAGAGCAACGGCAAGGAAAAAACAATAAAAATAAACAAAGCCGTGGCTTTTAGCCACGGCTTTGTTCTTGAGAGAATCTTTCAGATTCTCCTTAAAGCAAAAATACTGGCTGTTCGCCACGGCTTTGTTCTTGAGAGAATCTTACAGATTCTCCTTAAAATCAAAATACTGGCTTTTCGCCACGGCTTTGTTCTTGAGAGAATCTTTCAGATTCTCCTTAAAGCAAAAATACTGGCTGTTCGCCACGGCTTTGTTCATTTCGCCACGGCTTTGTTCATTTCGCCACGGCTTTGTTCTTGTGCTTAGTTTCAGCTTACAACGCAATTTCCTCTAAGGGGTTGTTAAAACCCTTTTATATAGTGTAAAATATATATTTAAGGTGATTTAGTATGCGGCAGCTTGAGGGAAAGATAAGAAAGGCGACAGAGTGCTACTCGCTGATTGAAGACGGTGACGTTATCGGCGTCGGCGTTTCGGGCGGCAAGGATTCGCTTGCGCTTCTTTCGGGGCTCTCGGCGTTACGCGGCTACTACCCAAAAAGCTTCTCGCTTGTCGCACTGACCCTTGACCCTCGCTTTGGCAACGCCGACGCCGACTTTTCGGCTGTAAGCGCCCTTTGCGAAAGCTTAGGCGTTCGCCACATAATCAAACGCACAAATCTCAGTGAGATTATCTTTGATATACGTAAGGAAAAGAACCCCTGCTCTCTTTGCGCGCGTATGCGCCGCGGTGCGCTTCACGACCTTTGCGTGGAGAATGGCTGCAACAAGATTGCGCTCGGGCACAATATGGACGACGTGGTTGAAACCTTCTTTATGAATCTATTTAACGAGGGAAGATTAGCCGCCTTCGCGCCGAGCACCTATCTTTCAAGAAAGAATATTACTATGATACGCCCTCTCATCTTCTGCGAAGAAAGAGAAATCGAAAACGCCGTAAGGCGAAGCGAATTGCCTGTCGTAAAAAGTGCCTGCCCTATGGACGGTCATTCCGAACGCCAGCGACTGCTTGATTTTTTAACCGAAAAGGAAAAGGATTACCCAGGCTTTCTGCGGCGAACCTTTACGGCGCTTCAGAGCGGGAACGTAAGCGGACTGGGAGCTTATGACACAGAAAAACAAGAAGAAAAATCAAATTAAATATAAAGCAGGCTTTGTTGTTCCAACGCCGTCTGAAAACAATCTGCTTACCCCCGAAAGGGTGGACAGTCTGCTTAAGAAAGACGAGCCTTTACTTTCCGACGCCGAGCTTCTCGCGAAGGAGCTGCTTTTTGACGCACAAAAGAAAGGGCTTTCCGCGGCAGACATTGTCAAAAGCAACGAGGAGTTAAAAAAGCAGATTTCCGCCGAGCGTACAAAGCGAAAACGCGCGATAAGCGGAAGAAATATTGTTATTACCGAAGCGGAGGCTAACGAGCTTTTTAAAAAGCTTTCGGGAGAGGCTGAGGAGAAGCGGCAGGTTGTAAGAAAAGAAAGCCGCCCAAAGGTCAAGAGCGCTGAAACCGCGACAGCGGCTTCAGAAAAGAACTTGTCAGATGCGCCCGTTTCAGAAGTCAGCAAGCCAAAGCGAAGGGCCGCTACAAAAATCGACGAGCTGAGCGACACAAGAGAGTTTTCCGTTCCAAGACGCTTCAAGGCGCCAAAGACCGACAAGCCTTCAAAGAAGCGCACTCAACCAATTTATGAGTCTGTTGACCTTTCCTCCGAGCTTGTCTTGGAGCCGCTTGAAGCCGAGCAGACACCTAAAGCATTAAAAGCTGAGAAAAACAAGAAATCCGAGCCGTCACCTTCAAAAAAGGCGGCGACGGAAAGCACGCCCAACGCGGCAGGTGTTAAGCCATATAAGGTTTTTTTCTGCTGTTTTTGTGTATTTCTGCTACTGTTTCCTCTTGCTTTCTTCGCGCTTACAGACGCGGGCTTCTACGCACTGTATGACGGCGGTAAGCTTTCTGCGTTTACCTTTTCCTTTTTACCCGTCACCGAGCAAAGCGCAAATGACTTGTTTGGCGCACGCGAGGAGGACAGATTCACAGTTGGCGATATGTTCAGCCCTCTTTTTCCCTTGAAACGCGCCGAGGTTGAACGTGCCTTCCCTGTTTATATAAAAACCGGCGGCACTGTAGCCACCGTCTACGTTACGGCCGGTATGACGGTCGCGGAGGCAATAGAACGCTCCAGCCTCACTTATAACGAGTATGACTTAATTGCGCCAACGGCTGAAACGGCGCTGAGCGAGTCATGCGAAATCACAATTCAGCGGGTAACGCTCAGCTACCGCACCGTGTTTGAGGAGATGAAAAGCGAAAAGGTTGTTAAGCCCTCGCCGCTTCTTCCCGACGGTGAGGAACGGGTAATGAACGAAGGACAGGGCTTCTCGGGCAGCGCCTACTACGATTATGTGGACCGCTTTGTTGACGGCGTTTACTACGACACCGAGACCGTCGGCGTTACCGTTGAGGAGCCTGCGTACAACGAGGTAACACTCTTAGGAGACAGCACCGCCGCCGCGTCGCCCATAGACGGCTCAAAATACACCGACGTGATAATTGAAAACGGCGTTCCCTCCTCGTATATCAGCGTGACAGAGAGCGCACCCTGCACCGCTTACAGCTTCAAGCCCGGCGTATACGGCTCAAGCGGAATGAGACTTGTTCAGGGCATGGTTGCCGTTGACCCCGACAAGTATAACTACGGCGATTTACTGTATATCACCTCGTCTGACGGAAGCTTCGTTTACGGGTGGGCTATCGCCGCGGACGCGTGCGAGGCGGCTATGTGGGGAATAGTTGAGATAGACTGTTTCTTTGAAACCTATAAAGAAAGCGTGCTTTTCGGCAAACGGTATCTCAACGTATACGTTGTTGATACCCTTACTAAGGAGCAGCTTGAAGAATACAAGGAGCACGAGGGTATGTTTAATCTTCGCGTTCCCGACTAAAGGAGATTTTGCAATGTCAGTTTTTATTATTGCTGAGGCAGGAGTAAACCATAACGGAGATATCGAGCTTGCGAAGAAGCTTATAGACGCCGCGGCGGAAGCACACGCCGACGCGGTAAAATTTCAAACCTTTATTCCCGAAAAGGTAATCTCCACCTTTGCGCAGAAGGCGGAGTATCAAAAGGAGAGCACCGGCTCTGACGAGAGCCAGCTGGATATGGTGAAGAAGCTGTGGCTCTCCTATGACAGCTTTCGTATTCTGAAGGACTATTGCGAGGAAAAGGATATTCTATTCCTATCCACCCCGTTTGACCTTCAAAGTCTCGACTTCCTCGTTTCGCTCGGCGTGCCTTATCTCAAGATTCCCTCGGGTGAAATAACCAATCTTCCGCTTCTTCTCGCGGCGGCGAAATCCCGCCTTCCCGTAATAATGTCAACCGGAATGAGCAAGCTCGACGAGGTTGCCTACGCACGCCAGACTATGCTTGATAACGGAACGCCTGAAATTACCCTTCTTCACTGTAATACCGATTATCCCACGCCGTTTTGCGACGCTAACATTAAAGCTATGCTCACCCTTCGCGAAAGATTTTCGGGCAAGGTCGGCTACTCTGACCACACTCTCGGCATAGAAGCACCGATAGCCGCCGTAGCGCTCGGAGCCGAGGTTATCGAAAAGCACTTTACACTCGATAAAACCATGCCCGGCCCCGACCATTCCTGCAGCCTTGAGCCGACCGAATTGAAGGCTATGGTCTCGGCGATACGGAATATAGAAAAGGCGCTCGGTACGGGCATAAAGGTTCCCTCCGCGTCGGAATCGCGAAACATAAATATTGCACGCAAAAGCATTGTTGCCGCGCGTGACATAAAGCAAGGCGAGGTCTTTACGAGCGGAAATCTCGACGTAAAGCGCCCGGGAAACGGCATTTCGCCAATTAAGTGGTTCAGCGTGCTCGGGAAAACCGCTAAGCGCGATTTTGTCGCAGATGAGCTGATTGAGCTTTAACGGAGGAAGCAGATGAAAAAGCCTTTGACGGGCAAAACGAAAAGACTTCTCGCTGTCGGCGCGGTATCGTTAGTTCTCGCCGTTCTTTTTGAATTTCTTTTTGTCGCGCTTTCTAACAGAACCTCTGCGACGGAGTATAAGCGCACCGAGCTTTCGGCGGCTGACTTTGACAATTGGGAATTTGAGAAGCGCGACGGCGATGAATATTATGCGCTCGCCTACAATTCCTATTTCTTTGCCGAAAACCTCGGACTTGGTCCCGTAAAGGATATCGAAGTTAGTTTCTGCCGTTCTCAGGCAGACCGAACCGAAGCTGTTATCTATTACACGGGTACGGTGAACGGAATTTACGGTGATTTCACAGCGCCGCTTGTCCTAAGCGGCGACGGAGTTTATACCGCTTATATATCAGCGAGTCAGATAGACAGCGTCAGAATTTATCCTACCGAGACGGTGCGCTCCACCGTCAGCTTCAGCGGCGTGGTCTTCAGCCCATTGGTAGTTTCGGAGGTATTTAGCCTCTCCAGATTATTACTGTGGGTTGTATCATTGGTTATGTTATACTCATTGTATACTGTTGTTCGCTTCTTTATCTTTAAAAAGGGCGAGAGCCCACGGCTGTGGTTCGCGCTTTACTGTGTCGTCTGCGGGCTTTCACTTCTTGCTCTGTTTATTGCGGCGCACACCTTTTCAACCCTGCGCGGCACCGAGAGCTTTATCCTCCCGCTCGGCTTTATCGCGGTGAGCGCCGCGTACGCCGCCGTGTGGTTCATAATAGCGCGGCTTAAAAAGCCGCATGAAAAGCTTGCGGCTATCATCGCCGCGACAGGCATTGTCTTCACCTTCGCACTCGCTCCGCTTCAAGCACCCGACGAACAGAACCATTATCTTCGAGCTTATGCACTTTCACGCGGACAGCTGAGCTTTGAATATGACTACGTTTATCCGGACGATGTCAACTTACTATGCGAAAAATTCCCGGGACAGCTTCGGCACAACATTCTTGAGCCGGGAGGCGCGACGATATACGACCTGTTTTCACAGTACCTCGCCGGCGACGACGCGGCGGACGTACATTGTAGTATTCAGATTATTCTTCCTTATATCCCTGCCGCCGCGGGCATGGCGATTGTCAATTTGTTCGGCGGTGACGCTCTTGCCTGTTTATACGCGGGACGGCTTGTAAACACGGCGGTGTTTGCTCTTTGCGCGTTCCTTGCGCTAAAGCTTGCGAAACGCTATCGCGGTGCTGTTATACTGACATCACTTTTCCCACTCACCGTGTTTATGGCGGCGACCCTTTCCTACGACTCAATGTTTCTTTCCGCCTTTATCCTGCTTCTGGGGTTTCTCTTTAAAGAGGAATTTTCCTCACGGGATATGTGGCTTGCGGCGGCTATGTTCTGCGTTATAATCTTAATTAAGCCTATCTACTTCCCGCTCGCTTTGCTACTGCTGACGATACCTAAGGACAGCTACAAAGCTAAGACAAAGAAGCTGCCCGCTCTAATCTTGTTCGTCGGCTTCGGCGCGCTCGTCTATATCGGCTCGCTAATCTACGCAGGGCTTTTCGCTGTAAACATTCCGCCCACCGTTTATCTTGAGGGGGTAGACAAGCTCGCCCAGATTAAGTATGTTCTTTCCAACCCGCTGAGGTATGCGATTGTAATGGTAGCGGACGGCTACGCAAACTCGTTCTATCTCAATTCCTTGGGCGTTCTCGGAGCACTGGACGCAACCTGCTTGCTTACCAACCTGCTGACGCCTGTCGTAATTGTTTTAGCGGCGGCTTTATATGCAGACACCTCGCGCGAATATAAGAAAAGCGACACGGTAATACACGCGTTGGTCACGGCGGTAAGCTACGCCGTAATAGTTACGGGCTTTTATGCTATGTGGTCAACCCTCGGCTCCTCGTCAATTTTAGGGGTTCAAGCCCGCTATTTTATACCTATTGTTCCGTCGCTCGCGGCGCTCATCTCAAGAGCGCTTTCGAGAACCCTTGTTTTTGCAAACGTCGAAAAGTCAAGCCGTGACGGAGCTTGTCTTGCGGTCTGCGGCTCGCTCACGGCGCTTGCTTCGCTTGAGCTGTTTGCTAACTATTTTCTTATGTAGAAGGAGAACATATGGATTTTTTCATCAGCCTGCTCGCGATTCTTGCAATAAGCTTTTTCCTGTGCGTTCGCTTTAAGCTGAACAGCGCAATTACCCCCTTCGTCACTATTGCGGGACTTACCCTTTTTATGTGTCTTTTCGGGATACTTAACCTGCTTTATATAGCGGGACTTGTGGTCTTCGCTTTCGCGGTCTTCTCGCTTGTATACGTTTTCTATCTGAAACGAAAAGAGCTCGGTGCAAGCCTTAAGGCCTTCTTAACACCCGGAGTCGCTTTTTTCACGGCGGCGTGCATATTCTTCTTTTTCGCACTCAAGGCGGAGGGCGCTTCCTTCCTGGTATGGGACGAGTTTTCTTTTTGGGGCACGGCGGCGAAGAATGTATTTGAGCACCGTCAGCTATACACCCTTTTTGAAAGCAGCATGATTAATATTTCGTACCCACCGGCGCTTCCTGTTTTCAGCTTCTTTGTTCAGTTCTTCGGTGGCGCTTTCACGGAATATAAGGTGTACCTTGCATACTCGGTTATCAAGATGGCCGTTATGACGATTTTCTTTGCGAGAATAGATTGGAAAAAGCCTGTTTCTATCATTGTGACCGCCTTCTTTTCGTTGGCTTGTATCTATGTTTTCTGGTGGTCGCTCGACGGACTTATTGCTTACTGTACAAGCTACGCCGACTACATTCTCGGCTATGTGTTCGCCGCGCCGTTACTAATCTACTTTAGCGACGACACGCGAAGTCTTCCGAAATTTTTCGCGGTTATTGTCGGATTGATGCTCCTGCCGCTTACGAAGGATGTCGGTTTTGCTTTGGGACTTATCGCCGCGGCAATTATTACCGCCGATATGGTGCTTTTCAAACGTTATCCGACAGATACGCTCTTTAATAAAAAATCCAAGCTCCTTTTGCTTATATATCCGCTTCTTCTCTTTGTAACCGAGATAGCGAGTTACCTTTCGTGGACGCTTCATTTCAACACCGTCACCCATATTCCGCGAGTCGAGGTCTTTTATGAGTATTCGGCGCTTGAAATCTTCACCGGTAAGGACCCGTACTTTAACACAATCCTCAGTAAAATGATAGCCGAGATACCGACCCGACAGCTTTTCACGATAGGCACTATGCTGGAGATGATTCTTCTGTTCACGCTGCTTCCTGTTGTGATTTCGCTGTTTACTAAGTCGAAAAAGCAGATTCTTCGAACCTCACTTATGAGCTTCCTTATGCTCTGCGGCTTTGCGCTTTATTACGTCTTTATGGCATACCTTTACACGGCTATCTTCTACCACACAGCCGAGTATGAGCTTATCTCCTTCGGACGATACATTTCGAGTCACGTTTTCGGCTGGATGCTCGTTTCCTTCGGCGTTTGTATGTTCGAGATAACTAAGCCCTTCTGGAAACGCTTTACGCTCGCGCTGGGAACGGGCGTATGCGCTCTGCTTATGGCGGCGCATTTCTACTATTGTCCCGTTCACCCCGACCAATACGTTTTCACAAGCTGGAAGGTAAACGCCGGTATGAACGACATACGCGCCTACATTCAAAACACGGGCGGAAAGTTCAGTAAGGACCTGACGGTAGAAGACCGTATTTACTTTGTCTGTCAGGAGTCGACCGGCGGCGAGTGGTTTGTGTATAACTACGCCATGCAGCCCGCATACATTATAAAGACCTTCGGCGGCGGTAACTTTGTTCCGATGGATACGTCAGACGCCACTATGCCCGACTATGGCGTTCGCGCGAACCGTGAAAACTTTTCCGAATATCTACGCGAGCAGGAGGCGGATTTTGTCTACGTTTATAAGACAAACGATTATTTTATCGACGAATTTTCGTCTATGTTCAGCGACAAGCTAATTAGCTTCTTTGACGGCTCGGGCGGTTTTTACATGGTAATAGATAACGGCGGAAGCGAGGTCGCCTTTGAAGCCGTTGGCAACAATATCGCTCTTGCACAGATGCGCGAGACCTTCGGAAAGTAATTTAATGAAATTAAAAAATCGGCGGTGAACCCGCCGATTTTTCATATTTTCACGTTTTCCTGAATAGTATTGAACAAGCTTTAACTATGAAAGGTGAACGGGGAATGGAAGAATTTGCGGAACGCGCTGAGCTAATAGCACGATATATCGTAGAAACAGGCGACACTGTACGCGGTGCGGCAAAAAAGTTCGCGGTAAGTAAGTCGACGGTACATAACGATATTACTAAGAGACTTCGCCGTATTAATCCGACGCTTTGGCGCAGGTGCGGCGCGATACTCGCATACAACAAAGCGGAACGGCATATCCGCGGCGGGCTTGCGACAAGAAACAAGTATCTCACAAAAGAACGCTACAAAAAACGAGTTTCTGTTTAATCCCGTTCTCTTGTATGATATAATTAATATATCAATCAAGGGAATAGCGAGGAAACGAAATGACAAAACAAGAATTCGAAGACAAGGCGTTTGAAATGCTTAAAAAGTGCAACGACGCCGTACTCACCACCGTCTCGGAGGACGGCTATCCGAGAAGCTGCGTGCTGGGCGTAATTGGACGCGACAGCTATAAGGATATCTTCTTTTCGACGGGGCTTGACGGAACAAAGGTGCGCCACTTAAAAACCAACCCCAAGGCAAGCGTTTGCTTCTTTCTCGCGCCGGACAGCGTCACCCTTTCGGGAACAGCAGAGGTAATCGACGACCTGTCCGAAAAGGAACGGCTTTGGACCGAGTGGATGCGTCCTTACTTCCCGAACGGGGTAAAGGACGAGAATTTTGCGCTTATTAAGTTCACGGGCAAAACGGCGACCTTCTTTATTGATGGTGATTTTATCCGCGACGAGCCGATAGAGTGAGAGGTGTAAAAATGAAGCTTAAATGGTGGCATCCCTTTTACATACTTCTCCAGTGTACTTGGGGGCTTCCCCAGACCCTTTTGGGACTTATACTTTTCCTGATTAATATAAAAGAGCCGCACGAATTTTTCGGCGGCAGTGTAATGACACGCTGGAACAGCTTCAGCGGAATATCGCTCGGGCTTTTTACCTTCACGAGCGACCCTAAACGCACAAAGGCGGGCAGGTTTAAAAACAGCTATAAGGATACGGCGGGCGAAACCGACGAGACGCTTTGCGACAGAATGGCTGTTCACGAGTACGGTCACACCTTCCAGTCACTAATGCTCGGACCGCTTTACTTGATTATTATCGGCATACCCTCCACCATTTGGGGCACGATTCCGTATTTCCAGAAATACCGCGAAAGAAAACACCTCACCTATGGCGCGTGCTACACCGAAAGCTGGGCGGACGCGCTCGGCACGGCGGTAACGGGAAAAAAGGCGATAGGCTGATTTTTCTTTGCCCACAAAAATAACAAAAAGAGCGAGCCGAACGGCTCGCTCTTTCATTATCGTTTACTTTGCCTTTTGCAGCATTTCTTTTACCTTCATAAGGCGTATCTTTGTGCCGCGCTCATTCTCCTCAAGCTTCATTGTAATGTACTTAATCTGTTGCTCCATTTCTGGTATCATTACATGTTCCAGGGCGTTCACGCGGCGGCGTGTCTTTTCAATTTCGTCCGCGAGCATATTGCAGGACTTTTCGACCTCTGCAAGCTCGATTAAAAGCGGCAACAGCGAAGCCAAATCAAGCACCGCGCCGTCCAGTTCGCTTGAGGTAAACGCAAAGCCGTAGGGAAGCTCCACCGAGCTGTTAACGTTTGAAGTAAGCTTAATTGTCGGCACATCAACGCTCATTATGTTTTTAAGACCTGTTTTAAGCTCCGCCGTGCGCACGGGGTAGATTAGTGCCTCCTCCACGGCGGCGTTACCCATTTCGGCGCGTGCTACCGCAAAGCGCCCCATTGCCGCGGAAAGCTTTTCCTCCACTTCCTCGCGAAGCTCCTTGTTGCGCTTGATTATTTCGATAAAGCGGCGAACCATCTCGTCTCGCTTATCCTTTAAAAGCTTGTGACCTCTCGCGGCGGTCTTTAACCGCTTTTTAAGGCGGGTAAGCTCCATTCGCGTCGGGTTAATCTGTTTGGGCATACTTTATGCCTCCGTATCCTTCTTCGCCTCAACGGGCCAGTACTTATCAAGATACTCGTCGCGTATACGCTTCATCTCGCTTCGCGGTAGAATCTTCAAAAGCTCCCAGCCGAGGTTGAGCGTCGCGTCGAGGCTCCTGTCCTCGCGGGGTGACTGGTTCAGAAACTCGCGCTCGAAGCGGCTGCCGAAGGTAAGGTAGCTGCGGTCCAGCGGGGAAAGCTCGTCCTCGCCTATGACGGAGGCGAGGCTGCGCGCGTCGGCGACGGCGCTGTAGGAGGCGAAAAGCTGGTTTGAGAGGTCCGCGTGGTCCGCCCGGGTGAAGCCCTCGCCCACGCCGTCCTTCATCAGACGCGACAGCGAGGGCAGTATGGCCACGGGCGGGTATATCCCCTTTTGCTCCAGCTCGCGGGAGAGGACTATCTGCCCCTCGGTGATATAGCCCGTGAGGTCGGGTATGGGGTGGCTTATATCGTCGTTCGGCATCGTCAGAATGGGCACCTGCGTGACGCTGCCGGGCAGACCGCGTATCATGCCCGCGCGCTCATAGAGTGAGGCGAGGTCGGAGTACATATAGCTCGGAAAGCCCTTGCGGGAGGGTATCTCGCCCTTGGAGGACGAAAACTCGCGCAGAGCCTCGCAATAGCTGGTCATGTCGGTCATGATGACCAGCACATGACAGCCCTGCGTGAAGGCGAGGTATTCCGCCGCCGTCAGCGCGCAGCGGGGCGCGAGTATGCGCTCGATGATGGGGTCTGAGGCCATGTTGAGGAACATGACGACGCGGCCCAGCGCGCCGGCCTCCTCAAAATCGCGCTTAAAATACTCCGCCGTGTCGTTTTTGACGCCCATGGCGCAGAAAACTATCGCGAATTCCTCATCCTCGCCGCCCACGCGGGCCTGACGGACTATCTGCGCCGCCAGCTCGTTGTGCTTCATGCCCGCGCCGGAGAAGATGGGCAGCTTCTG